>JBDTVU010000034.1:0-27882 GCA_040007035.1 Betaproteobacteria bacterium | reverse complement strand
GCGTCTCCATCGAGATCGGCTCCTTGCTGATCTTGAGGATCTTGCGGATCTTCTCTTCGGGCATCTCCATCTTCTCGGCGAGCAGCGCCGGATCGGGCTCCTGACCGGTCTCCTGCAGGATCTGCCGCGAGATGCGATTCATCTTGTTGATCGTCTCGATCATGTGCACCGGGATGCGGATCGTCCGCGCCTGGTCGGCGATCGAGCGGGTGATCGCCTGCCGGATCCACCACGTCGCGTAGGTCGAGAACTTGTAGCCGCGGCGGTACTCGAACTTGTCGACCGCCTTCATCAGGCCGATGTTGCCTTCCTGGATCAGGTCGAGGAACTGCAGGCCGCGGTTGGTGTACTTCTTGGCGATCGAGATCACGAGGCGCAGGTTGGCCTCGGTCATCTCGCGCTTGGCCTTGCGCGCCTTCGCCTCGCCGGTCGACATCTGCTTGTTGATCTCCTTCAGGTCCTTCAGCGGGATCATCACCCGCGATTGAAGGTTGAGGAGCCGCTGCTGCTGCTCGACGATCGCCTGCCGGTACTTGGCGAGCTGCTCGCTGTACGGGTGGTGCGCGGCGACCTCGCGGTCGATCCAGCGCAGGCTGGTCTCGTTGTCGGGGAATTTCTTGATGAACTCCGGCCGCGGCATGCCGGCCTTGTTGACGACGAGGTCCTGGATCTTGCGCTCGATCTGGCGGATGTTGTCGACCTCGGTGCGCACCGAGTCGCACAGCCGCTCGACCTGCCGCGCCGCGAACCGGATCTGCATCAGCTCCGCCTGCACCTTCTTCTGCAGGTCGAGGTACTTCTGCGCCTTGTGACCTTCCTTCTGCAGCACGCCCAGCATCCGCGTGTAGTGGCGGCGGATCGTCGCGAACCGCTCCAACGAGGCGACCTTCAGCCGTTCGAGATTCTCGGCGGCGATCGCGCCGGCGTCGCCCTCGTCCTCTTCCTCCTCGATCTCGTCGTCGGCCTCGTTGACCGAGGAGAGCTGTTCGTTGAAGTCCATCAGCCCGTCGACGAGGTCGTCGATCTTGAGCTCGTCCTTGGCGATGCGGTCGGCGAGGTCGAGGATCTGCGCGACGGTCATCGGGCAGGCCGAGATCGCCATGATCATGTGCTTCAGGCCTTCCTCGATCCGCTTGGCGATCTCGATCTCGCCTTCGCGGGTGAGGAGCTCGACCGAGCCCATCTCGCGCATGTACATCCGCACCGGGTCGGTGGTGCGGCCGAACTCCGAATCGAGCGTCGAGACGGCGGCCTCCGCCTCCTCCTCGACGTCCTCCGCCGGCACCGTGGCCGGCGTCTCCGACATCAGCAGCGTCTCGGCGTCGGGCGCCTCGTCGTACACGAGGATGCCCATGTCGCCGATCATCGAGATCACGCCCTCGATCTGCTCGGCGTCGAGCACGTCGTCGGGAAGGTGGTCGTTGATCTCGGCGTACGTCAGGTAGCCGCGCTCCTTGCCGAGCACGATCAGATTCTTGAGTCGCCGCTTGCGCGCCTCGACGTCGGCGGCGGTCAGCACCCGCGGCGCGATCTCGGCGTGACGGCCGTTCTTGCCCTTCTTGTTGGCGGCGTCCTCGGCGCGCTTGCCGGCGATCCTGGCGGCGATCTCGCCGACGGTCGGCTTGTGTCCGGCGGCCGGCGCCAACGCGGGCGCGCCTTTGGCACCGGCTTTCGGCGCAACGGTCGGTGCAGCCGCCGGCTTCGCACCCTTGGCACCGGCCTTCGGCGCCACGATCGGTGCAGCCGCCGGCTTCGCGCCCTTGGCACCGGCTTTCGGCGCAACGATCGGTGCAGCCGCCGGCTTCGCGCCCTTGGCGACGACCTTGGGCAGCGGCGCTGCGGCCTTGGCCGCCGGCTTGAGCGTCGTCTTGGGCGCTGGCTTGAGCGTCGTCTTGGGCGCTGGCTTGAGCGTCGCCTTCGGCGCCGGCTTCGACGTCGACTTCAGCGTCGACTTCGCCTTGCCCTTCGCGAGCGGCTTGCCGGCCTTGCCTCGGCCGGCCGGCTTCTTCTTTGCCGCCGGCTTTTTCGCGGCGGGCTTGGCCTTCTTCGCGGCCGGTTTCCTGGCGGTCGGGCGCGCGGGTTTCTTTGCCGCGGCCCGCTTCTTCGCGGGACGCGCCGGCTTCTTTGCCGGCTTCTTCGCGGCGGGCCTGGACTTCGACTTCGCGGGCGACTTGCGGGCGGGCTTCGGGTGCTTCTTGACCATGGTCATCCTGGCGGTTGGGTGCCGATGTTCCCGAAGATGGGGGCGATCATCGGGAAAACCTCGCATTATATCATCTGGTTATCCGTCACGCGTTCCGCGCGACGGATAACTTGCCGGATTCGAGCGTCGCTTTCGCGCCGTTCAATCCGGCAGGGGTTCGGCTTTGCGTGCGGTTTCAACATGGCGGGCGGTTTACTGTCGGCTCGGCGCTTTGCGCCTCGCGACCGGAGTTCGGGTCGGTTTCGATGGCGGCATTGCGATACGCCGGTGGACATCGATTCGCCTGCAGATGTCGAATTCCTTCACGTTACGAGCGTCCCGATGCCGGTTCCGTTCCGTCGCCGTTCGTCCCGCGCCGCACCATTTCCAGTTGGCGCAGCCGTTCGCCTTCCTCGCGAGTCGGCGCGGCGGCGTCGCCGGGGATGTCGTCCCGGCCGGCGCGCTTCGCCTGCTGCCAGTAACGTGCCAGCCCCGCTTTCAGGTGCTCCTGCCCCTGCTCCTCGGACAGGCCGTGGTCTTCGGCGGTTGCAAGTGCCTGAACGAAAAGGATTTCGTGTGCGGTTCCCGAAAACTGCTGGAGGATGCCCTGCGGTGTCAGCGGGGACTCACCCTCACGACAGAAGGCGACCAGCGCTGCCAGTGCGGCCCCCTCGATTGACCCGTCGGAGGGCATCGGCAACGCCATCGCGCGCGCCGCTTCGGGTTGGAGCAGCAGGCCCTGGATCAGTTCGCGCAGCAGCGACGGCGCGCGGCGCGTCGAGACGATCCGGCGCGGCCGGCGGTCCCCGGCCCGGCCCGGCGGTTCGGCGCGGGGCCTGGGATCGTGCGCACCGGGCTGCTGCAGCAGCGCCCGGAGATCGGTTTCCGGGAGTCCGGAGAGTTCGGCCAGCCGGCGCCGGATCAGCGCGGACAGGATCGGGGCGGTCAACTGGGCGACCAGCGGGCGGGCGGCGGCCACCAGCGCGGCGCGTCCTTCGGCGCTCGTCGGCGGATGCTGCGCCGACAGCTCGGAGAGCAGGAACTCGGACAGCGGCGTCGCCCGGCCGATCAGCGCCTCGAACGCTGCCTTGCCGCGCTTGCGGACGTAGTCGTCGGGATCCTCGCCGTCCGGCAGGAACAGGAACACGGCGTTCTTGCCGTCGGCGAGCGCGGGCAGCGTATTTTCGAGTGCGCGCCACGCGGCCTTGCGGCCTGCGTTGTCGCCGTCGAAGCAGAACGCGACGGTGTCGGTCTGCCGAAACAGCTTTTGCACGTGAACCGGCGTGGTGGCCGTGCCGAGGGTGGCCACCGCGTACAGGACGCCGTGCTGCGCCAGCGCGACGACGTCCATGTAGCCCTCGACGACGACGACCTTGCCGGCATCGCGGATCGCGTTGCGGGCGAGGAACAGCCCGTACAACTCGCGGCCCTTCGAGAACAGCGGCGTTTCCGGTGAATTCAGGTACTTCGGCTCGCCGGCGCCCAGCACGCGGCCGCCGAAGCCGATCACCTGGCCGCGGCTGTCGTGGATCGGGAACATGATCCGATCGCGGAAACGGTCGTAGCGCTTGCCGGCGTCGCCGGCGATCACAAGGCCGGCCGTCTCCAGCGCGGCGTCGTCGTACTTCGGAAACGCCGCGGCGAGCGGCTGCCACCCGTCGGGCGCGTAGCCGACGCCGAACTGCGCGGCGACGGCGCCGGTGAGGCCGCGGGCCTTCAAATACTCGACGGCCTGCGGCGCATCCTTCAGTTGCGCGCGGTAGAACTTCGCCGCCGTTAGCAGCAGCGCCGAGAGGTCCTGCGCCTGCTCGCGCCGCTCGGCCTCGCCCGGTCGCGCCTCGACCCGGGGCACTTCGAGCCCGGCGTCACGGGCGAGCTCCTCGACCGCATCGGGAAACGGCTTGCTGCCGTACTCCATCAGGAAGCCGATCGCCGTTCCGTGCGCACCGCAGCCGAAGCAGTGGTAGAACTGCTTGGTCGGACTTACGGTGAACGACGGCGTCTTCTCGCTGTGGAATGGGCAGCACGCCTGATAGTTGGCGCCGGCCTTCTTCAGCGGCACGTACCGATCGATGACGTCGACGATGTCGACGCGGGCGAGCAGCGTCTGGATGAAATCGTTGGGAATCATTGACTTGACGCTGATTCCCCGGGACGCGGGTCGCGCCCCGGGCGGCCGGTTCCGAACGGCCGCCCGGACGCGTCACACACGGCAGGGAACCCGTGAAGTATAGCCAACCCTTGTCGCAGGGGAAGGGCCGCCGGAGCGGTCGAAAGCCCGGGTCGCGGGACGGACGACCTGCCCGTGGGGCGCCGCCCGGTCAGCAGGCGAGCCGGGCCTTGATCTTCGCCGACACCGCGCCCATGTCGGCGCGTCCGGCGAGCTTGGGCTTCAGCGCTGCCATCACCTTGCCCATGCCCGCCATCCCCGACGCACCGGTCGCGCTGATCGCCTCGGCGATCAGCGCGTCGACCTCCGCGTCGGCCAGTTGCGCCGGCATGTAGCCCTGCAGGACGACGATCTCGGCCCGCTCGGCGGCCGCCAGGTCTTCGCGTTTGCCGGCTTCGAACTGGGTGACCGAGTCGCGGCGCTGCTTGATCATCTTGTCGATGATCGACAGCACGTCGGCGTCGGAAAGCTCGATCCGCTCGTCGACCTCGCGCTGCTTCATCGCCGCCAGCAGCATTCGGATCGTCGACAGCCGCGCGACCTCGTGGGCGCGCATCGCCGCCTTCATGTCCTCGGTGATCTTCGCCTTGAGCGTCATCGGGATCTCCTGTGCGACCGTGCCCCTGCGGTTCCGTATCCGGGGGCCGGAATCGGTGCGTGGACGAGTGTGGTCCGCGGCGCGGAAAGCAAAAGGGGCGAATCGCTTCGCCCCTCGATTGCGCCTGCCGGCGGCAGACCGGTCGCCGTCAGTAGAGCTTTGGCGGCAACTGCTGACTGCGCAGACGCTTGTAATGGCGCTTGACCGCGGCGGCGAGCTTGCGCTTGCGCTCGGCGGTCGGCTTTTCGTAGAACTCGCGTGCGCGGAGTTCGGTGAGCAGGCCGGTCTTCTCGATCGTGCGCTTGAAGCGGCGCAGTGCCACTTCGAAAGGCTCGTTTTCGCGAACGCGAACGCTGGTCATGTCAATTCAGTCCTTGGAGAACACAGCAGGTTGCGACAGTAGGTTGCAGCGGGTTGCAAGTAGTTTGCGACAATTTTCAAGTATAACCGGCTTCGCGCCCGCCTGCAACCTGAACCACGCCCTCGGCCGGCAGAGGCGATCCGCCGCGTCGTTCCGTGTATCGTTACGGCCCGGCGATTCCCGCGGTCCCCCATGCGCGTCCTCGGCATCGAAACTTCCTGCGATGAGACCGGCCTCGCCGTCTACGACACGGCGGCCGGGTTGCTCGCGCACGCGCTCCACTCGCAGGTCGCGATGCACGAGGCGTACGGCGGCGTCGTCCCCGAGCTCGCCTCGCGCGACCATGTCCGCCGCGTCGTGCCGCTCGCGCAGAAGGTGCTGGCCGATGCGGGAACGGCGCTCGCCGACCTCGACGGCATCGCGTACACGGAAGGGCCCGGACTTGCCGGCGCGCTGCTCGTCGGCGCCAGCGTAGCCCGGGCGCTCGGTTGCGCCCTCGGCAAGCCGGTCGTCGGCATCCACCACCTCGAAGGCCACCTGCTGTCGCCGCTGCTGGCCGACCCCCGCCCGGCGTTCCCCTTTGTCGCGCTGCTGGTCTCCGGCGGCCACAGCCAGTTGTTCGAAGTGGCCGGCGTCGGCCGCTATCGGCTGCTCGGCGACACGCTGGACGACGCCGCCGGCGAGGCATTCGACAAGACGGCAAAGCTCCTCGGCCTGTCCTATCCGGGCGGCCCCGCGCTCGCGCAGATCGCGGCCACCGGGCGCGACGGCGCGGTGAAGCTGCCGCGGCCGATGCTGGACAGCGGGGACCTCGACATGAGCTTCTCCGGGCTCAAGACCGCGGTGCTGACGCGCGTGCGGCGCGACGCGGCCGACGGCATCCTCGACGACGCGCGCCGCGCCGACATCGCGCGCGAATTCCAGCACGCGATCGTCGACGTGCTCGTCGCGAAGGCGCTGGCGGCGCTCGGCGCCACCGGCCACGCGCGGCTGGTCGTTGCCGGCGGCGTCGGCGCGAATCGCGAGTTGCGCGCGCGGCTGACCGAGGCGGTCGCGGCGCGCGGCGGCGGCGTGTACTTTCCGCCGCTCGAGTTCTGCACCGACAACGGCGCGATGATCGCGCTCGTCGGCGCGCTGCGCCTGCCCGCCGTGACTGCCGGCGATGGCGGGTTCTCGGTGCGCCCGCGCTGGGACCTCGCGTCGCTGTCGGCGATCTGAACCGCGCAGCGCCCACGGCACCTGCCACCGGCTAACGCCCGATCGGCCGCTCCCTGCCTTGAAGGAGCTGGCGGATGTTGCCGCGGTGGCGCCAGAACAGCAGCAGCGACACCGGCACCGTCGCCCACGCGGTCAGCGTGTTGCCGAACACGTAGAACGCGCCGAGCGGCATCAGCGCCGCCGCCGTGAGTGCGGCGAGCGAACTGATGCTGAATCCATAAGCCATCACCAGCCAGATCACGCCGAGCGTGAGTCCGAGCGGCCAGTGCAGCGCGAGCAGGATGCCGGCGGCCGTTGCCACGCCCTTGCCGCCGGCGAACCGGTGGAAGACCGGGAACAGGTGGCCGACGAACACGGCGATCACGACCGCAGGCACCGTCCAGTCGGCGACGGCGAAGGCCGGCCCCAGCTTCTGCGCGACGAACACGGCGAGCCAGCCCTTCGCGCCGTCGCCGACCAGCGTCAGCACGGCGGCCGCCTTGTTGCCGGTGCGCAGCACGTTGGTCGCGCCCGGATTGCCCGAGCCGTAGCTGTGCGGGTCGGGCAGCCGGAACGCCTTGCTCGTCACCACGGCGAACGACACCGAGCCGATCAGGTACGCGGCGGCGACGAAGGCGAGCGAGGCGAGCACGGTGCGGGAAGGGAGTTCGGGACGTCGGTTAGAATGGCGCGACGAATTCTAGCAAAGCCGCATGAACAGGATCTTCATCCACGACCTCCGCGTGTCGACGCGGATCGGCGTCTACGACTGGGAGCGGCAGCTTCCGCAGACGGTGCGGCTGGACGTCGAGCTGGCGCTGCCGTCCGACCGCGTGTTCGCGACAGGCGACTTCGCCGACGCGCTCGACTACGCCGCGATCGTCAAGCGGCTGCAGGCGTTCGCCGCCGACCATCCGCACCAGTTGCTCGAGCGGTTCGCGCAGGCGATCGCAGATGTCGTGCAGGGCGAGTTCGGCGCGCCGTGGGTCAAGGTGCGCGTGGCCAAGCTGGCGCCGATTCCGGGCGTGCGCGAGCTGGGGGTGGAGATCGAGCGCGGCAAGGGGTAGGGCGCCCGATCGCCGGGCGCTGCGACGTTTGGCGCGCGCGTCAACGCGCCGGCGCAGCGGCGGGGTCGACGCCCAGCGTCATCACCTGCAGCCAGTCGTTGAGCGTCGCGAACGGCCCGACGACCCGGGCCCGCTTGAGCAGCAGCGTGTCGCTGACCGGACGCGGCCGCATCGGCGCATAGGCGTCCAGTCGCATCTGCATCGTCCGGAAGAGCTCGGTGCGTGCCGGTCCCGGCGGCGTCACCAGCGCCTTCTCGTAGGCGGCGTCGAATACCGGATCGGCGTAGCAGCTCATGTTCACGCTGCCGATCCCCTTGCTCCAGAACATGCTCAGCGGATTGGTGCCGTCGGGAATGTCGAGGGCCCAGTCCATCGTTGCCATGCCGAACCGGCAATGGGCCATCCGCTTCATGCGGTCGGAGCCGGGGATCGCCTCGAATGCAGTGTGCAGCCCGATGCGGTCGAGCATCCGCTTGGTGAATTCGGCGCCCTTGCGCGCATCCGACGAGGTCCCGATCATCACCGGCACGGTCAGCGCCGAGCCGTCGGGGTTGCGACGAAAGCGGTCGGCGCCGCGCCGGTAGCCGAAGCGGTCGAGCAGCGCGTTGGCGGCATCGGGGTTGAACAGGTTCGGGTTGCGATACTCCGGGAGGTGGCCGTCGACGCCGGGAGGCACGACCTGGTGGCGGATCGCCGAGAAACCGGCGTCGAGCACGCGGATCCATTCGTCGTCGTCGAACGCCATCTGGATCGCGCGGCGCAGCGCGATCTTCTCCAGCGCATCGCCGCCGACCACGGGATCGCGCATGCTGAAGAACGACAACAGCGAAACCGGCATCGTGTCGCGGACGAGACGCAGCCCGTCGCGCGCGAGCTCCGCCTTCAGCTTGCCGTCGCGCGTGGCGAGCTCGGGCGCGTTGAGGTAGATGAGGTCGAGCTCGCCGCGCCGCAGCGCGAGCAACTCGGCCGACGATTCGGGCGTGCTCGAGAACTCGATCCGGTCGGCGCCGGGGAGTCGCATCCCGCGCAGCGGATGCGACGCGTTTGCCGCGCGCGACGCCGGCGACAGCAGATCGTCGCCGCGCAGCGGGCGGAAGTCCGGATTGCGGGTCAGGACGAGACGCCGGCCCGGCGCGAACTCGGTGGCGACGAACGCGCCGGTGCCCACCGGGTGCTGCCCGAAACCCTCGCCCTCGGATTCGACCACCTCGCGCGCGACGCCGCCCATCAGGCTCGAGGTCAGCAGGAACGGGAAGATCGGGTCCGGGGCGTTGAGATGGATGCGCAACGTCATGCGGTCGACGACGACCAGGCCCGCAACCGGCGTGTCGTAGTCGAACGCGCGCCCGTCCTCCCGTCCCCGCTGGGCGAGGGCGTCGAGGCCCTCGATCTTGCCCTCCACCAGGTACAGCCCCTGCGACCGGATCTTCGGGTCGACGACGCGCTTGAACGCGTAGGCGAAGTCGGCCGCCGTCAGCTCGCGCGGCTTGCCGCCGAACGCGCGGTGCGGGGTGAAGAAGGTGCCGGGCCGGACGCGGACGGTGAACGTGCGAAAGTCGGCGGAGACCTCGGGCAGCGCGGCCGCCGCGAGCGGGACGATTGCCGCCGGGCGCGCCAATGGATCGAGCGCGTAGAGCGTGTCGAAGATGCCGGCCATCAGCATCGCCGCCTGCATCGATTCGAAGCGCGCCGGGTCGAGCGTGTCGGTGACAATCGGCATGCCCACGCGAAGGGTCCGCGGCGGTGCGTCGGCACTGGCGGCCGGAGGTGCGAGCGTTCCCCACAGCGCGATGCCGAACGCGAGGTTTCGGATCAACCGGTCCATCGGCATTCGCGCCCTCCCACCATCGACGACGTCAGTCTACGCGCGCCCGATCGGACTGCGCAGGGCGCACCGCCTCCGGCAGCGAACGCCAAAATCCGGCCGCAATGCGCCTCGGCTCGGGCGCGCCGATGGCAACTCAGCCGGATGAGGCGACTGCGATGTCGACCGGTACCGGCTGCAGCACACGGATCAGCTCCGCAGGTGTCATCCCGACGAGATAGCCGCGGCGGCCGCCGTTGACGTAGATGCGGGGCAGGTCGGCGATCGTGCGTTCCATGTAGACGGGCATTGCGCGGCGCGTGCCGAACGGGCTGGTGCCGCCGACCTGGTAGCCGGAGTGGCGGTCGGCGACCGCCGGCGCGCATGGTGTGACCGACTTGACGCCGAGAAAGCGCGCGAGGCTCTTCGTCGACACCTCGCGGTCGCCGTGCATCAGCACCACCAGCGGCCGCTGCGCGTCGTCCTCCATCACCAGCGTCTTGATCACGGCGTGCTCGTCGACGCCGAGCTCGCGCGCGGACACCTCGGTGCCGCCGCGCGCCTGGTAGTCGTACGGGTGGTGCGTGAATACGACGTTGTGCGCGCGCAGCACGCGGACCGCGGCGGTGGTCGGATGCTTCTCCTTGGTCACGTCAGCCGCGCGGATGGTGGCGCGCGTGCAGCTGCTTCAGGCGTTCGCGCGCGACGTGGGTGTAGATCGTCGTCGTCGTGATGTCGGCGTGTCCGAGCAGGAGCTGGACGACGCGCAGGTCGGCGCCGTGGTTGAGGAGGTGCGTGGCGAACGCGTGCCGAAGCACGTGCGGTGAGAGCCGGTCCGTTGGGATTCCCGCCTTCGCCGCGTAGCGCTTGGTAAGCGCCCAGAACGCCTGCCGCGTCATCGCGCCACGACGCGCGGTGACGAATACCGCGTCGCTCCTGCCTTCGCCGAGGAGCGCCGGACGGGTCGAGGTGAGGTAACGCGCGAGCCAGTCGATCGCCTCCTCGCCGAGCGGGACGAGGCGCTCCTTGCTGCCTTTGCCGAGCACGCGGACGACGCCCATGTCGAGCGACACCTGCGACAGCTTCAGGCCCGTCAGCTCCGACACGCGCAACCCGGTGGCGTACAGCGTCTCCAGCATCGCACGGTCGCGCAGGCCGAGCGTGGTCGCGACGTCGGGCGCGGCGAGCAGCGTCTCGACCTCGGCCTCGGCGAGGTTCTTCGGCAGCCGGCGTGGCAGCTTCGGCGAGCGCACCCGCAACGTCGGGTCGGCGCGCAGTACCCCCTGCAGCAACTGCACGCCGTAGAAGCGGCGCAGCGACGACAGCCGGCGCGCGATCGACGTCGCCTTCGCCTTCGATGCGTACTGGTCGGCGAGGTACGCCTCGACGTCGCCGCGTTGTGCGCCCAGCAGCGAGTTCCCCTTCGCGGCGAGCCACGCCGCCCACGCCACGAGGTCTCGGCGATAGCTGGCGAGCGAGGCGGGCGCGAGGCCGTCCTGCAGCCACACCTGGTCGCAGAAGGTGTCGATCAGTTCGGCGGCGGGCTTCGCGTCGGCCATCGGGGTCAGGCGCCGAAACGGTAGCCTTCGTGCGTCAGCAGCCAGCGCTTGACCGACAGCGGGTCGCCGTCGGTGACGCCCATGAAGCCGCCGAGCGAGCCGCCGCTGCCGACGACGCGATGGCACGGGATGACGACGGCGATCGGGTTCGCGCCGCAGGCGCCGCCGACGGCGCGCGGCGCCGTGTGCAGCAACCGGGCGAGCTCGCCGTAGGTGCGCGATTCGCCGACGGGAATCGCGGACAGCGCCTGCCAGACGCGCTGCCGGAACGGCGACCCCGCGGGCGCGAGCGGCAGCGTGAAGCGGAACTCGGGATCGTCGAGCCAGCGCTCGATCTGGCGCACCGTGCGCGCGGCGAGGGCGTCGGCGGGCGGTCGCGGGCGTTCCGAGCGCGGCAGGAATTCGATCCCGGTCACGGCCGCGCCGCCGGTGCGGATCCCCAGCACCGCGAACGGGGTGCGCATCATCGCCGCGTATGCCGCGCGCTCGCTCATCGCAGGATCTTCGCGTCGCCCCGGAACCGGCTCACCCCAGCTTCATCTGCTGCGGCAGAAAGGTGACGATCTGCGGAAACACCCAGATCAGCAGCACCGCGCCGGCCATCAGCCCGAACATCGGCAACGCGTTCTTCGCGATCCACGTGATCTGCCGCTTCGTCATCCCCTGCAGCACGAACAGGTTAAAGCCGACGGGCGGCGTGATCTGCGCCATCTCGACGACGAGCACGATGAAGATGCCGAACCAGACGAGGTCGATGCCCACGGCCTCGACCGACGGCAGGATCACGCCCATCGTCAGCACCACCATCGAGATGCCGTCGAGGAAGCAGCCCAGCACGATGTAGAACACCATCAGCGAGACGACCAGCGCGAGCGGGGAGAGGCCGAGGCTGCCGATCCACTCGGCGAGGTGCCGCGGCAGCCCGATGTAACCCATCGCCAGCGTCAGGAACGCGGCGCCGGCGAGGATCAGCGCGATCATGCAGTAGAGCCGCGTCGCGCCGAGCAGGCTGTGCGTGAACGTCGCCCGCGTCAGCGATCCCTGCGCGGCCGAGATGACGAGCGAGCCGACGACGCCGAACGCCGCCGCCTCGGTGGCGGTGGCCACGCCGACATAGATCGAACCGAGCACTGCCCCGATCAACAGCATGACCGGGATCAGATGCCGCGACGCGTGGATCTTCTGCGCCACCGTCGTCCGCTCGGTCGCGGCCGGAATCGCGTCCGGGTGCAGCAGCGCCCAGACGACGATGTAGCCGGAGAACAGCGTTGCCAGCAGGACTCCGGGAATCACGCCGGCGATGAACAATTGCGCGATCGACACGTTGGCCGAGACGCCGTAGACGATCATGATGATCGACGGCGGGATGAGGAGGCCGAGCGTGCCGGCGCCGGCCAGCGTGCCGACGGTGATGTCCTCGGGGTAGCCGCGGCTTTTCAGCTCCGGCAGCGTCATCTTGCCGATCGTCGCGCAGGTCGCCGCCGAGCTGCCGGACACCGCGGCGAAGATCGTGCAGCCGATGATGTTGGTGTGCAGCAGCCGGCCGGGCACGCGCTCGAGCCACGGCGCCAGGCCGCGGAACATGTCCTCGGACAGCCGCGTGCGAAACAGGATCTCGCCCATCCAGACGAACAGCGGCAGCGCGGTCAGCGTCCACGACGACGACGAGCCCCAGATCGTCACTGCCATCGCGTCGCCCGCGGGCCGCGACGCGAACAGTTCCATCCCCAGCCACGCGACGCCGGACAGCGCGAGGCCGATCCAGACGCCGCTGCCCAGCAGCGCGAACAGCGCGACGATCAAGAGCGCGGTGATCAGGGCGTCCACGGCGGCAGGGCGGCAATCATTCGTTGTGTAGTGCCGCCGCCGGCGCGGTGGCGCGCCGTCGTCCGCGCAGCTCCAGCACCAGCTCGTCGACGAACGCGATCAGCAGCACGATCGTGCCCGCCGCCATCGCGAGCTGTGGCAGCCACAGCGGGGTGGCGTCGTTCGCCGTCGAGATGTCGTTGAACTGCCACGACTGGAAGGCGAGCCGCGCGCTGTAGTACGCGAACAGCCCCGCCAGCAGCGTCGCGGCGGTCAGCGCCCAGATCTCGAGCCCCCGATGCGCCTTCGCACCGACGTGCTCGAGGATCAGCGTGACGCGGATGTGCTCGCCGCGCTTGAACGTGTGCGCGAGCGCGAGGAATCCCGCCGCGGCCATGCAGTAGCCGGCGTACGCGTCGGTGCCCGGCACGTGGAAATTGAGCAAGCGTCCGGCGATCCCCAACAGCACCATCGCGAGCGTTCCGACCAAAAACAACGCCGCCAGGTAGCCGGCGGCGTCGTAGAGCGCATCGAGGGCGCGGCGCGGCGTCATCGCGCCATCACATCGCGCGGTAGGCGTCGATCACCTTGCGGCCGTCGTCGCCGGCCTTGCGCAGCCACTCGGCCAGCATGAAGTTGCCGACCTTGCGCAGGTCGGCGGTGAGCTGTTCGGACGGCTTGAGGATGCTCATTCCCTTGCCCTTCAACTGCTCGACGTACCAGCCGTTCTTCTCCTCGGAGAGCTTCCAGCCGCGGGTCTCGGCGTCGGCGGCGGCCTTGACGAGCGCCGCCTGCGTCGGCTTGTCGAGCGCGTCGAACGCCTTCTGGTTGACGATGATCGCGTTCTTCGGCAGCCACGCCTGCGTGTCGTAGTAGTTCTTGACGTGCTCGTAGGTCTTCGAGTCGTAGCCCGTCGCGCCGGACGTCATCATCGAGTCGATGACGCCGGTGGCGAGCGCCTGCGACACCTCGGCCGCCTGCACGGTGACGGGCTGTGCCCCGACGAGCTCGGCGATCTTCGAGGTCGACGGACTGTACGCGCGCCACTTGAGACCTTTCATGTCGGCGGCCGAATTGAGCGTGCGCTTGGTGTAGATGCCCTGTGGCGGCCACGGCACGGCGAACAGCAACTTCATCCCCTGCTTCGCCAGCCGCGCGTCGAGCGCCTTCTTCGACGCCTTGTACAGCTTCAGCGACTCCGCGTACGACGTCGCGAGGAACGGGATGCCGTCCGTGCCGTACAGCGGATCCTCGTTCTCGAAGTTGACGAGCAGGATCTCGCCGGCCTGCGCCTGGCCGCCCTGCACCGCGCGCTTGATCTCCGGCGCCTTGAACAGCGACGCGTTCGCGTGTACCTGGATCTTCAGTTTGCCGCCGGAGGCCTTGTCGACGTCGGCGGCGAACTGCTGGATGTTCTCGGTGTGGAAGTTGGTCGCCGGATAGGCGGTGGGCATATCCCATTTCGTTTGCGCGGCGGCGGGCAGCGCGAGGGCGAAGGCCGCGAACGCGGCGACGGCGGACAGGCGGGTCATCGGATTCTCCTGACGGGAGACGGACATCGGAAGGGACGGCGGCGGCAGGCGCCACGACGGCCGATTTTTACCACAAATCGCGCGCGGCGTGGCGGATCGGCGTGCCGGTGACGCCGGCGTGGAACCAGCCGATCAGGTGCGCCGCGTCGTAGACCGGAAGGCCGACCGCGGCCTTCACCGCCGCCGTATAATCGCAGCCCGAACCGTCGGCCGGCGTCCTTGCGATCCCGGCGTACGCCCGATCTGCCCCACATGCGTCCCGAAGGCCCTCCCGCCGGACCGAACCCCACCGCGCCGGCCCCCGGCGCGGAATCGGCCGAGCTTCACTGCCAGCGCGGCAATGAGGCCTCCCGCCTCGGCCGCAACGCCGAGGCTCTGGCGAGCTACGAACGTGCGGTTGCCCTGAAGCCGGATTTCGCCGAAGCGCTCTACAGCCGCGGTGCCGCGTTGCAGCGCCTCGCCCGCTTCGAGGACGCAGTCGCCAGCTACGACGCCGTGCTGGCGCTGCTGCCGCATCATCCCGGGACGCTCAACAACCGTGGTGCCGCGCTGCAGGGCCTCGGTCGCATCGACGATGCGCTGGCGAGCTACGACCTCGCGCTCGCCGCGCAGCCGGAATTCGTCGACGCGCTGAGGAACCGTGCCGGCGCGTTGCTCGAGGCCGAGCGCTGGGAGGACGCGCTCGCGAGCTACGACCGGGCGCGTGCACTCGGCGCCGAGTCCGCGGCGATCCTCGTCGGCCGCGGCAATGCGCTGCACGAGCTGCGCCGCCACCGCGAAGCGCTGGCTTGCTACGACCGCGCGCTGACGCTCGCACCCGACGATGCCGAAGCCCTGAACAACCGCGGCGCCGCACTGCAGGAGCTGCAGCGCTACGACGACGCGCTGGCGAGTTACGCGCGTGCGATCGACTTGCGCCCCGACTACGCCGAGGCGCATTACAACGACGGCGTCTGCCGGCTGCTGCTCGGCGATTTCGACCGCGGCTGGCGCGAATTCGAATGGCGATGGAAGACGCCCGCCGTCGCCGACTACAACCCGCCGTTCGACCGCCCGCTGTGGCTGGGAGGCGAGGACATTGCCGGGCGCACGCTGCTGCTGCATCCGGAATTCGGGCTCGGCGACACGCTGCAGTTCTGCCGCTACGCGCCGCTCGCCGCCGCGCGCGGCGCCCGCGTCGTGTTGCAGGTGCAACGGCCGCTCATGGCGCTGCTGTCGGGGATGGCCGGCGTCGACGTCATCGCCCGCGGCGATCCGCTGCCCGAACACGACTTCCATTGCCCGTTGCTGAGCCTGCCGCTCGCGTTCGATACCCGGCAGGACGCGATTCCGGCGGCCGTCCCGTATGTCGTCGCTGCGCCGGCGCTGATCCGCAAGTGGGAATCCCGGATGGGTCCGCGAACGCGACCGCGCGTCGGCCTCGTCTGGTCGGGCAATGCGAAGCAGCCCAACGATCGCAACCGCTCGTCGCGGCTCGCCGCGCTGCGCCCGCTGCTCGGCCTCCCTGCGCAGTTCGTCGTGCTGCAGACGGAGATGCGCGCCGAAGACCGCGCGGTGCTGGCCGCGCATCCGGAGATCACCCATTACGAAGGCGAGTTCGCCGATTTCGCCGACACCGCCGCGCTGCTGTCGCTGATGGACCTCGTCATCACCGTCGACACGTCGGTCGCGCATCTGGCCGGTGCGATGGGCCGGCCGGCATGGATCATGCTGGCGCACGTGCCCGATTGGCGCTGGCTGCTCCACCGCGACGATTGTCCGTGGTACCCGACGGCGCGGCTGTGGCGGCAACCGAAAGCCGGCGAATGGGCCAGCGTCGTGGCAAGGATCGGGCGCGAGTTGCCGGCATTCCTGCGGTCGGCGGCGGCCGGCGCGTAGCCGACCGGCGGGCACGCGAGCGCGCGATGGCGACGACGAACGGCTGGCAATTCTGGATCGATCGAGGTGGAACGTTCACCGACGTCGTCGCGCGCCGGCCCGACGGGTCGCTGACGACGCACAAGCTGCTGTCGGAGAATCCCGAGCGCTACCGCGACGCGGCGGTGCACGCGATTCGCGAGCTGCTCGGCCTTGCCCCTGGCGCGCCGATCCCGCCGGCGACGATCGATGCGGTGAAGATGGGCACGACGGTCGCCACCAACGCGCTGCTGGAGCGCAAGGGCGAGCGCACGGCGCTCGTCATCACCCGCGGTTTCGGCGATGCGCTTCGGATCGCCTACCAGAACCGGCCGAAGCTGTTCGTCCGTCGCATCGAATTGCCGTCGCTCCTCTACGAACGCGCGATCGAGGTCGATGAGCGGATCGGAGCTCGTGGCGACATCGTCGTTGCGCTCGACCTCGCCGCGGCCCGGCGCGACCTCGCCGCCGCGCGCGCGGACGGCATCGCGGCCGTCGCGATCGTGCTGATGCACGGCTATCGATTCCCGCGGCACGAGCAGGCGCTGGCGGCGCTCGCGCGCGAGCTGGGCTTCGCGCAGGTGTCGGTGAGCCACGAGGTGAGCCCGCTGATGAAGCTGGTGTCGCGCGGCGACACGACCGTCGTCGACGCGTACCTGTCGCCGATCCTGCGGCGTTACGTCGGGGAGGTCGAGCGCGACCTCACCAGCGGCGACAGGGCGGCCGGCGTCCGACTGCAGTTCATGCAATCCTCCGGCGGCCTCACCGACGCGCACCTGTTCCAGGGCAAGGACGCGATCCTGTCGGGGCCGGCCGGCGGCATCGTCGGCGCGGTCGAGGTGTCGCGGCAGGCCGGCTTCGACCGGATCATCGGCTTCGACATGGGCGGCACGTCGACCGACGTCACCCACTACGCCGGCGAGTACGAGCGCGCGTTCGACACCGAGGTCGCCGGCGTCCGGCTGCGCGCGCCGATGATGCGGATCCACACCGTCGCCGCGGGCGGCGGCTCGATCTGCACGTTCGACGGCGCGCGCTTTCGTGTCGGCCCGGAATCGGCGGGCGCGAATCCAGGTCCGGCGTCGTACCGCCGCGGTGGTCCGCTGACGGTCACCGACTGCAACGTGATGGTCGGCAAGCTCGACCCGGAACTGTTCCCGCGCGTGTTCGGGCCGAAAGGCGACGAGCCGCTCGACGCTGCGGTCGTCCGGGCGAAGTTCGCCGCGCTCGCCGCCAACGTCGGCGCGAAGACCGGCACGGCGCGCACGCCCGAGGAGGTCGCCTCCGGCTTCCTGCGCATCGCCGTCGAGAACATGGCGAACGCGATCAAACACATCTCGGTGCAGCGCGGTTACGACGTCACCGAATACACGCTGTGCTGCTTCGGCGGCGCCGGCGGCCAGCACGCCTGCCTCGTCGCCGACGCGCTGGGGATGACGCGGGTGTTCCTGCACCCGTTCGCCGGCGTACTGTCGGCGTACGGGATGGGGCTCGCCGACGTCCGGGCGCTGAAGCAGCAGGCGGTCGAGGCGCGGTTGACCGACGATGCGCTGGCGGCGGTCAGGCCGGCGTTCGAGGCACTGGAGTCCGCGGCACGCGCCGACGTCGCCGCGCAGGGGATCGCGCCGGGGCGCATCGCGTCGACGCGGACGCTGCACCTCAAGTACGAAGGCACCGACACGACGCTCGAAGTCGGCGTCGCGCCGGTGCCCGCGGTCGTCGCCGAATTCGAGCGCCGGTACCGCGCGCAGTACGGCTTCCTGATGCCGGGCAAGCCGCTGGTGATCGAGGCGGTCGCCGTCGAGACGGTGGGCCGGACGCACTCGGTGGCGGACACGCGGCCGGCGTTCGCGCCGCGCAACGGCCCGCTGGCGCCGATCCGGACGAACCGCGTCTACACCGACGGCGCATTCCGCGACGCCGCCGTCTACGATCGGGATCACCTGCGGCCGGGCGATTGCGTGCCCGGACCCGCGGTGATCCGCGAGGACAACGCGACGACCGTCGTCGAGCCGGGCTGGCGGGCGACGTTCACCGATCGCGGCGACCTCGTGCTCGAGCGCGTCGAAGCGCTGGCGCGCATCCACGCGATCGGCACCACCGCCGACCCAGTGCTGCTCGAGGTGTTCAACAACCTGTTCATGGCGATTGCCGAGCAGATGGGCGTCACGCTCGCCAACACCGCGTACTCGGTGAACATCAAGGAGCGGCTCGACTTCTCCTGCGCGTTGTTCGACGCCGAAGGCAACCTGATCGCCAACGCGCCGCACATGCCGGTCCACCTGGGCTCGATGGGCGAGAGCGTGAAGACGATCATCGACCGGCGCCGGGACACGATGCGACCCGGCGACGTCTTCGTGTTGAACGCGCCCTACAACGGTGGCACGCACCTGCCGGACGTCACGGTGATCGCGCCGGTATTTCTCGACGGCGCCGCGCCCGAATTCTACGTCGCGTCGCGCGGCCACCACGCCGACATCGGCGGCATCACGCCGGGCTCGATGCCGCCCGACTCGACCCACGTCGACGAGGAGGGCGTGCTGCTGGACAATGTCATGCTCGTCGCCGAGGGGCGTTTCCTCGACGCCGAGATCCGCGCGATCCTGGCTGGCGGCCGCTATCCGTCGCGTAACGTCGACCAGAACGTCGCCGACCTGCGCGCGCAGGTGGCGGCGTGCGCGAAAGGCGCCGCCGAGCTCACGAAGATGGTCGCGCACTTCGGGCTGCCGGTCGTCCGTGCGTACATGAAGCACGTGCAGGACAACGCCGAGGAGGCCGTGCGGCGCGTCCTCGACGTGCTCACCGACGGCCACTTCGAGTACGAAATGGACAGCGGCGCCAGGATCGTCGTGACGATCCGCATCGACAAGGGCAAGCGCGAGGCGACGATCGACTTCACCGGCACCAGCGCGCAACAACCGACGAATTTCAATGCGCCATCGGCAGTCTGCAAGGCGGCCGTGCTGTACGTGTTCCGCACGCTCGTCGACGACGAGATCCCGATGAACGCCGGGTGCCTGAAGCCGCTGACGATCGTGATCCCCGAAGGCTCGATGCTGGCGCCGCGCTGGCCGGCGGCGGTGGTCGCCGGCAACGTCGAGACGTCGCAGACGGTCACCGACGCGCTGTACGGCGCGCTCGGCGTGCTCGCGGCGTCGCAGGGCACAATGAACAACTTCACGTTCGGCAACGCGACGTACCAGTATTATGAAACGATCTCCGGCGGCGCCGGCGCCGGTCCCGATTTCGACGGCACGAGCGTGGTCCAGACGCACATGACCAATTCGCGGCTGACTGATCCGGAGGTGCTGGAGTGGCGGTTCCCGGTGCGTCTCGACTCGTATGCAATCCGGCACGGCAGCGGCGGCGCAGGTCGCCATCGCGGCGGCGACGGCTCGGAACGCCGGATCCGCTTCCTCGAACCGATGACGGCGGTGATGCTTGCCAACCATCGTCGCGTCCCGCCGTTCGGCGTCGCCGGCGGGGCGCCGGGCGCCCTCGGCCGCAACTGGGTGGAGCGGCGCGACGGCACGCGCGAGGAGTTCGGCGCGACCTGCGCCGTCGCGATGGACGCGGGCGACGTGTTCGTGATCCGAACGCCGGGGGGTGGAGGCTTCGGGGCGGCCGGTTCTCGCTCCCGGCACGGACCGGAGGCATAATCGCGCGCATTCCCAGCGGAGGTTTCCATGGCCAGCCTGTACGATTTCAGCGTCGACGACATCCACGGCAAGAGCGTCAAGCTCGACCGGTACAAGGGCAAGGTGCTGCTGATCGTCAACACCGCGAGCAAATGCGGGTTCACGCCGCAGTACAAGGGCCTAGAGGCGCTGTACCGGAAGCTCCACGGCAAGGGATTCGAAATCCTCGGCTTCCCCTGCAACCAGTTCGGCGCGCAGGAGCCGGGCAGCGAGGGCGAGATCGCGTCGTTCTGCGAGGTCAACTACGGCGTGACGTTCCCGTTGTTCGCCAAGGTCGACGTCAACGGTGGCGACGCGGCGCCGCTGTACAAGTACCTGAAGAAGGCGAAGCCCGGATTGCTGGGCTCCGAGGCGATCAAGTGGAACTTCACCAAGTTCCTCGTCGACGGCAAGGGCAACGTCATCGAGCGCTACGCGCCGAATGCGGAGCCGGCGAGCCTCGCCCCCGACATCGAGAAGCTGCTGTAGGCCGCGCGATGACGCGGCTGCCCACGCTGGCGGTCGCCGCCGCGCTGTGCATTTCGCTCGCTGCGCCGGCGGGCGCTGCCGATCCGGCGAAGGTGCTGCACATCGCATTCCCCGCGGCCGAAACCGGCTTCGACCCGCAGGCCGCCGGCGACGAATACTCGAACAGCGTCAATCGCGTGATCTTCGATCCGCTCTACCGCTACGACTACCTCGCGCGACCGTACAAGCTGGTGCCGAACACGGCGGTAGCGATGCCGGAGTTCTCGGCCGACGGCCGCACGTGGACGATCCGGGTGCGGCCCGGAATCTATTTCGCCGACGACCCGGTGTGGAAGGGCGTGCGGCGCGAGGTGACGGCGGCCGACTACGTGTACGCGTGGAAGCGGGTGCTCGACCCGGCGATGCGGTCGAATTCGCTGCAGATGTTCGAAGGCCGCTTCGTCGGCGCCGACGCGGTGGCGGCGAAGGCGAAGGAAACCGGGAAATTCGACTACGACGCGCGGATCGAGGGGCTTCAGGCGATCGACCGCTACACGATCCGCATCCGCCTCGTCTTCGCCGACTACGAGCTGCTGTCGAACCTGACCACAGTCGGGTCGGCGGCGATCGCGCGCGAGGTCGTCGAGGCGTACCGCGACGGCGCCGGCTGGGTGATGGCGAATCCGGTCGGCACCGGACCGTACCGGCTGGCGGAGTGGCGGCGCGGGCAGAAGATCGTGCTCGAAGCGAACCCGGGCTTCCGCGACGAGACATATCCGGACAGCACGGCGCCCGAGGATCGCGCGTTGCTGGCGAAGCTTCGCGGAAAGAAGCTGCCGCTCGCCGGCCGGGTCGAGATCTCTGTCATCGAGGAGTCCAATCCGCGGCTGCTCGCGTTCGAGCAGGGCGACCTCGACCTGCTCGCCGTGCCGCCCGATCTCGTCGACAACGTCCTCGATCCGGGCAACCGTCTGAAGCCGCGGTTCGCGCAACAGGGGATCGCACTCGCGCGCGGCATCCAGCCGGCGATCACGTATTCGTTCTTCAACATGGAGGACCCGGTCGTCGGCGGCTACACGCCGGACAAGGTCGCGCTGCGGCGGGCGGTCGGGATGGCGTACAACGTCGGCGACGAGATCCGCGTGCTGCGGCAGAATCAGGCGATTCCGGCCACGCAGGTGGTGCCGCCGAACGTCAGCGGCCACAACCCGAAATTCGAAGGCAGCGCGAAGTACGATCCCGCCGGCGCGCGGGCGCTGCTCGACCGTTTCGGCTACGTTGACCGCAACGGCGACGGCTGGCGCGAGTTGCCCGACGGCACGCTGCTGACGCTGAAGATCGCCGCCGGCACCAACGCGCTCGACCGGCAGTACATGGAGCTGTGGCAGCGCAGCCTCAACGCGGTGGGCGTGCGCGTCGAGTTCCAGAACCAGAAGTTCGCCGACCTGCTGAAGGCGGCGCGGCTGGGGCAGTTGCAGATGTGGTTCCTCGGCAACATCAACACGACGCCCGAAGGCTTCGGCTTCCTCGGGCTGCTGTACGGCCCCAATGCCGGCTTCTCCAACCTCGCGCGGTTCAGGCTGCCAGAATTCGACCGGCTGTACGAGCAGGCGCGGGCGATGACGGACGGTCCGGCGCGAGCGAAGCTGATGCAGCGGATGAGCGAGCTGGTGTCGATCCAGGCGCCGTGGAATCTCCACGCGTACCGCTACGAGAACGTCCTCGTACGGCCGTGGATCGGCGGCTACAAGTACAACGCGTTCGACCGCCATCCGTGGCGCTACTACGACGTCGACGTCGCGCGGCGCAGCGCCGCCGGCAGGTAGCATGATGCAGCTGTCGCGCCGCCCGTTCCGCGTTGCCGCCGCCTGCATTGCCGCGGGCATCGCGCTCGCCGCGGGCGTCGTCGTCGCGCAGGCGGCGGCGCCGGCTTGGGCCGACCCGGCAAAGACGATCCGCGTGCTGTTCCCGATCGCCGAGACCGGCTTCGACCCCGCGGCGTCGCAGGACTACTACTCGGACCACGTGCAGCGCGCGATCTTCGAGCCGCTCTACAGCTTCGACTACCTCGCGCGGCCGTACCGGTTCGTGCCCAACGTCGCTGCGGCGATGCCGGAGGTCTCCGCCGACGGGCGCACATGGACGATCCGGCTGAAGCCCGGCATCCGCTTCGCCGACGACCCGGTGTGGAAGGGCAAGCCGCGCGAGCTCGTCGCCGCCGATTTCGTCTACGCGTGGAAGCGCCTCATCGACCCGCGCGTGCGCTCGCCGTTCTCGTGGTACCTCGACGGCAAGATCGTCGGCGGCGACGCTGCGGCGGCGAAGGCGAAGGCGACCGGCAAATTCGACTACGACGCGCCGATGGAAGGGCTCGTCGCGCTCGACCGTTACTCGCTGCGGCTCACGCTGGTCGAGCCGGACTTCGTGATGCAGGGCTACCTGTCGCAGACGCCGATGGCGCCGATCGCGCGCGAGGTGGTCGAGGCTTACGGCGACGGCAGCGGCTGGGTGATGGCGAACCCGGTCGGTACCGGAGCGTACCGGGTCGTGCAGTGGCGGCGCGGCCAGAAGATCGTGCTGGAGGCGAATCCGGATTACCGCGAGGTGTACTTCCCGGCCGCGCCCGATGGCGCGAGTGCGGCGACCCGCGCGCTGGCGACGGCGATGAAGGGCAAGCGGCTGCCGCAGGTCGGCCGCGTCGAGATCTCGATCATCGAGGAGTCCAACCCGCAATTCCTCGCGTTCGACAGCCGCGAGCTCGACTACGTCAACGTCCCGTACGACCTGATCACGCGGGCGATCGCCGGCGTCGACACGCTGCGGCCCGAGTACGCGAAGGAGGGCGTCACGCTCCACCGCGAGACGCAGCCGTCGCTGTTCTACGCGTACTTCAACATGGAGGATCCGGTCGTCGGCGGCTACACGCCGGAGAAGATCGCGCTGCGGCGGGCGATCGTCATGGGCTTCGACATCGGCGCGCTCGCCGCCGTCTGGTACCAGGGACAGGCGATGCCGGCGACGCAGCCGATCCCGCCCGGCGTCAAGGGCCACCAGCCGGGACTCGACGTCGGCGTGCGGCGCGATCCGAAGCTCGCCCGCGCGCTGCTCGACAAGTTCGGCTACGTCGACCGCGACGGCGACGGTTTCCGCGAATTGCCCGACGGCCGGCCGCTGACGCTGATGATGGGCAGCTCGCCGTCGGGCCGCGACCGCGAGCGCGACGAGCTGTGGGTCAAGAACATGAGGGAAATCGGCATCCGGGTCGACTTCGTCAAGCAGAAGTGGCCGGACCTGCTGAAGATGGGGCGCGTCGGGCAGCTCCAGATGTGGCAGGTCGGATGGATCACGCTGTACGGCGAGGGCGACGCGTTCATGCAGCTCCTGTACGGCCCCAACATCGACAAGTCGAACTACGCGCGCTTTCGCAACGCCGAGTACGACGTGCTGTACCGGCGCACGCGCGGGCTGCCCGACGGCGCGGCGCGCAACAAACTGTTTGCGCGGATGGCCGAAATCGCCGCGGCCTACACGCCGTGGGACCTCGGCGTCTACCGCGTCGAGAGCACGCTGGTGCGGCCATGGGTGCAGGGGTACTCGAAGCACATCTACCTCGAACACCCTTGGAAGTACCTCGACGTCGACCTCGCGCGGCGGCAGGCCGGCCGCTGACGCCGTCCGACCGCGCTGCGGGTACGCACATCGACGTCGCTGCGGCGCAGCGGATTTCCGGCGCTGCGTTGTGCCGCCGCGACAGACGGTCGGCGGGACGGCTCGAAATGCGGCGCGACCGATTGCTGCGGGTGCGCCGCCGGCGTAGACTGATCGTCATAACAACACGACGCCATCGAGGCCCCATGTACAACGCGCACATCCACATTCCGCTCTCCGCCGCCGTCGCGGCCGGGGTGGTCGCGCGCGTCGCCGGCAGCCTTACGATCGAATGGCTGCCGGGCATGGCGCACCGCACCGCCTCGCGCCCGATGAACCGCGGCGTCATGCGGTAATCGCCTGGCCGGAGCTCCCCGCCAGGCAGCAGGCGGGACCGGTTCCTTGCAGCACTCGCAGTCCTCGCAACACCCGCCTGTTCCGCTTTTTCGCCGCCCGTTGCGGCGCGCTCCGGCATTGCCGGGCCACGAAAGGGAAACAGGCACGATCATGAAGGACCTGTTGCAAAAACTCGGACGCCACTTCGGCGGCCTCTGGCGCCAGCCCGATTTCATCCGGCTGTGGACGTCGATGACGATCACGTCGTTCGGCGCCCAGATCACGAACCTCGCGCTGCCGCTGACCGCAGCGGTGATGCTGGCGGCGACGCCGATGCAGATGGGCGTGCTGGTCGCGCTGGAGACGCTGCCGTTCGCGCTGGTGTCGCTGCACGCCGGCGTGCTGCTCGACCGCGTGCGCAAGCTGCCGGTGGTGATCGCCGCCGACGTCGGGCGCGGGCTCGCGCTGCTGGCGATCCCCGTCGCCGCGTTCACGCACACGCTGTCGATCGAGATCCTGTACGCGGTGGGTTTTTTCTGCGGCGTGCAGAACGTCGTCGGCGGCGCCGCGTACCAGGTGCTGATCGCGCAGATGGCGGGCCGCGGGCGACTGGTCGAAGCCAACGCCAAGATCACGCTCGGCGAGACGTCGGCAGGGCTCGTCGGCCCCGGTGCCGCGGGCCTGCTGATCCAGTGGCTGACGGCGCCGTTCGCGATCGCGCTCGACGCGTTCACGTTCTTCGTCTCGGCGCTGATGCTGCGGCGGATCCACGCGCCGAACGACGTCGCGCGGCCCGCCGGCGGCAAGGGCCGCGTGTGGCAGGAGATCGGCGAGGGGCTGAAGCTCGTCTGGCGGAACCGGACGCTGCTGGGGCTCGCCTGGCTCGCCGGGCTGTGGCAGATCCTCCACCACATGCAGCTCGCCGTGCTGATCCTGTTCGCGACCCGCGATCTCGGACTGTCGGCCGGCGCGATCGGCCTGACGTACATGGCCGGCGGTGTCGGCTGCGTGATCGCCGCGTCGTCCGCCGAGCGGCTGTCGGCGCGCTTCGGCGTCGGGCCGGTCATCGTCCACGGGCTGATCCTGACCGCGCTCGGGTGGCAGGCGTTCGGCCTGATCGGCGGCCCGGTGTGGCTGGCGACGATCCTGCTCGGCGTCGCGATGACGGTGTTCGACTTCGGTGCCGTGCTGTACGGGATCAACTACCTCGCGCTGCGGCAGGCGATCACGCCGGACCGGCTGCTCGGCCGGATGACGGCGACGATGCGGTTCCTGACCGTCGCCGCGGCGCCGCTCGGATCGCTCGCCGGAGGCGCGCTGGCCACGGTGATCGGGCTGCGCAACACGCTGCTGGTGATCGGCGTGCTGGCGCTCGTCCTCGCGGGCGCCGCCGTCCTCTGGTCGCCGGTGCGGCAGCACGTGAAGTTGCCCGCGGTCGCCGGCGACTGACCGGCGCGGTGCCGACGGGCGATCGTCAGCCGAACTGGAACGGGTAGACGGCAGGAAGCCGCAGGATCCGCGTGAGCTCGTCCAGCGCGCGCCGCGATTCGTCCTGCAGCGCGGTGTCGGCGAGGTCCTCCGGCGCGACGCGGTCGCGGTAGTGCGCGCGGATCCAGACGTCGAGCTCGGCCGCCAGCGCGTCGTCGAGCAACACGCGCGCGCCCAGCGACGCGCGTTCGGCGTCAGTCAGCGCGACGCGCAGCCGCAGGCACGCCGGGCCGCCGCCGTTCCTCATGCTCTGGCGAAGGTCGAACGTGAGCAGATCGGCGATCGGGTCATTCGCCGCGAGCAGCCGGTCGAGATACGCGGCCACGCCGAGGTGCTCGCGGCACTCGGCCGGTGCAACGAGTCGCAGGCGGCCGTCTGGGCGGGCGATGAGCTGGCTGTTGAACAGATACGTGGCGACCGCATCGGCGAGGCTCACGTCGGACTCGCGGACGACGATCGGCGTGAACGCTGCGCCGACCGTCGCGGCGAGACGCGCGAGGACCGCGGGCTGGTCGACGTACGCGCGCTCGTGGCAGAACAGCACCGTCTCTTCGCCGACGGCGATCACGTCGTTGTGGAACACGCCGGCGTCGATTGCGTCCGGCCGCTGCTGGGCGTACACGGTCCGCGCCGGATCGAGGCCGTGCCGGCGCGCGATCGCCTCTGCCGCCTCGCGCGTCTGCCGCGCCGGATATTTCTGCGGTGCCGGGGCCGCTGCGTCGTACGCGGCGCGGCCCCAGACGAAGAACTCGACGCCCGGCGCGCCGGGTGACGTCGAAAAGCGCGTATGGTTCGCCGCGCCCTCGTCGCCCAGTTGTGGCGCGGCCGGCAGCGGATCGTGGACGGCGAAGCGCGTCGGGTCGGCGAAGATCGCGCGCAGCACCCGCGTCGTCGTCTCCGCTTCGATCGCGCGGTGGAAGTGGCTGACGAGGTTCGCCGGCGTGAAATGGACGCGGCCGTCATCGGTGTCGGCCGACGGGCTCACCGTTGCCGCGTTGGCGACCCACATCGCCGCCGCAGACGAGCACGCGGCGAGCAGTTGCGGCGCGTCGCGGGCGGCGCGATTGATGACGTCGGCGTCGCTGCCGGAAAAACCGAGCGCGCGCAGCGCACCGACGTGCGGCCGCTCGTGCGGCGGCAGCACCGCCTGCGGAACGCCCCACGCCGCCAGCGCGCGCATCTTGGCGAGCCCCTGCAGCGCGGCCGCGCGCGGATCGGCGACCTGCCGGGCGTTGCGCTCGGCAGCGAGGTTGCCGCGGGCGAGGCCGGCGTAGTTGTGCGTCGGCCCCGGGATGCCGTCGAAGTTGACGACGGTCATCGGTCGCGCGGCGCGAGCGGCACCGCGCGCACCGTGTCGTCCTCGGTCACGCCCAGCGCCGCGGCAGCCCAGGGCAGCAGCGCCAGCCGGTCGACGCGCGGTGGCGCGTGGGCGAGGATCACGCGGAACTCCGCGAACTTGCGGTTGGCGACGAGCCACAGCACGTCGTCGGTCAGGCTGTCGGGGACCGGGTTCTCCTCGCCGATCTCGACGGTCAGCACCTCGCTCTGGCGGATCGCGTGGACGTTGTCGCGGAAGCATTCGAGCGTCGGGCCGGCGTCGAAGATGTCGACGTAACCCTCGTAGCGGAAGCCTTCCTGCTCGAGCAGCGCACGCGCCGGCCGGGTGTCGGCGTGGACCTCGCCGATCGCGGCGCGCGCGGCCTCCGGCAGCAGGTTCACGTACACCGGGTGACGCGGCATCAGCTCGGCGACGAACGACTTCTGGCCGATGCCGGTGAGGTAGTCGGCAGTCGAGTACTCCATCGCGAAGAAGTGCCGGCCGAGTCCTTCCCAGAACGGGCTCTTCCCCTCGGCGTCGAGCTTGCCGCGCAGCTCGGCGATGACCTTCGGCGCGAAGCGGTCGACGAACTCGGCGATGAACAGCAACCGGCTCTTGGCGAGCAGCGGCCCGTTGCGGGCGTGGCGGAAGCCCTGGTCGAGGAAGAGCGAGCAGAGCTCGGTGTGGCCGGTGTGGTCGTTGGCGAGGAAGAGCGTCGGCGCCGCCGTGTAGACGTCGAGCGCGCGCGACGCGTGGACCAGCGTGCCGACGTGGT
>JBDTVU010000033.1:0-28972 GCA_040007035.1 Betaproteobacteria bacterium | reverse complement strand
CTCGCGCATTATCCCATGACGATCGGTGCGCCCGCGCTGCGCGAGGCGATCGCCGGCTGGCTCGTCCGTCGTCATCGGCTTGCGGCGCTCGATCCGGCGACGCAGGTGCTGCCGGTGCTCGGCAGCCGCGAGGCGCTGTTCGCGTTCGCGCAGACGGTCGTCGACGCGAGCCGGCCGGGCGCAACCGTGGTGATGCCGAATCCGTTCTACCAGATCTACGAGGGCGCCGCGCTGCTCGCCGGGGCCGAACCGTGGTGCGTCAATGCGGTGGCCGCCAATGGGTTCGCGCCGGCGTGGAGCGACGTTCCTGACGACGTCTGGACGCGCACGCAGCTCGTCTACGTCTGCTCGCCCGACAATCCGACCGGCCGCGTGACGACCGCCACCGAATGGCAAACGCTGTTCGAGCTGTCGGACCGCCACGGCTTCGCGATCGCGGCCGACGAATGCTATTCGGAAATCTACTTCGACGAATCGCGGCCGCCGGTGGGCGCGCTCGCCGTTGCGCACGCACTCGGGAGGACGGGATTTCCGCGCCTGCTGTCGTTCGGCAGCCTGTCGAAGCGCTCCAACGCCCCGGGCCTTCGTTCCGGTTACGTCGCCGGCGATGCCGCGTTGGTGAAGGCATTCCTGCTGTATCGGACCTACCACGGCTCGGCGATGTCGCCCGCCGTCGCCGCCGCCAGCATCGCCGCGTGGAACGACGAGGCGCACGTCGTCGCCAACCGCGCCGCG
Source organism: Betaproteobacteria bacterium (assembly GCA_040007035.1). Lineage (GTDB taxonomy): Bacteria > Pseudomonadota > Gammaproteobacteria > Burkholderiales > Casimicrobiaceae > CAIWHR01. The sequence goes on along the minus strand of JBDTVU010000033.1, from coordinate 28,237 downwards.
TACGCCGCCAAGTTCGCGGCGCTGCAGCCGAGGCTCGCCGGGGCGCTGCCGTGCACGATGCCCGACGCCTCGTTCTACCTTTGGGCGCGGACCCCCGGCGACGACGCGGCGTTCGCCAAGCGGCTGCTGGCCGAGCACGCCGTCACCGTCCTCCCGGGCAGCTACTTCGCCCGCGACGCCCACGGCGAGAACCCGGGCCGGGGCTACATCCGGATCGCCCTGGTGGCCCCGCTGGCCGATTGCACCGAGGCAATTGGCCGAATCGTGACCCTCGCCCGCGGCGGTTGACCCGGCGCGGGGGCTGACCTCCCCGGTCGGCCGGGTCCGGCTCGCGCCGACCGGGTCCGGCCTGTCGGATCCGGGGGCGTTCCGTCGCGATGCGCCGCGGCGCCGGCGGCGCACACTAGAATCCGGATCATGACCGCCGCTGCCCTCCCGTCGTCGCCCGGCGTGCTCGCGCGCATCGTGCGCGGCCTGCGCTGCTCGTGGCCGACGATCCTGCTGATCGCGGCGATCAACACCGGCATTGCCGGCGTGCTGTGGATCGACGACGCGCGGCCGTTCTGGCACCCGCTGGTCACCGTCCAGATTTACGGGTTCTCGATCGCCCTCTGCGTGGCGATCGCTGCGCCATGGGACAAGCCGCGGCCGCTCGTCCGGCTGTTGATCGCGGTCGCGATCGGCACGCTGATCGGCGTCACGCTGACGATCCTGGTCAAGGGCTACTCGTTCGACTACGTCCGCGAGCGTGCGCATTTCTTCGCCCAGAACGTGCTGTGGGGCTACATCAACGGCCTCTTCGTCGGCCTTTTCTTCTACGTCAAACGGCGCGAGGCGAAGACGCAGGCGGCACTGCTCAAGGGCGAGTCCGAACGTCACCTGCTGGCGAAGCAGGCCGTCGAGGCCGAACTGAAGCTGATGCAGGCGCAGGTCGAGCCGCATTTCCTGTTCAATACGCTGGCGTCGGTCCAGTACCTGACCGAGACCGACCCGCCGCAGGCGTCACGGCTGCTGGGGCACCTGCTCGGGTATCTGCGCGCGGCGGTGCCGCAACTGCGCTCGTCGTCGACCACACTCGGCAAGGAGCTCGAGATGGTCGAGGCGTACCTCAACATCCTGAAGATGCGGATGGGGCCGCGGCTCGCGTTCGCAATCGACGTCCCGGACGCGTTGCGCGCGCAGCCGTTCCCGCCGGTGCTGCTGATCTCCGTCGTCGAGAATGCGGTCGAGCACGGCCTCGAACCGCAGGCGGCAGGTGGCAACGTGCGGATCGAGGCGACGCAGGCCGGCAACCGGCTGCGCGTCGACGTCACGGACACGGTGCGCGGCCTCGGGGCCGCACCACTGCGGCCCGGCCAGGGCGTCGGCTTGGCCAATGTACGCGAGCGGATCGCCGCGCTGTACGGATCGCGCGGCCGCTTCACGCTCGAAGACGTGGCGTCCGGCGGGGCCCGGGCGACGATCGAGATCCCGTCCGCCGCCTGAGCCGCCGATGCCGACCGCGCTGATCGCCGAGGACGAGCCGCTGCTGCGCGCGCAGCTCAAGGCCCGCCTCGCCGACGCGTGGCCGGAGCTCGTCGTCGTCGGCGAAGCCGCCAACGGCGACGAAGCGCTGGTGCTGGCAGCGTCGCTTCGCCCCGACGTCGCCTTCCTCGACATCCGGATGCCGGTGAAGACCGGGCTCGACGTCGCCCGCGAGATCGCGCCGCGATGCCACGTCGTGTTCGTCACCGCCTACGACGAATACGCGGTTGCCGCGTTCGACGAAGGCGCCGTCGACTACGTGCTGAAGCCGCCGACCCCGGTGCGGATCGCCAAGGTTGTCGCCCGGCTGAAGACGCGGCTGGCGATGGCGCCGCTCGACCTCACCGAGCTGCTGGCGAGGCTTGCCGCGAGGGAAGCCGGGCCGGAGCCGCTGCGCTGGGTCCGGGCGTCGCTCGGCGCGGCGATGAAGATGATCGCCGTCGACGACGTCGTCTACTTCCAGGCCGAGGACAAGTACACGAAGGTCGTCACCGCCGACGGCGAGGCGCTGATCCGGAAGCCGATCCGCGAGCTCTACGAAGCGCTCGATCCCGACTCGTTCTGGCAGATCCACCGGGCGACGATCGTCAACCTGCGCGCGATCGCGCGCGTCGACCGCGACTGGCGCGACCAGCCGGTCATCACACTCAAGGGCCGTCCCGAGAAGCTCACGGTCAGCCGCACGTTCGCGCACCGGTTCAAGGCGATGTGACGTCGCACGCGGTGCAGGGTCGTCGAGGCCGCCCCGGGGCGGCCTTTCGTTTCGGGCAGGCGGCATCCTGCCCGGTCGCGGTAAAATCGCGTTTTTTGCCGGGCGGACCCTTGACCACCGAACTGCAATCGACGATCGACCGCGCGTGGGACGCGCGAACCGAGCTTTCCCCCGCGAACGCACCCGCCGCGGTGCGCGACGCGGTCGCCCACGTCATCGCCGAACTCGATGCCGGGCGCCTGCGCGTCGCCGAGAAGATCGGCGGCGCATGGACGGTCCACCAGTGGATCAAGAAGGCGGTGCTGCTGTCGTTCCGGCTCGCCGACAGCGTGGCGATGGGGCCGGCCCCCGATCGCGCGCCGTTCCGGTTCTACGACAAGGTGCCGACGAAGTTTGCGCGCTACGATGACGCCGCGTTCGCCGCGGCGGGCGTGCGCGTGGTGCCGCCGGCGATGGCGCGTCGCGGCGCCTTCATCGCGAAAAACGTCGTGCTGATGCCTTCGTACGTCAACATCGGCGCATACGTCGACGAAGGGACGATGGTCGACACCTGGGCGACCGTCGGCTCCTGCGCGCAGATCGGCAAGAACGTCCACCTGTCCGGCGGCGTCGGCATCGGCGGCGTGCTGGAGCCGCTGCAGGCGGGCCCGACGATCATCGAGGACAACTGCTTCATCGGCGCCCGCTCCGAAGTCGTCGAGGGCGTGATCGTCGAGGAGAACTCGGTGCTGGGCATGGGCGTGTTCATCGGCCAGAGCACCAAGATCTACGACCGCGCGGCCGGCACCGTGAGCTACGGCCGGGTGCCGGCAGGGTCCGTCGTCGTCGCCGGCTCGCTGCCGTCCGCCGAGGGCGGCTGCCACCTCTATTGCGCGGTAATCGTCAAGCAGGTCGACGCGAAGACGCGATCGAAGACGAGCATCAACGAACTGCTCCGCGCGTGACGCCGATGTCGGTGCGCCTCAAGACGCCGGACGAGATCGCGAAGATGCGCGTCGCCGGCCGCCTCGCCTCCGAGCTGCTCGACTTCCTGACGCCGCACGTCCAGCCCGGCGTGACGACGGGCGAGCTCGACCGGCTGGCGCACGACCACCAGATCAACGTCCAGCACGTCGTGCCGGCGACGCTCGGCTACGCACCGCCCGGCCACACGCCGTATCCGGCATCGATCTGCACGTCGGTCAACCACGTCGTCTGCCACGGGATCCCCGGCGAGAAGACGCTGAAGCCCGGCGACATCGTCAACATCGACGTCACCGTCATCAAGGACGGCTGGCACGGCGACTCCAGCCGGATGTTCTTCGTCGGGCCGCCGTCGATCCAGGCCCGCCGCCTCGTCGAGACGACGTACGACGCGATGTGGCGCGGCATCCGCAGTGTGAAGGCGGGCGCGCATCTGGGCGACATCGGCCACACGATCCAGCGGTTCGCCGAGGGCCAGGGCTATTCGGTCGTCCGCGAGTTCTGCGGCCACGGCATCGGCGCCCAGTTCCACGAGGAGCCCCAGGTGCTTCACTACGGCCGGCCCGGGACCGGCCTCAAGCTGGTCGAGGGGATGATCTTCACGATCGAGCCGATGATCAACGCCGGCCGCGCCGGGATCCGGAGCAAGGGCGACGGCTGGACGATCGTCACCGCCGACCATTCGCTGTCGGCGCAATGGGAGCACACGGTGCTCGTCACCGCCGCCGGCCACGAGGTGCTCACCGTGTCGGCCGGCGCTCCGCCGCCGCCCGCCTGACCTTCGGCGCGCGCCGCGCGATGACCACCGCCACGCCCGTCGCGACCGACACTTCGGCGCTTGCGCTGTCGCGGTGGCGCGACGAGCTGCGGACCGGCCGCGCCGCACTGCGGGCAGCCTTCTACGGCCGGCCGGATACGCCGAAGCTGCTGCGCGGTCACGCGCGCCTCGTCGATCGCGCGCTGGCCGGCGTCTGGTCCGTCCTCGGCGCGCCGCCCGGCGCCGCGCTGGTCGCCGTCGGCGGCTACGGCCGCGGGCAGCTCTTTCCGCACTCGGACGTCGACGTCCTGATTCTGCTGCCGGCCGCGCTCGACGCGGAAGGCACGGCGTTCGTCGAGCGTTTCGTCGGCACGTTGTGGGACATCGGCCTCGAGACCGCGCACAGCGTGCGGACGGTCGCCGAGTGCGAAGCGGAGATGGCTGCCGACGTCACGATTCGCACCAGCCTGCTCGAGCATCGGCTGCTCGCCGGCGCGCGCGGCCTCTACGGCGCGTTCCGCCACGCGTTCGCCGTCGGGATGGACGTGCGCGCGTTCTACGAAGCCAAGATGCTGGAGCAGCAGCAGCGGCACCTCAAGTACCACGACACCGCGTACAACCTCGAGCCCAACGTCAAGGAGAGCCCGGGGGGGCTGCGCGACCTGCAGACGGTGATCTGGATCGCTCGCGCGGCGGGCCTCGGCAGGTCGTGGCGCGAGCTGGCGAAGGCGGGACTGATCACGATGCAGGAGGCACGCTCCGTCTCGCGCCAGGAACGGATCATCGGCGCCATGCGGGTGCGGCTCCATTACCTCGCCGGACGGCGCGAGGACCGGCTGGTGTTCGACCAGCAGAACGCGCTGGCACGCGAGCTGGGACTCGCCGACACGCCGACGCGACGGGCGAGCGAGCAGTTGATGCAGCGCTACTACCGGGCGGCGAAGCTCGTCCGCCAGGCCAATGTGATCCTGCTGCAGAACCTGCACGCGCGGCTGCTGCCGATCTCGGTCGAGCCGGTGCCGATCAGCGACGAGTTCTGCGCGATCGACGAGCTGCTGCACATCCGCGACGAAACGCTGTTCGAGCGCCGACCGGCGGCGATGCTGGACGCGTTCCTGACGATGCAGCGGCACCCGGAACTCAAGGGGATGTCGGCGCGGACGCTGCGCGCGCTGTGGCGCGACCGCGACCGGATCGACGCCGCGTTCCGGCGCGATCCCGAAAACCGCGCCCGTTTCCTCCAGATCTTCCGCGAGCGGCGCGGCCTGACGCACGAGCTGCGGCGGATGAACCTGTACGGGATCCTCGGCAACGCGCTCCCTGCGTTCGGCCGCATCATCGGGCAGATGCAGCACGACCTGTTCCACGTCTACACCGTCGACGAGCACATCCTGATGGTGATCCGCAATCTGCGCCGCTTCACCGAGCCGCAGCACGCGCACGAATATCCGCTGTGCTCGCGCCTGATCACCGACTTCGAGCGCCGCGAAGTGCTCTATCTCGCCGGCCTGTTCCACGACATTGCCAAGGGTCGCGGCGGCGACCACTCGGCGCTGGGCGAGCGCGAGGCGCGCCGGTTCTGCCGCGCCCACGGCATCGACCGCGAGGACACGGACCTCGTCGGATGGTTGGTCGCGCAGCACCTGACGATGTCGGCGACCGCGCAGAAGCAGGACATCACCGATCCCGGCGTCGTCGCGGCGTTCGCCGCCAAGGTCGGCACCGAGCGTCGGCTCGTCGCGCTGTACATCCTCACCGTCGCCGACATCCGCGGCACCAGCCCGAAAGTGTGGAACGCGTGGAAGGCGCGGCTGCTGGAGGACCTGTTCAAGGCGACGCGGCAACGGCTGGCTGCCGCCGCCGGCGGCGCGACGCTGGCCGACAGCCTCGAGGAGCGGCTGGCCGACGCGCGGCGGCTGCTGCGGCTGTACGCGATCCGCGACGACGCCGAGCAGGCGCTGTGGAGCAAGGTCGACGGCGTGTACTTCCAGCGCCATTCCGCCGACGAGATCGCGTGGCACGCGCGGCACCTCTACTTCCGCGTCGACCGGCCGGCACCGGTGGTCCGCGCCCGGCTTGCCCGCGACGGCGCCGGCCTGCAGGTGCTCGTCTATCTGCCCGACCAGAAGGATCTGTTCGCGCGGATCTGCGGCTTCTTCGGCCGCCGCGGGCTGTCGATCCTCGACGCCAAGATCCACACGACGCGCCACGGCTACGCGCTCGACACGTTTGCCGTCCACGATCCGGCGAATGCGCACGGGTCGTACCGCGACACGATCCAGTTGATCGAGTTCGAGCTGAAGGAGCTGCTCGAGCAGCAACCGCCGCTCCAGCCGCCGACGGTCGGCCGGATCAGCCGCCACCTGAGGCACTTTCCGCTGTCGCCCGAAGTGCGGATCTTCCCGGACGACAAGGGCACCCACTACATCCTCGAAATCGTGGCCGGTGACCGGCCCGGCCTGCTGGCGCGCATCGCCTACACGCTCGCCACCGCCAACATCAACGTCGCCAGCGCGAGGATCAACACGCTGGGCGAGCGCGCCGAGGACGTGTTCCTGATCGACGGCGCGCGGCTGCACGACGAGCACGCGCTGCTCCGGCTGGAGACCGCGCTCTACGAGCAGCTCCGGCTCTGACCCGCGCTACTCCTCGCCCTCGACGTCCGGAAACAGGATGTCGGTGTACCCGAATCGCGTGTAGTCGCGCATCCGCATCGGGTAGAGGATGCCCAGCAGGTGGTCGCACTCGTGCTGGATGACGCGGGCGTGGAAGCCCGACACATCGCGCCGGATCGGCCGCCCGGCCGGATCGAAGCCTTCGTACCGCAGGTGCGCGTAGCGAGGGACGACGCCGCGCAGGCCCGGCACCGAGAGGCAACCCTCCCAGCCCTCCTCCATCTCTCCGGACAGCGGAGTGAGCACCGGATTGACGAGCTCGGTGTACGGGACAGGGTCGGCATCGGGATAGCGCGGGTTCGCCTCGACGCCGAAGATGACGACCTGCAGCGGCACGCCGATCTGCGGCGCCGCGAGGCCGGCGCCATTCTGCGCCGCCATCGTGTCGCGCAGGTCGGCGACGAGCGCGTCGAGTTCGGGAGTGCCGAACCCCTCGACCGGCGCCGACGGTTGCCACAGCCGCGGATCGCCCATCCGCAGCACGTCGCGGTTCACCGGGCGACTCCGTCGACCATCGGCGCCGCGTGCTCGAGCAGCGAACGCACCTTCTCCATGCCACGCTCGAGGACCTTCATGATGCCGTCCATCGACACCTGCTCCGCCGAGTCGCCCCGGCCCGCGGCGTGGTTGACGACCACGCAGATCGACGCATAGGGCAGATCGACCTCGCGCGCGAGCGCCGCTTCCGGCATCCCGGTCATTCCGACGAGCGTGGCGCCGTCGCGTTCCATCCGGTCGATCTCCGCCGCCGTCTCGAGGCGCGGTCCCGACACCGCGCCGTAGACGCCGCCGTCGACGAGTGCGATGCCGGCGCGGGCCGCTGCGGCGAGGCACGTCGTGCGGAGGCCCGGCGTGTACGGGTGGGTGAAGTCGATGTGGACAACCTTCCCGTCGCCGCCGTCGAAGAACGTCGCTTCGCGATCGTGCGTGTAGTCGACGAGCTGGTGCGGCAGCACGAGGTCGCCCGGACCGGCGCCGCGGATGACTCCGACCGACGCCACGGCGAGCACCGCGGTCGCGCCGCGGTTCTTCAGCGCCCACAGGTTGGAGCGGTAGTTGACGCGATGTGGCGGGATCGTGTGCCCGTGGCCGTGGCGGGCAAGGAAGACAGCGTCGCGGCCGGCGATCTGGCCAAACAGCAGCGCCGACGACGGTTCGCCATAGGGCGTGCGCACCACTTCGCGGTGCGCGACCGCCAGGCTCGAAAGGCGGGTCAGGCCGCTGCCACCGATGATTGCGAGCATGAAAGTTGCTTAGGTTGGGGGTTGGAACGGGGGCGGTCGTTTCCGGCGGGACAATGTCGCGTTCCCCGGCCCCGTGCCGGCGACTGCCGCGTCCGCTGGAACTGCCCGTCGATTCATGACATTATCATGAAGTATCGCGGTGCCGGATGAGCTTCCGGTGCCGCCCCGACATTCTAACGAGGAACGCCCACATGTACCTCGACCGCCTGTTCCGCCTGATGGCCGAAAAGCAGGCTTCCGACCTGTTCATCACCTGCGGCGCCCCGATCAACATCAAGATCAACGGCGTCGTCGCCCCGATCTCGACGCAGCCGATGGACGTCGAGACGGTCCGCCGGATCGCGTACGAGCTGATGTCGAAGGAGCAGGCGCGCGAGTTCGAGAACGAGATGGAGATGAACCTCTCGCACCTCGATCGCGCCGTCGGCAACTTCCGGATCAACATCTTCCGCCAGCGGGGGACGATCTCGCTCGTCATCCGTTTCGTCCGCAGTCACATCCCGACCTTCGAGCAACTGCGGCTGCCGCCGGTGCTGCTCAACATTGTCAGCGAGCGGCGCGGGCTGGTGCTGATCGCCGGCGCCACCGGCTCGGGCAAGTCGACGACGCTGGCGGCGATGATCGACTACCGGAATTCGAACCGGTCCGGCCACATCCTGACCGTCGAAGACCCGATCGAGTACCTGTTCGAGCACAAGCAGAGCCTCGTCAACCAGCGCGAGATCGGCGTCGACACGCAGAGCTTCCAGATCGCGCTGGCCAACGCGCTGCGCGAGGCGCCGGACCTCATCATGATCGGCGAGATCCGCGATCGCGAGACGATGCAGCAGGCGCTGCTGCACACGCTGACCGGGCACCTGTGCCTCGCCACGCTGCACGCGAACAACAGCTATCACGCGCTGTCGCGGATCATCAACCTGTTCCCGTACGACGCGCGCTCGGGCCTCCTGTCCGACCTCTCGATCGGCCTCCGCGCGATCGTCTGCCAGCGCCTCGTGCGCAACCGCGACGGCGACCTGCAGCCGGCGGTCGAGATCCTGCTCAACACGGCGCTGATCGCCGAGCTGATCAAGAACGGCGAGATCACCCAGATCAAGGAGGCAATGGAGCAGTCGCTGTACCCGGGATCGCAGACGTTCGAGCAGGCGCTGTGCCGGCTCTATCTCGACAACGTGATCTCCTACGACGAGGCGATGGCCGGGTCCGACTCGCCGACCAACCTTGCCTGGCTGATCAACCAGAACGCCCCCACCGCTCGGGTCGAGTCCGTGCCCGGAAGCGGTGGCACCGGCGCGCCGGGACGCGGCGGCAGCGACTTCGGGACGATGCAGATCGAGCCCGACATGCTCGACCGCACGCACTGAACCGACGGCGCCGCGCGGCAGTTCACGGAACCCGGTGCGCGCGCCGCGGCGATGCCCGGCGTTTTGTTACCATTGGCCGATGGACATTGCCGCTGCGAACGCAACCGTCGAAGCGCCAGCCGACACGCTCGACCTCGCCCGCGCGCTGATCGGGCGTCGCTCGCTCACGCCCGATGATGCCGGTTGCCAGGCGCTGATCGCCGCCCGTCTCGCGCCGCTCGGATTCCGCGCCGAGCCTTATTCCGCCAACGGCGTGACCAACCTGTGGCTGCGCCGCGGCACCGCGCGGCCGCTGGTCTGCTTCGCCGGGCACACCGACGTCGTGCCGACCGGGCCGATCGCCGACTGGCATTCGGATCCCTTCGTCGCCACGGTTCGCGACGGCTGGCTCCACGGCCGCGGCGCTGCCGACATGAAGGGCTCGCTGGCGGCATTCGTCACCGCGATCGAGTCGTTCGTCGCGGCGCGACCGACGGCCGCCGGCTCGATCGCACTGCTGCTCACCTCGGACGAGGAAGGCCCCGCGGTCGACGGCACCATCCGCATCGTCGAGCGGCTTGCTGCCGCCGGCGAACGAATCGACTGCTGCATCGTCGGCGAGCCGACATCGGTCGAGGTCCTCGGCGATACGATCAAGAACGGCCGCCGCGGCTCGCTGTCCGGGACGCTGACGGTCAAGGGCATCCAGGGACACATCGCGTATCCGCACCTGGCGAAGAACCCGATCCTCCTCGCGGCGCCGGCGATCGCCGAACTTGCGGCGACGGTGTGGGACGACGGCAACGAGTACTTTCCACCAACGACGTGGCAGTGCTCGAACATCCACGGCGGCACCGGGGCGAACAACGTGATCCCGGGATCGGTGGAGATCGCGTTCAACTTCCGCTCGTCGACCGCCAGCACAAAAGAGTCGCTGCAGCGCCGGTTCGAGGAAGTGCTCTCGCGCCACGGTCTCGACTACGCGATCGCATGGACCGGCTGGGGCAAACCGTACCTGACGCCGCGCGGCCGGCTTGTCGACGTCGTCGTCGCGGCCGTACGCGACGTGACCGGCGTCACCCCCGACCTCTCCTGCACCGGCGGCACGTCCGACGGCCGCTTCATCGCCGACGTCTGCGCCGAAATCGTCGAGCTGGGGCCGGTCAACGCGACGATCCACCAGTTGAACGAGCGGGTCGCTTGCGCGGACCTCGACCGGCTGGCGACGATCTACCGCGGCATTCTCGACCGGCTGCTGCCGGCCGGGTGACGACGATGTCGACGGCGGCGCTGCACGACCTCGTCACGCTGCGCGACTGGCTGCGCTGGGCGGTGACGCGGTTCGGCGAGGCGAAGCTCGCGTTCGGCCACGGCACGACCAACGCCTACGACGAGGCCGCGTACCTGCTGCTGCACGCGCTGCACCTCCCGCTGGACCGGCTGGAGCCGTTCGTCGACGCCCGGCTGACGCAGCCCGAACGACTGGCGCTGGCGCAACTCCTCGAGCGGCGGATCGACCAGCGCATTCCGGCGGCGTATCTCACCCGCGAGGCGTGGCTTGGCGACTTCCGCTTCTACGTCGACGAGCGGGTGATCATTCCGCGCTCGTTCATCGCCGAGCTCGTGCCCGACGGCATCGCGGCGTACGTCGGCGCGCCGGAGAGCGTCAAGGCGGCGCTCGACCTGTGCACCGGCTCCGGCTGCCTCGCGATCCTGCTCGCCCACGCGTACCCAGACGCCGACGTCGACGCCGTCGACATCTCGTCGGACGCGCTCGCCGTCGCCCAGCGCAACGTCAGCGACTACGGCCTCGCCGACCGGATCAACCTGATCCGCTCGGACCTGTTCGCCAACCTGTCGGAGAAGTCGTACGACCTCATCATCAGCAACCCGCCCTACGTCGCCGCGATGGCGATGGCGGAGCTGCCGCCCGAATACCGGCACGAGCCGTCGCTGGCGTTGGCCGGCGGGGACGACGGGCTCGACGCGGTGCGCACGATCCTGAAGGACGCGCCGCGATTCCTCGAGCCCGGAGGGACCCTGGTCGTCGAGATCGGCCACAACCGCGCCGCGGTCGAGCACGAATTTCCACGGCTGCCGATGGTCTGGCTCGAAACGGCGGGCGCCGACGACCGCGTATTCCTGGTGACGCGGGAAGAGCTGGTCGCCGGTCGCTGAGGTACCGGGAACGCTCTTCCGCGCCGGTCGCTTGCGGCGCGGTCGCTAGGCGGCCAGGCCGAAAAAGTCGCGAATCCGGCGCAGCATCTCGTCCGCGCGTCCCGAGGCCTGCCGCGCGCGCGCCTCGGCACTTGCCGCCTGCAGCGTCGCGTCGTTCGCCACCTGGCGGGCGACGACCACCTGCGACAGCGCAGACGCGAGCTCCGGCCTCGCCTGCAGGATCGCGTCGAAGCCGTCCTTGTCCAGCCGGTAGCACAGCACGTCGCCGTCGGCGATCACGGTGGCGGCGCGCGCCTGCCCGGTGAGGAGCCCCATTTCGCCGAAGTGGTTCGGCGCATCGACGGTGGCGAGCTTCGTCCGCGGTCCGAACTTTCCGCTGGCCTGCTCCTCTTCGCGGTAGACGAGCACGCGCCCCTGCGCCAGCACGAACAGCGACTCCGCGAGTTCGCCCTGCTGCGAGATCAGGTCGCCGCTCGCGTACGGCGAGGTGGCGAGCTCGGAGGCCAGCGCCCGCCGCTCCTGGTCGGTGAGCTTGGCAAACAGCTCGAGCCGCGCCAGCACCGCCTGCCGGGCGTCGAGTTCGCGCTCGCGCAGCTCCGCGGCGTCGGCGACCTCCGCATTGACCAGCACCCGATGCGGGAACGGGATGTCGAAGCCATGCCGGATCAGCGCCGCAGCGATATGGACGCGGATCTGCGAGTCCGTCCACTCGTCGTGCAGCAGCTCCGTCAGCCAGTAGCGGGCCACGTAGCGGATGCCGCTGTCGTCGAAGCTGCGGCACAGCACCGTCGGATGTGGCGACTCGGAGACGTTGCGGATCTCGGTCCTCCGCAGCGCACCTTCGACCGCGGCGATTACGCGGCTCGGGGCGATGCCGTAAACGACGTTGAACTCGACCGCCCGCCGCCAGTGGATCCGGGCGTCGCCGCGCCGCGACAGCACGGTGACGCGGTTGTTGACGAGCTGCGCATTGGGCACCATCACCGTTTCGCCGTTGTTGGTCGCGACGGCGAGGTAGCGCCAGCGGATGCCGACGATCTGGCCGGTGACGCCCTCGAGCCGGACCCAGTCGCCGATGCGGCAGGTGTTGTCGAGCTGCAGCGCGATGCCGCCCCACAGGTTGCCCAGCGTCGCATTCAGCGAGAACGCGATCACGCCGGTGATCACCGTCGATGTCGTGATGATCGTCGCGAGGTTCACGCCGGCCGCGTTCATCCGGTAGAGCGCGTACACGACGAGCACGAGGGCGACCATCACGTCGGCGAGGATCCGCGGCATCCCCAGCTTGCCGAGCGCCGCCTCGAACGCGAACGCGATGGCAATCCCGACCACGCCGATGGTCAGCACGAGCAGCGCCCCCTCGCGCAACACGGTGACCAGCGTGCCGCCGCCCAGCGCGCCGGCGTAGCGCCCGAGCAACATCAGCGCACCCACGCCGACGACGACGATGATCGACAGCCGGAACATCGCGCCACGCAGGTCGCGGCGGAACCACATCGTCACCAGCGCGAGCGCCAAGCCGGCGACCGCGATGTAGCCGGCATCGAGGATGAGGTCGTGATCGAGCATGGCGGACGTGGATCCGGCGGGCTCGGCGAACCTGCGGGACGCGGGCAATTATAGAATGGGTGTCGCGGTCTCGCACGGCTTCGTGCGGGACGGGCGCCCGGAGATTCACGATGACCCCCTCACCCCGCACCGGCGGCGAGATCCTCGTCGCTAACCTGATTGCCCAGGGCGCAACGCACGCGTTCTGCGTTCCCGGCGAGAGCTATCTCGCCGTCCTCGACGCGCTGCACGACGTCGGCGACCGGATCGAGTTGATCGTCTGCCGGCACGAAGGCGGGGCCGCGGTGATGGCCGAGGCGCACGGCAAGCTCACCGGGAGGCCGGGTGTCGTGCTGGTCACGCGCGGGCCGGGCGCCTCCAACGCGGCGATCGGAATCCATACGGCGGCGCAGGACTCGACGCCGCTCCTCGTGCTGGTCGGCCAGGTCGGCGGCGATTTCGTCGACCGCGAGGCGTTCCAGGAGGTCGACTACCGGCGGATGTACGGCAGCATCGCCAAGTGGGCGGCGCAGATCGACCGCGCCGAGCGGATACCGGAGTACATCGCCCGCGCGTGGCGCGTCGCGATGTCGGGTCGCCCGGGGCCCGTCGTGCTCGCGTTGCCCGAGGACATGCTGACCGCGCGCGCCGTGTGCGCCGACGCCGCGCGGGTCGAGGCGGTAGCGGCGGCACCGGCGCCGGCCGAGATTGCCGCGGTGCGGTCGCGGCTCGCCGCGTCAGCCCGGCCGCTGGTCCTCGTCGGAGGCAGCCGCTGGGACGTCGGCGCCTGCGCAGCGCTGCGCCGGTTTGCCGAGGCGAACGCGCTGCCCGTGGCGACCGCCTTCCGCAGCCAGGACCTGTACGACAACCGGCACCCGAACTACGCCGGCGACGTCGGCATCGCAATCAATCCGAAGCTCGCCGCCCGCGTCCGCGACGCCGACGTGCTGCTGGCGATCGGCGAGCGGCTGGGGGAGATGACGACGTCGGGGTACACGCTGCTCGACGCGCCGCAGCCGCGGCAGACGCTGATCCACGTCCATCCAGGTGCCGACGAGCTCGGCCGCGTGTACCAGCCGGCGCTCGCGATCGCCGCCACGCCCGGCGCGTTCCTCGATGCATTGGCGGCACTTCCGCCGGTCGACGCGACGGCATGGGCCGGGTCCGTCGCGGCGGCGCACGCGGACTGCATCGAGTGGCGGGCGCCGCGCCCCGTTCCGGGCGCGCTGGACCTGTGGCAGGTGATGGCGTGGCTCGACGACCGGCTGCCAGACGACGCGATCCTCACCAACGGCGCGGGCAACTACACGACGTGGCTGCACCGCCTTTACCGCTACCGCAGCTTCCGGACGCAACTGGCGCCATATTCAGGCGCGATGGGCTACGGCGTGCCGGCCGCGGTCGCCGCCAAGGCGATCCATCGCGACCGGATCGTGGTTTCGTGGAACGGCGATGGCTGCTTCCTGATGAACGGGCAGGAGCTCGCCACCGCCGTCCAGTACCGGCTCGCCGTGATCTTCGTCGTCGTCGACAACGGAATGTACGGGACGATCCGGATGCACCAGGAGCGGACGTACCCGGGCCGGGTGTCCGGCTCCGACCTCGTCAACCCGGATTTTGCCGCGCTCGCGCGTGCGTACGGCGCCCACGGCGAAACGGTGGCCCGCACCGCCGAGTTCGCGCCGGCATTCGAGCGCGCGCTCACCGCCGGCGGGCCGGCGCTGCTGCACTTGAAGCTCGACCCGCAGGCGCTGACGCTCAACGCGTCGCTCGACGCACTCCGCGCACAGGGGCTCGCCGCGCACGCAGGCTGACGGCCCCGGCCGCGCCGCCGGTCAACGCACCCGCGACGGCGCCGTCACCGGCCTGCGAGCAGCAGCTTGCGCGCCCGGGCGAGCTCGACGCGCTTCGCCGCGTCGACCTGCGGGTAGGCGAGATCGAGCCGCTCCATCGCGTCGACGATCGCGGCGGCGACGACCGTCCGCGTGAACCACTTGTTATCGGCAGGCACGACGTACCACGGCGCGTGCTTTGCGGCGGTGCCCCGGATCGCCTGCTCGTAGGCCTTCATGTAGGCGTCCCAATGCTGCCGCTCGGCGACGTCGGCGGACGAGAATTTCCAGTTCTTCTCTGGCAGGTCGAGCCGCTCGAGGAAACGCCGCTTCTGTTCCTTGCGCGAGACGTTGAGGAAGAACTTGAGGACCGCGACGCCGTTGCGGGCGAGGTAGCGCTCGAAGGCAGCGATGTCCTCGATCCGCTCGTCCCAGATTTTCCGGCCGACGACCCGCGCCGGCAACCGCTGTCGCTGCAGGTACTCCTGGTGGACGCGGACGACGAGCACCTCCTCGTAATACGACCGGTTGAAGATGCCGATCCGCCCGCGCTCCGGCAGGCAGCGCGTCGTCCGCCACAGGAAGTCGTGATCGAGCTCCTCCGCCGACGGCTGCTTGAACGAGTAGACCTGGCAGCCCTGTGGATTGATCCCCGACATCACGTGCTTGATCGTGCCGTCCTTGCCCGCCGCATCCATCGCCTGGAACACCAGCAGCACCGCCCACGAATCCTGCGCGTACAGCTTGTTCTGCTCCTCGGCGAGCCACTCGACGCCCTGCGCCAGCATCTGTTTCGCCTGCGGCTTCGCCTCGGAGCCAAGGCCGGCGGTGTCGCCCGGATCGAAATCGGCGAGACGGAAGCCCTTCCCCTTGGTGACCTTGTACGGCTCGATGAACTCGCGCACGCGGGCGAGGATTTCCTTGCGGGCCATGGCGGACCTCCCTGATCGGATCGGCGATGTCGCGAAGTATAGCGGTGCGAGGGTGAGCGCCCGGCGCCGGGTCCGCACATTGGCGACGCCGCAAAGAAAAGACGCCGCCCGGGCGGACCCGGACGGCGTCGGATCGAGCGAAACGCCGGTACTACTTCGCCGGTGCAGCCTTCTTCGGCTCGGTCGCCGCATCCTTCTTCGCCGGCGCCGGGGCAGCGTCCTTCTTCGCGGCCTCGGCCGGCGCCGCGGCTTTCGCCGGCTCGGCATTGAGGTCGAGCTCCGGCCACTTCCGGCCGTGGCAGGCCGGATTCGAGCAGAAGCTGCCGCCGTCTGCGCCCCACTTGATCGCGCCGTGGCACATCGTGCACGAGTTGTCGAGCTTGAACCGGTGCTCGCGCATCCAGTTGGGCTCGTTGTGGGAATCCGGCGGCGTCAGGCCCGGCGCCACGGTCGAGGCGACGGTCTTGAGGGTGCCGTCGATGCTGACCTGCGGCAGGTCATGGCACAGCGTGCACTGCAGCCGGATCGCCTCGCCCTTGTCGTTGAAGTGCTTGCCGTCATGGCAGCGGAAGCAGCCGGGAGAATCCTTGTGACCGGCGTGATTCGGGAACGACTTCCACGAGAGATCCTTGCCCTCGAATTCGGACAGGTCGAGTATCGCCAGCATCTCCTGTGCGAACCGGTCTTCGGCCTTCTTCACGTCCGGTTTCATCTCGCCGTTGGGCGCGGCGTCGGCGATGATCTGCTTGAACTTCGCCACCTGCTCGCCCATCGGACCGTGCAGCGGCGACGCATTGTCGATGATCGCCAGCGCGCGGGCCTTGATCGACGGAAGGCTGCGGTCGATCCGGCCCTCCTGGATCGCCTGGTCGACGCGATCGGCCGGGTTGACGAACGGGTGGCCGGCAGCGTTGTGGCAATCAACGCATTCCATCTTCCGCTTCGTCTTCTGCTCGGTTTCGGCGCGGCCGACTTTGGACGTCGCATCGAAGTACGTCGCCGCCTTGCCGTCCTTGCCCGTGATCCGGACCCAGGGAATCGTCCGCTTCTGCTCGTCGTCGCTAACGAACTCGACGTTCTGCTCGACGTGCCAGTGGATGCCGCGGGTGGCCTTGTCGCGCGCCTCGCCGCCGCCGGTGTGGACGATGAGCCGGGTGCGCGTCTCGGTGTTCTTGACGTCGGTGTCGTAATGGACCTTGGTCCGCACCTTGTCGTCGTGGTTGACGGCCGGCCAGTGGCAGCCTTCGCAAGAGTCGCGCGCCGGGCGCAGCGTCGTGGCCGTCATCGGCCGTTCGTACCCGGTGAACATCCCGAGCAGCTCCTTGTAGTGGGCGGCCTTGAGCGTCATCAGCTGCAGCGTCGGCAGCCGGCCCATGTGGCATTCGACGCACTGGACGCGGGCATGCGAGAACGCGGCGTAGGCACGCGGCTCCTCGGGGTGGACCGCGTGGCAGTTGTTGGTGCAGAACGCGTTGCTGTTGCTGTATTCCCAGGCGACGATGCCGCCGGCGCCGAGAATCGCGAGCGCGATCCCGCCGACGACGATCGTCATCGCCGTGCCCAGCATCAACGTCCGTCGTCCCGAACTGATCTTCATCGCTGCCCCCTCACCTCGCCGCGTGTGCTGTCGCCGTTACAGGCACCGCCGGAAGTATACCTAGAAGATGCTGTAGACGATCAACACGATGGCGACGATGCCGAGCGTCAGCGCGGTGCCACCCACGATGAAGCCGAACCATCTCGACTCGTCGGTCGGCGGAGTCGTTTCCTTCGCGGCGAGCCGGCCTTCGCGGGCGAGCCGATCGTATTCGACGCGGCGCTCGTCGATGAGCTCGTGCTCGGGGATGCGCCCGGTGAAGATCACCGTGTCCATTGGGAACTTCCGTGGCCGGAGGTGCCCGTTGAAGAAGTGAAACGTGAAGATGAAGCCGACGGCGAGCAGCGCCTCCTCGCCGTGGACGAGCGAGGCGATGTTGAACATCCAGCCGGGCAGCAGGTTCGCGAAAAACACCGGGAACCACAGCAGCAGGCCCGATCCGCCGATGATGAGCATCCCCCAGAACACCGCCCAGTAATCGAACTTCTCCCAGTACGTCCAGCGATCGAACTGGGGCCGCGGCCCGCGCCCGAAGAACCACTTGAAGTTGCGCCCGATGTCGACGAGGTCCTGCAGCTGCGGCACCATCGAATCCGGTCCCCACAGGATCGCGAGCAGCCGGCCGCTGGCGACGGCCTTCCCGAACACCAGCGCGACGTGGGTGACGAACACGACGATCATCACCGTCGCGCACATCCGGTGGATCATCCCGGCGCCTTCGAAGCCGCCCAGAATCCGCGCCAGCGTCGGCGCCCAGGGCTTGTCGGAGTAGAGGAGCGGCAATCCCGAGAGCGCGCAGCCGACGAACGTCAGCATCAGCAGCGAGTGCAGGATGCGCTCGGCCGCAGTGAAGCGACGGTAGTAGCGCTGCACCGCCGCCGGTGCGCTGCCGGCAGTAGTTGCCGCCGGGTTACCTGTTTCGATCGCCATCAGTGCCTCTCTTCGCGGTTGCCGTCGCGGGGACCCGCCTTGCCGCCGGAGATCCGTTCACGCAACTCGCGGTAGAACCAGAACACCGTGTGGATGCCGAAAAACGAAAACACGCCGAGCAGCAGGATCTCCATGAACCGCGACGCGTAGTAGTAGAGCGGGCTGCGCGTCCTGTTGTGCCGGTCGGCGTGCGGATCGAAGCTCGCGAAATTGGCACTCGCCCCGGCGTGGCAGGCCTGACAGGTCTTGAGCCGGTTCTGCGGCGAGACCTTCGACGCGGGGTTGGACGCCGGAAGCACCTCGTGCGCGCCGTGGCAGGACGCGCACGTCGCCACGCGCGCGTAGCCCAGCGCCGTCACCTGGCCGTGGAACGTGTCGCGGTACGTCGACAGGTAATCGGCGTGGCAAGTGCCGCATTCCTTGATCACCGCCGTCTGGAACGTCGGCTTCTCGTGCTGCTGTATCGAATGCGCGGTATGGCAGTCGGTGCACCCCGGCGCCGCCAGGACGCCGTCCTGCCGCAGCTTGCCGTGCATCCCCTTCGTGTAGGCATCGCGCTCGCGCTGGTGGCAGCTACCGCAGGTCTCGGGGATCCGCGCCCGTGACACCTTGCTCTTCGGGTCCGACTTCGGGAGAATGGTGTGCGTGCCGTGGCAGTCGGTGCATTCGGGCGCCGACATCTTCGCGGCGCCTTGCAGCGCCTTGGCGTGAATGCTGTCCTGGAACTTGGCGCCGATGTTGCCACCCGGCATGTGACCTTTCGTGACCGTGGCATCGTCGCCGTGACAGCGCGAGCAGGTCGCCACGAGGTTCAGGTGGTTTGTCGGCGACGTCGGGTCCTTGGGTCGCTTGATGTCGTGCGTGCCGTGGCAGTCGGTGCACGTCGCGGCGACCGCGTTGCCGCCCTTGCGCGCAGTCGCGTGTCCCGTCGTCTGGTACTCCTTGACCGCCTTGTCGTGGCAGGTTGCGCAGACGACGGGTTTCAGCTTCTCGGCGTGCGGCAGCTTCTGCGGCGACACGTCGGTGTGGCAGTCGGTGCATTTCAACTGCATCTCGCCGTGGACCGACGCCGCGAACTTCGCGCCGTCGACGGCAATCGACTTGCCACCAGCGCCCTTCGCGTCCTTGTCCGCGTGACACATCAGGCACGTGTCGTTGGGGCCGGCCGCAGCCGGGGCGGCAGCAGCGGGCATGGCGGCCAGAAAAGCAAGGCCGATCGACAGCAACAGCGAATGCGCTCGAATCGTCAGCGCGTGGATCATGACGTATCCAGTCAGTCAACAGCCGGTCGCAGCAACACTGAATCACCCCACCCGTGCGCTGTCCCGCCGCCCTGCCGGAAGCATCGCATCGGGCGCGCCGGGGGGTGTTGACATGGATCAAGCGGTCCCGTTCGCCCGGGAATGCGGTCAGCGGCCATCGGGCGGAAAACGAAAAGGGCCGCGCGTGCAGGCCCTCTCTCGCGGCGCGCGGGTGTTGCGGTCGCCGGTGAGTGTCGGCATGAACATCGACGTTCCGGTGTTGCGCGTCATCAAGGTCCCGGCTGGGCGGGGCCGATGCCGGGGTCACGCCATGAGCGGCGTCTGCGCGAAAACGTCCTGCCGGGTCGCCAGCCGCCAGGCGGCGGCATCCGGCGTGGCGAGCAGCCAGCGCAGGAAGGCGAGCGCGTGGTCGAGGCTCGACGCCGCCGCGACGCCGATCGGCTCGCCGAGTTCGAACCGTTCACCCCGGATTGCCAGCGTGAATCCGCCCGGCGCCGGTGGCGGGAACGCGTCGGCGCACACCGCGAGCAGCGCCGCCGGCGACAGCGCGTGGCTGGTGAACGTCCGGTCGCGCGCCGGGAACACGGTGTCGAACGAAAAAGGCGCCGGGGCGACGAGGCTGGCGTCGACGAACAGCGCGAGATCGCGGCCGACGAGATCGGCGGCGTGCTCCGGCTGGAGCTGGAAATCGGTGACAAGCGCGATGTCGAGAGGCGTTGCCGCCACCAGCGGCCCGGCCCGGCGCAGGAACTCCGGCCCCAGCGCGTCGTCACCGCGGCTCGGGTTGCCCCACGCCAGGATGACGAGGCTCGTCACGCCGCGATCTCCGACGGACGACGAACGGCGCCGTCGGAATCCCGCCGCAGCGCGTCGACGGTGCGGCCTTCGGCGTCGACCACCGCCACTTCGAGCGGCATCTGCCCCAACGCGTGCGTCGCGCACGACAGGCACGGGTCGTAGGCCCGGATCGCGACCTCGATGTGGTTGAGCAGCGGCTCGGTCACCTCCGTCCCGTCGAGATAGCGAAGCGCGACCTGGCGGACCGCCTCGTTCATCGCCTCGTTGTTGTGCGTCGTCGACACGATCAGGTTGGCGCGGACGATCTGGTCGTCTTCGTTGACGCGGTAATGGTGGATCAGCGTACCGCGCGGCGCCTCGATGACGCCCACACCCCGCTCCGCCCGCGTACCCTTGACGACGAGTTCCCCGGCGAGGAGGTCGGGATCGCGCAGAAGCGCATGGATGCCCTCGGCGGCGTGCAGCATCTCGATCATCCGCGTCCAGTGGTACGCGAGGTTGGCGTGCGTCGCGCTGCCGTGGTCGAACTCCCTGAACGCGATCCGCTCCGCCTCGGCCAGCGGCGTCGGGACGAAGGCACAGTTGTTGATCCGGGCGAGCGGACCGACGCGATACCAGCCGTCCTCCGGCCCGAGGTCGCGCAGATACGGGAACTTCATGTACGACCATGGCTTGGTGACCTCGAAGATCCGGTCCCAGTACGTCGCATAGTCGGCGTGGTCGAACAGGAGCTCGCCGTCGGCCTTCCGTGCGCGGAGGCCGCCGTGATAGAAGTCGAGCGCACCGTCGGCACGGACCAGGCTGACGTACGCCGACTTGAAGTAGCCGAATCCGTTGTGGAAGTCCTTGCGCTCGGCATAGAGCTGCTTGATCAGCGCGACGGCGTCGCGCGACCAGGCCACGGTGCGGTCGATGTCGGCCAGCAGGTAATCGCGCTCCGCCGGCGTCAGGTGCTTGTTGACGCCGCCCGGAATCGCGCACGAGCCGTGGACCCGCTTGCCCGACGTGACGCGGATCACTTCCTGCCCGTACTTGCGCAGCAGCACGCCCTGTCGCACGAGTTCCGGACGGGCGGCAGCGACGGCAACGACGTTGCGCCGCGCGACGTCGGCGTCGAAGCCGAACAGCAGATCGGGCGACGAGAGATGGAAGAAGTGCAGCGCGTGCGACTGCAGGATCTGGCCGAAGTGCAGCAGCCGCCGCATCTTGTCGGCGGTCGGGGTCAGCTCGGTCGCGCCGACGATCATGTCCATCGCCTTCGACGCCGCGAGGTGGTGCGACACCGGGCAGATCCCGCACAGCCGCTGGACCAGCACCGGCACCTCCCAGTACGGCCGACCCTGGATGAACTTCTCGAAGCCGCGAAACTCGACGATGTGGAGCCGCGCCTGCTGGATCCGGTTGTCGGCGTCGAGCAGCAGCGTCACCTTGCCGTGGCCTTCGACCCGGCTCACCGGATCGATGACCACCCGGCGCAGCGTTTCCGGGTGGGCGGCGGTTTCGAGCGGATGCGTCATGAACTTCCTTCTGCGAGTGGGGCGCTTCAGTCGTAGCGAATCATCGCCGGCTCGAGCTTCGGCACCCGGCCGGCGGCGAGGTCGGTGATGAGCTGCCAGAACGCGTCGGCAGGTGGCGGGCACCCCGGAAGGTAGTAATCGACGTGGACGACCTCGTAGATCGGTCGCACCTTGTCGAACGGCAGCGGCAGCTCCGGATCGTCGGGAATGACGTGGCCGGCGGTGCCGGGCTCGTACTGGTAGCACTCCTGGAAACAGTCCCAAAGGTCGATGTTGTTGCGCAGCGCCGGCACGCCGCCGGTGATCGCGCAGGCGCCGACGGCGACGAGGATCCGGCAGTTGCGGCGGAACTCGCGCAGCACGTGGACGTTCTCCGCGTTGCAGACGCCCCCCTCGACCAGCCCGATGTCGCACGGCCCGCAGTGCTTGATGTCGGTCAGCGGCGAGCGGTCGAACTCGACCAGCTGCACGAGATCGAACAGCCGCTCGTCGATGTCGAGCAGCGACATGTGGCAGCCGAAACATCCGGCGAGCGACGTCGTCGCGACCCGCAGCTTGCGCTCAGTCATCGCTGCCCTCCGCCACCGCCTGCGGCTTCGCTGCGGCCAGCGCCACTTCCGCGATCGGCTTCAGGTCGTAGGTCCGCTGGCCGATCGGCACCTCGTACGCGTGCCGCTTGACGAGGATCGCGCCGACCGGGCAGACGTGCACGGCGACATCGTCGACGGAGAGATTGGTGTCGGCCAGCCGCCCCGACGCCGCGTTGACGATCACCCGCGACCCGAGACCGCGGCCGCCGATGCCGAACACGCTCTTGCCGTCGACGTCGCGGCTCGCCCGCACGCACAGCTCGCACAGGATGCAGCGGTTGCGATCCAGGAAGACGTCGGGATGCGACGCGTCGATGCTGCGCGGGGGATAGAAGTGCTCGAAGCGCAGCGCCGCCATGCCGAGGTGGTAACCGACGGCCTGCAACTGGCAGTCGCCGGTCTTCTCGCAGGCGGGACAGATGTGGTTGCCTTCGACGAATAGCATCTCGACCAGCGCCCGCCGGTCGTCGTTCAACGGTGGCGAGTCGTTCTCGACGATGCTGCCGGGCGCTGGTTTCATCGTGCATGCCGACGCCGGCCGACCGTCGACGATGACGGTGCACACCTTGCAGCTCCCGTGCGGCGCGTAGCCCGGCTGCCAGCACAGGTGCGGAATGTAGACACCGGCGGCCGCGGCCGCGGTGAGGATCGTGTCGCCGGGGGCGAACGGGATCGTCCGGCCGTCGATGACAAAGGTGTCTTCGCTCATCGTGTTCCCCGGTCGAGGTGCGCCAGCGCGTCGTCGCGGCCGGTGATGAGACGCGCGGTCGTCAGCGCCCGGTCGAGGTCGAACGCGGGCTCGTAGTCGAGCGCCGCCAGCCGCCGCTCATAGGTTTCCGGAAACTTCTCCATCGTCTCGACCACCGGCTTTGCCGCCGTGTGGCCGAGGCCGCAGTGGCTCATCGTCAGCATGATGTGCATCAGCCGCTGCATCTGGGCGAGGTCGTAGGCGCTGCCCTTGCCGGCGGCGAGCTTGTCCATGTGGTTGCGCAGGAGCGCCGTGCCGACGCGGCACGGCGTGCAGAAGCCGCAGCTCTCGGCGGCGAAAAAGTGAGTGAAGTTGCGCGCGACGTCGAACATGTCGCGCTCGCGCCCGAACACCATGAACGCGCCGGCGGTCGGGATGTCCTCGAACGCGATGCGACGGGAAAACTCCCGCCACGACACGCAGGTCCCCGACGGCCCGCCGACCTGCACCGCGCGCGGATGCAGCGCGCCGCAGTCGTCAAGCACCTCGCGGACGGTGACGCCGAACGGGTACTCGTAGGTGCCCGGCCGCGCACAGTCGCCCGATACCGACAGCAGCTTCGTCCCCGTCGACTGCGCCGTGCCGATCGCCGCGAACCACGCGCCACCGTGGACGGCGATCTTCGCCGCGCAGGCGAACGTCTCGACGTTGTTGACGACGGTCGGCATCCCGAGAAAGCCGCAGGTGTCGGGATACGGCGGGCGGTTGCGGGGACGGCCGGCCTTTCCCTCGGCCGACTCGATCAACGCCGACTCCTCGCCGCAGATGTACGCGCCGGCGCCCATCTCGATGAGGATGTCGAAGTCGAATCCGGGCTCACCGAGAATGGCGTTGCCGAGCAGCCCTGCGTCTCGCCGTCGCTGCAGCACCGCTTCCAGCGCGTCGACCATGAACAGATACTCGCCGCGCAGGTAGAGGATCCCGCGGTTCGCGCCGACGACGCGGGCGGCGAGCGTCATGCCGTCGAACACGAGGTCGGCGTGCGCCTGCAGCAGCACGCGGTCCTTGAACGTTCCGGGCTCGCCTTCGTCGGCGTTGCACACGATGCAATGTGCAGGCCCCGGCGCCCGACGGCACGATGCCCACTTGACCGCCGTCTTGAAGCCGGCGCCGCCGCGGCCGCGCGGAAACGCCCGCTCGAGCTCGCCCAGCACGCCATCGACGCCGATCGCCAGCACCTGCCGCACCGCCGATCCGGGAACGAACGGCTTGGCGAGCAGGATGTCGCCGCGCCGGACGTTCGGCGCGACCTCGAACAGCATCGGCGGCCAGTCGGAGACCGGCTTGCGGTTGCGGATGAGACCGGCGACCAGATCGAGCCGCGTGTGGTCGAGCAACGTCAGCGGCAGCCCGTTGACCAGCGCCGCCGGGCCCTGGTCGCCAAGGCCGATGTCCGACGTGCTCGACACGTAGACGAGGCCGTCCTCCGACCGCTTGCCAGGCTCGATCCACATCCGCTCGCAGAGGTACGCCATCAGCTCGGCCCCGCCGGCCATGCGGTCGACGATGTTGTCCGAGAACAGGATCTCGTAATCGCCGTGCGACTCGGTGTGCAACAGGTGGTAGAACGTCGCCGTCGCCTCGACGCGCACGCGCGGAATCGATAGCGCCGCGGCGACGCCGTCGATCGCATCCGGCGAGAGGCGGCCGAGCACCGCCTGCACGTCGCGCAGGATGTGCACCATCCGGGTCGCGTTGCCACCGTAGCGGGTCACGCATGCCGACGTCACGGCGGAGATGTCTTGAGCCATCGCGTTTCACGTTCGGCGCGGCAATTCGCGCAATGGTTCCATCATCCCCGCCGCGCGGCGCGATCGATTGATGAAGGTCAAACGCGGCCAAACGGTGGGCGCTTGGCGCCCGGCTGTCGCTTCTTTGTCAAAATTTCATCCATTGGCACCGATTGACGCACCGAATCGAGGTGCCATGCCCCCAAACGCGCGTGACGACGCCTTCGATGGTCGGCAGCGCCAGCCGGCGGCGATCACGCTAGACTCGCGGTGTGACCACCTCGTCGCCGTCCCTCCTCGCGCGCCTGTTCGAGTCGTCGCCTCTGCGGCACGCCCCATTCCGGCTGTTCTACGCCGGCTCCATCGCCACGGCACTCGGATACACGATGCAGGCGACCGTCGCTGCGTGGCTGATGGCGACGCTGACGCCGTCGGCGCTGATGGTGGCGCTGGTGCAGACGGCGAGCACCGCGCCGTCGCTGCTGTTCGGCCTCGTCGCCGGCGCGCTCGCGGACATCGTCGATCGCCGACGCGTCATCCTCGCCACGCAGATCGTGCTGCTCGTCGCCACGGCTATCCTCGGCGCAGCGACGCTGGCCGGCCTCATCGGCCCGCTGGCGCTGCTGGCGCTGACGCTCGTCATCGGCGCCGGTTTCACGTTCTACATGCCGGCGCAACAGGCGAGCATCAACGAGTTCGTCACCCGCGTCGAATTGCCGCGCGCGGTGGCGCTGGGCGCGGTCGCGTTCAACGTTGCGCGCGCCGTCGGCCCGGCGCTCGCCGGCGCCGTCGCCGCATGGCTTGGCAGCGGCAGTGCGCTGCTCGCCAGCGCGTGCTTCTTCGGGCTGATGATCGTGGCCATGCGGCGATGGAAGCCGCGCGAAATCGCGCTGCCCGGCGTTCCCGAGACGCTGCTCTCGGGCGTCACCATCGGCCTGCGCTACGCGCGGCACTCGCCGGCGATGCGCTCGCTGATCGCCAAGAACCTGAGCTTCAGCGTCTGCGCCGCCGGGTTGTGGGCGCTGCTGCCGGTGATCGCCCGCGATCAGCTCGGCCTCGGCGCCGTCGGCTACGGCCTGCTGTCCGCCGGGTTCGGGCTCGGCGCGGTCGCAGGTGCACTGGCGATTCCCGGCCAATTGCGGAAGACGTCGCTCAACACTGTCGTCAACGCCGGCGTGGTGCTGTGGACGGTGGCGACGCTGCTGATTGCCGCGACCGACATCCCCACGCTCGCGCTGATCGGCGTCGCCGGCGCCGGGACGGCGTGGGTCAGCGTGCTGGCGAGCCTCTCCGCCGGAACGCAGAGTTCGGCGCCGGCCTGGGTCCGCGCGCGCGCCGTGGCGATGAATCTCGTCGCGGTGCAGGCGAGTCTCGCGCTGGGCAGCGTGCTGTGGGGTGCGCTGGCTTCGTCCTATGGCACCCGGATCGCGCTCGCCGCCGCCGCGGGGACAATGGTCGTGCTGCACCTCCTCAATCGCAAGATCAGGGTCGCGATGGGTACCGAAGCCGACGTGACCCCCGGCGTGCAGTTGCCGGACCTCGCGATCGCGGTGGAGCCGATGCCCGACGATGGCCCGGTGCTGATCCAGATCGAATACCGGATCGCGCCGGAGAATCGCGAAGCGTTCTTCCGCGCAGTCCACTCGGTGGAGCCGGTCCGCCGCCGCAACGGCGCGTCGAGCTGGCGCGTCTTCCGCGACCTGTCGGAGGAAGACCGCTACGTCGAGCGCTTCGTCATCGAGTCGTGGGCCGAATACGTTCGCCTGCGCACGCGCGCGACCGTCGCCGACCGCGCGCGGCAGGACCGGGTCGAAGCGCTGCAGCGGCCGGACGTGCCGATACGCGTGTCGCGGCTGATCGGGGTCGCGACGTAGACTTGATTCAGCGGGCATCGACGATGCCGACCGCCCTCATCCCCTGATGTTGACGAAGATCAAAGTCGCCGCACCTCATGCCGGATACCGTGATCGGGATTCGATATCGAAATTCGGTATCGGAAACGGAGTTTGTACCAGGCAGTGAACGGCGCAGCAGGCGATCGGCCGGCGTCCAGGGCAATCCGCGGCGGGAGGGTCCCGCCAACGAGTTCCAGAGGGGTAATGGAATGTTGAAACTGAAGAGCAGGATCGTGTTGATGGGCGCGCTGATCGCGCTGGGCAGCGGCGTTGCGCTGGCGGCGGATCCGGACACGCAGAAGCAGATCGACGACCTGAAAGCCGCGATTCCGAAGTTCGCGGTTCCCATGCGCGAGGTCGGCGATCGGTTCCAGGACATGGGCTCCGCCGTCAAGGGCGGCAACTGGGCGCTGGCGGCCTACATGTCGAAATACATGAACGGCGCGATGAACCCGGCACGGCTGACCAAGCCCGCCGAGTACAAGGTGTGGCAAAGCTTCTACGAGACCACCTTCGCCGCGACGAACAAGGCGATCCAGGCCAAGGACGCCAAGGCGTTCGACGCCGCCTACACCGCGGTGATCAAGGACTGCAACGGATGCCACGCCGCGATGGGTTACGGTTTCATCCAGGTCGTGAAGCAGGCAGCGCCTTCCGATCAGGGTATCAATTACAAGGTGAAGTCCGAGCCGGGTGACGTGCCCAAGTGATCGAATCCGACCGGTCCCGGCGACCGGGCATGCGGATCAAGCGGTAGCGAAGCGAAGGGCCGGCCCGTCCGGCCCTTCTGTTTCACCCAAGGCGACGCAGGAATCCGTTCGTCGTCCGGCTGGCCGGAACGGGTGGCGCAGGCGGTTTCGCGCGAATGCAGATCGTTGCCCAAAGGCGAAACGTCCCTCGATGTACTCAGGAAGGTTGTCCACGATGAACAGCGAGAAGCCGCTTGCGACGAGGGTCGCCGGCGACAGGATCCTGCGCGACGTGTCGCTCGGCTTCGTGCGCGTGCACGTCCTCCATCACGCCGCGAAAGAGCCGATCTTCGGGCTGGAGATGATGGTCGAACTGAAGCGCCACGGCTACGACATCAGCGCGGGGACGCTCTACCCGTTGCTGCACGGTCTGGAGACCATGGGCGCGTTGCATTCGGACCAGGAGTTGGTGGACGGCAAGAACCGACGTTACTATCGAACGACCAAGGCGGGAGACGCGCTGCTCGTCGAATTGCGGGCAAGAATCCGCGAACTGGTCGGTGAGGTGCTCGAATCCGGAATTTCCGAAGTGTCCCGGAAACGGCATCGGTGATTGCGCCGGCCCGGGACGAAGGCGTCGTCTCTGCCGTCCGTCATCGATATCGCACAACGAAAAAAGAAAGGAGTCGGGCCGAAACCCGACTCCTTCATTCATCTGGCGCGCCCGGCAGGATTTGAACCCACGACCCCCTGGTTCGTAGCCAGGTACTCTA
>JBDTVU010000032.1:0-29271 GCA_040007035.1 Betaproteobacteria bacterium | reverse complement strand
GATGCCGTCAAGTCGGTGAAGAGTTCGGTGAAAGGCGCGGTCGCTGCGGTGGGGAGGGCGGCGAAGCGAGCCGTAAAGCAGGTCTCGAGCCCGCCGCCCGAGGCGAAGAGAAACATCAGGAAGACCGTGGCAAAGGCGACCCGCAAGCCGGCGGCGAAAACCGCCGTGAAGAAGCCTGCGAAGAAGGCCGCCAAGAAAACTGCCCGGAAGCCGGCCAACAAGAAGACCTGAAGAAGGCGGCGATCACGCCGCTTTCGGCACGCCGCGCCGCAGGCCGATCCACGATGCGGCAGGCGGAGCTCGTACGCGGCATGACCGTGCACGCGGTCGACAACGGGTGGCGGCAGGCCCGTGCGGGGTTCGCTGCGACACCGGTCGCCCGCTGGCTCAGATCTTCGACGCCGCCTTGCCCGCAGCCAGCAGCACCGGGTCCCAGACTGGCGAAAATGGCGGGGCGTAGGAGAGATCCATGCCGCCCACCGCCTCTACGGTCATGTCGTTCCACAGCGCCGTCGCCAGCACGTCGATGCGCTTGCCGGCGCCCTCCCCACCGACGATCTGTGCACCGAGCAACCGGCCGGTCCCGCGCTCCCCCACGATCTTGATCAGCATCGGCTGCGCGCCGGGGTAGTAGTGCGCCCGGCTGGACGCCTCGGTCGTCACGCCGACGGCGTCGAACCCTGCGGCCTCGGCCTCCCGTTCGGTGAGACCGGTGCGGCCGATCTCCAGGTTTCGGAACTTGGTGATCGCCGTGCCGAGCACCCCGGCGAAAGCCGCGTCACCGCCGGCGATGTTGGTGCCGGCGACCCGGCCCTGCTTGTTGGCGTGCGTACCGAGGGCCACCACGACGGAGCGCCCGGTGATACGGTGACGCGACTCGACGCAGTCGCCGGCGGCCCAGACGTGCGGCGTGTCGGTGCGCAGGTGGTCGTCGACCACGATGCCGCGGGCCTCGCCCACGCCGATGCCCGCGGCCCGGGCCAGGTCCACGTTGGGGCGAACCCCGAGGCCGATCACCACCAGGTCGGCCGCGACGGGTCCCCCTGCGGTCTCCACGGCGGTGACGCGTCCGTCGGCCGTGGTGAACCCGGTGACCGCGGTGCCGAGCCGCAGGTCGATTCCAGCGGCCCGCATCGCGTCCGCGACACCGGCAGCCATGTCGGCATCGAGCACGGCGCCCATGGGTGCGTCGAGCCGTTCGACGACGGTCACGCCGAGGCCGCGTTCGAGCAGGCCCTCCGCAACCTCCAGTCCGATGTAGCCGGCGCCGACCACGACGGCACGTCGCGCACCTGCGGCAAGCAGCCGTTCCACCTCGATCGCGTCGTCGAGGGTCCGAAGCTGCAGCACTCCCTCCGCGTCGATGCCGGGCCAAGGGGGTGTGATGCCCGATGCGCCGGTACCGATGAGAAGCTCGTCGTAGCGCATGACGGACTCCCGACCCGTGTCGAGGTCGCGTACCGTCACCGCGGACGCCTGGAGGTCGATGGCGGTGACCTCGTGGCGGGTCCGGACATCGATGCCGTTGGCCCGGTGCTGTTCCGGCGTCCGGGCGACGAGCCGGTCGGGGGTCTCGACGAGCGCGCCGACCAGGTAGGGGAGGCCGCAGGCGGCGTACGAGGTGCGCGATCCCCGCTCGAAAGCCACGATCTCGAGCTCGGCGGGCGGTTTGATCCGCCGTGCCTGCGCCGCCGCCGACATCCCGGCGGCGTCACCGCCAATGATCACCAGTCGTCGTGACATTTCCGCCCCCTCGCGGTTGCGCGCGGCGCATGCCGCTACTGCTTCGGCGCGTCGCGCAGCTCGCGCCGCAGGACCTTTCCGATCGGCGTCTTCGGCAGTACGTCGCGGAACTCCACGTAGCGCGGGACCTTGTAGCCGGTGAGCTGCGCCCTGCAGTGCAGGATGACGACTTCCTTGCCGAGGTCCGGATCCTTCTTCACGATCACGACCTTCACCGCCTCGCCCGATCTTTCGTCCGGCACGCCGACTGCTCCGCATTCGAGCACGCCCGGAAGCATCGCCACCACGCTTTCGATTTCGTTCGGAAAGACCTTGAAGCCGGAAACCAGGATTATGTCCTTCTTGCGATCCGTGATCGTGACGCAGCCCTCGGCATTCAGATGGCCGACGTCGCCTGTCTTCAGCCAGCCGTCTCGCATCACGTTGGTGGTTTCCTCCGGATTGTTCCAGTAGCCCTTCATCACCTGCGGGCCGCGGACGCAGATCTCGCCGGTGTGTCGGTCGAATTCGCCTTCGCCGTTCCATACCGGCAACTCGTTGAAGGATTCGTCGCGGATCGACACGTCAGTGGAAGGGAACGGCATGCCGATCGTGCCGTTCCACGGCGCTCCCAGCGGGTTGGCGCAGACGCCTGGCGAGGCCTCGGTCAAGCCATACGCCTCGGTGATGTAGTGCCCGGTCACCCGCTTCCAGCGCTCGGCCACCGGCCGTTGCACGGCGGCGCCGCCGCCGATGGCCACCTTCAACGCGGAAAAATCCAGTTGGTCGAATCCGGGCGTGTTCAGCAGGCCGTTAAACAGCGTATTGACGCCGGTCATGACGCTCCACTTCCACTTTCCCAGTTCCTTGACGAAGGCCGGCATGTCGCGCGGATTGGTGATGAGCACGATCAGACTGCCCCGTTTCATGAACGACAGCGTCGAGGTAAGGCAGAAGATGTGATACAGCGGCAATGGCGCGACGGCGATCTCGACGCCTTCCTCGAAGCTTCCCGAGATCCACACGCCGGTCTGCTCCAGGTTGGCGAGGATGTTGCGGTGGGTCAGCATCGCGCCCTTCGACACGCCGGTGGTGCCGCCGGTGTACTGCAGGAACGCGATGTCCTCGCGCGCCACCTCGACCGGCTTTGGCGACGTCGCCGCACCGCGCGCGAGCGCCGCCCGGAACCCGATGGCGTCATCGATGCGCCAGGCGGGCACCATCTTCTTCACGTGCTTGATGACGAAATTGACGATCCAGCGCTTCGGCATCGGCAGCAGGTCGCCGATCTCGGTGGTGATCACGTGCGCGACCGGCGTGTTCCCGAGCACCTGCTGGAGCGTATAGGCAAAGTTCTCGAGAATGACGATGGCCGAAGCGCCGGAATCCTTGAGCTGGTGCTCGAGCTCGCGTGGCGTGTACAGCGGATTGACGTTCACCACGGTCATGCCGGCGCGCAGGATGCCGAACAGCGCCACCGGGTATTGCAGCAGGTTTGGCGCCATGAGGGCGACGCGCGCGCCCTTGGCCATGCCCGGCAGACCCTGAAGGAAGGCGGCAAAGTCGCGCGACAGCCGCCCCAGCTCGGCATAGCTCACCGTGCGGCCAAGATTGTGATAAGCGGGCCTGTCGGCAAACCTGACGGCGGTCTTCTCGAGCAGGTCCGCGATGGACGTGAACAGATCGGGGTCGATCTCGGCAGGCATGCCCACCGGATAGTTCTTGAGCCAGATTCGGTTCACGACGACCTCCTGCTGCTTCTGCTTGTCGAACTGCTCCGGTCCACGCTTGCCGCGAATCCCGGCCGCGGACCGCATGGCGGCGCCTTGCCGGCGCGGGAGAGCGGACGCGAAGTCGCGCCGTGTGCGTGGACGTCCCGATCAGGGATTTCGGGCGTCGGAAGCCCGGCAGATCCGACCCGGGCGCTACGGTTTCCTGCTGCCGAAGACCAGAAGCAGCCCGCCAATGACGATCGCACCGACACCAGCCCAGATCGGAACGTTGACCGTCTCCTTGTCCTTGATCGACATCTCGATTGGACCGATTTTCATTTCATGGGTATCTTTGGTGTACGTGAAGCCGCCATACACCAGCGCCAGCACACCGCCCACGATCAACGCCATCGCAACCATCTTGACTGCGTTCATTGGATTTCCTCCAGAACCGTTCCGCGCCGGGAAGTCGACGGATCAAGGCTACTCGGCACATTGGATGGGGTCAATTCCGATTTGGCGCTCCCATCAATCGACAACTTCCGTCTCGATCCGACCCCGAGAGCGATGGCGGTCGAGGGGAGATCCCCGCCCGGTCGCGGAACTTCGCGATTGCGTGCCGGCGCGTCAAACGACCGATTGGTCTGACCGGGCGCCAGAACTCCATCGGGTTCGGGATCGCACTGTTAGACGGCCACGCAATTTGGCTGTAACCTTTGCCTGCGCCCGCGGTGTGGCATCGATGGCCGGGTGAGCGCTTTCTGCCGGAAGCCGGCGACCGACATGACGCAACGCGACCGCCCGGAGAGTCCCGCTCGTTCACCTTCTCGTCCTGGCTTCGCCGCTCGATCGGAAGCCGTCGCGGGCAGGGACGCGGGCGACGGTTGGCGCGCGATCGGAGCGCATCGGGAACGCGCGGAGCACACGACGCGGCGTGCGCCTTTCCCGCTGGACTCGTTGTCCGACTCGCTGCTGCTGCACTTCCTGCGAGCTCCGGCGCTGGTCGGCGGGATCGTCCCGTCTTCGTCCGTCCTCGCGCGCGCGATGTCGCGACATGCGGCGGGTTTCGATGCGATGGTCGAGCTGGGCGCCGGGACCGGATCGGTCACGCGGCGGCTCGCCGTCGACCATCCGCGAACGCCGCTCACCGTGATCGAGCGCAGCCCGGTCCTGGCACAGCGCATCGCCCATGGTTTGCCGCGCGCACGTGTGCATGGCGGTTGCGTGCACGAACGCGCCGAATGCCTGATCGAGCAGCCGGCGAGGACCGTGGCGGTGTCGTCCCTGCCGTTCCGTTCGCTGCCCGCCGATCTGTCGCGCGCGACGATTGCGGTGATCGAGCGCTTCCTGCTCGCGCATGCGGAGCGGCGACTCGTCCAATACAGCTATGGGCTGCGCGAGCCGTTTGAATTCGACTCGCCGCACGTCTTCTGGCAGCGCGCCGAGCGGGTCTGGCGCAACCTTCCGCCGGCCGTCGTGTGGGTTGCCGCGTCGCGGCCGGCGGAGAGGGCACGCTCGATGGCGGCTCGCCCGGACGGGACCTGACCCGATTCCGTTTCGAGCGCCAAGCGCGGCCGACCACGCGCGGAGAGGCCCGCCTCGAGGATGACCGGCCGGCTGGCTACACGAAAATCCGGCTCGAGCCCCCTTACCCGGAGGCGAAGCTCTGCCGGAGACAGCGTACGTAGAGCAACGCGAGTGGTCACAGATCGAATCGATCGCGAGGGTCGCCAGCGCGGTGTCGACATCGTGCGGTACGGACCCTCGATCGTCGAGACGATCCGTTCATCGGAAGATGCCGGCAGGACGGGACCAGGCTATTTCTTCGCTGTCCGCTTCGTCGCCCTCTTCGCCGGCTTCTTCGCAGCCTTCTTCACCGATGCCTTGACGGCGTTGCGCACGGTTGCGCCGGCCTTCCGGCCCGATTTCTTGACCGCGGCCACGCCCTTCTTCAGTGCGGACTTGGCGGTCGTGGTCTTGCGTCCCGCCGTCTTCTTCGCTGCACCGGCTTTGCGCTTGGCCGTGGTCTTCTTCGGGGCCATCGCGCGCTCGACCTTGCCGGCGGCTCTCTTCGCACCTGCGGCGGCGGCCCTTACCTTGCGCTTCACGGTGCGCTTCGCCTTGCCCAGCGCCTTCTCTGTATCCGCCTTGGCCGCCCTGGCCTTGCTGGTCACCTTGCGTTTCGCCTTGCCGTACGCCATTTCCGCGCCCGCTTCAGCGGCCTTGGCCTTGCGTTTCACTGTTGCCCTGGCGGATCGCGCCCGCTTCCCGGCCGCTGTTGTCGCCTTCTTCACCTCGCGGCTGGCACCCGTGGCCGCGCCTTCCGCCGTCTTCACGAGTGACGTGCCGATTTCCTGGGCCTTGTCCTTCGCCGAATCCACCGCGTCGCCAATCCTGATCCACAGACCTTTCTTTGCACTCATCTTGGGCACTCCTGTCTGGTAATGAACGGCACTGCAATTCGCGTGCGGCCGCTGCCGACGCCGGAAACCCTGGCCACGTGCAATGTGCACGCGCACATCAGCTACAAGTTTATCGAGAAATGATCCTTCGAGTCGCGGTCGATGCCCGGTCCGGACGCAAAATGAGCCAGGGCACCGCCTAGTGCCCGGCGTCGAGATTCGTTGCCCTGACGAACTCGACTGCGAACTGCGCCAGCGCCGCCCAGTCGGTGTACTCGAAGTCGCGCGTAGTATCGGTGTTGCCGCCGTGCCGCTTCACCATCATCTTGACCGCGAAGCGCTTGAACCAGTCGTACTGCGTGTAGGGCAAGGCGCCCGCCACCGGCAGCACGATCCCCGGCGCGAACCCGGTGTCGTCAAGGAACTTCTGCGCGGCATCACGGCATTCGGCGCGGCTGGCTTCGTCGTCGAGCGCCGCGGCAAGGCTCACGCTCAGGAACGCTGCCGGACAGGAATTCAGCCAGTCGACGTTGCGCTTGACGAAGTCCCGCACCGCGTCCTGGTGCGAGCCCAGGTGCACCGAACCGGCGATCACCGCCGCGGCATACATCGGGTTCACGCTCGACGCCGCCGGCGCGGCGACATCGATCAGGTCCGCCTGCAGGCCCACGTGCGTGAATGCAGCGGCAACGTGTTCGGCCACCTTGCGTGTGTGGCCGTCGGTGGTGGCATAGGCGACGAGGATGGGTTTCAGCGAATGCTCCCTTCGTCAGCCGACTGCGGTGCGGACCAGCGCGCCGCTGTGCGACGCACTCGCAGCCCGCCGTGCCGAGGGCCGGAACCGTCGCAGCGCTTCGCGCTCGAGTACGGCGTTGCACCCGCACGCTCGCCGCGCGAGTGCCGGTCGATCGAGAACGGCGATCCGGCCGCGGTGGTAACGGATGATGCCCGCCGCCTGCAGCGCCACTGCCACCGTGGTGACGCTTTCGCGGCGGACGCCCACGAGGTCGGCGATCAATTCCTGCGTCAACGCGAGATCGTCGGATGCCAACCGGTCGATGGTCGACAGCAGGATTCTGCACACCTGTTGTTCCACGGTGTGATAGCGCCCGCACATTGCGCTCTGGGCGACCTGCAAAATCCGCGACTGCGTGTAGCGAAGCACGATCCGGCGCAGCGGCAGGCATTGTTCGAATTCCGTCTTCAACACGTCGGCGCGCAACCGATAGCTGATGCCCGCGGCCCGCACGATTGCGCGGGTGGTCGTGCTCGCACTGCCGGTGACGATGGCGATGCCGATCATGCCGTCGTTGCCGGCGAGCGCGACTTCCAACGTAGCGCCGCTCGCGAGTTCCTGCATCAGCGAGACGATGCCGGTAACCGGGAAATACGCGTACCCGGCAGGTGCGCCGGCTTCGCAGAGGATGCGGCCGAGCGGCAGGGCGACCGGCTCCAGGGTGCGGCGCAATCGATTGAAGTCGGCCACCGGCAGCGCGGCGAGCAGCCGGTTCTGCCGTGCCTGCCAGCGAGGGTCGTCGCGCGAGCCGCGCGGATCCTCACGCCGCCCGATGTCCTGGCGCGGTGCGGACGTGATGGCCGCTCCCGGTTCCGGCATGCGATGTGTCATCGAACGAGGCCGGACCCTGCGCGCGCTGCGGCGTCACACCGACCCGGCACGGCGACGTGTCGCGCAAAGGGCCCGCACGGTCGGAGTTCCTATTTGTTCTTGACGATTTCCTTCAGATCACTGACGGCTTCTTTCACGTCGCCAACGCCTTTCTGGATCTTTCCTTTGGCCTGTTCCTGCAGTCCCTTGGCCTGCTGCTCTTTGCTGCCAACCAGCTTTCCGGCTTCTTCCCGGATCTTGCCGCCGATGTCCTTCAATGCGCCCTTCACTTGATCCTTGTTCATGGTCATGATGAATTCCTCAATAGTCAGTTTCAACGCCTCACATCGACCGAAACCGCTCGGCATCCGTCGATAGCGACGGGCATGCCTCGCCGACTCCCGGACCGTCCTGTGGTGGCCGGCTCCTCACTCGACCTTCATGTCATTTTTGGCGAACTCGGGCGCGAATCGACACGCTACAGCTTGCCCAACAGCAGCAGAACGACCACCACCACCAGCACCAGTCCGAGCAGGCCGCTCGGACCGTAACCCCAGCTCCTGCTGTGCGGCCAGGCCGGAATCACACCCACCAGCATCAGCACCAGAATTACCAGCAGAATGGTTCCCAAGCTCATTTGGTGTCTCCTGTTTCGGCCGGCCGCGTTGCCGTTGCGCCGGCGGTTCGAGTCGCGATCCCGCGCTGCACGTGCCGGCAACCGGGATGACCGCCACAGGTGCTGTTGCCCAATTCGGCCACCGGGCGGTCATAGATGGCTCGCGACTTTTCGAAAGTGGTAGCCGAGGATGGAAAGCTCCACGGCGGTGTGCAATTTCCTCGGACTCGTAACCAGCGTTGACCAGAAGAGGATCCAGTAGCGGCTTCGACCGGCGTGCCGCACGCCGAGCAGCCACAGCGACTTCAGAAATGCCTTTACGTCGGCCGGGGACAGCCGTTGCGTCGGCCCGCGTGGCTCGAAGCGACGCAGGAAGGAGTGAATGCGCCGGTAATAGTTGCGCGGCGCGTAGAGGCTGCGCATCAGGTCACGGTATCCCGAGATCATCGACTCGCGGTCCAGACGGGTTACGAAATTGAGTGCCGCATCGGTATTGTTGCCGCAGGTCTCGGCAAGAATCCGGCCCTCGCGTGCAAGGCGCCGATACAGCGCGGTCTCGGGCAGCACGGTGAGCAGGCCCACCATCGCGGTGACAACGCCGGTTCGCTGAATGAACTCGAACTGCCGCGCGAAGATGTCCTGCGGATCCGCGTCGAAGCCGACGATGAACCCGCCCATGACCTCCAGCCCTGCCCGCTGGAGCAGCGTCACCGAATCGGCGAGATCGCGCTTCCGGTTCTGCGTCTTTCCGCACTCGTCGAGGCTTTCGACCGATGGAGTCTCGATCCCGAGAAACACTTTCCTGAACCCGGCTTCGACCATCAGCTCGCACAGCTCTGCATGGTCGGCAAGATTGACCGACGCCTCGGTAAAGAAGCCCATCGTCGGCCGCACGCGACGGCGCCATCCGATCAACGCCCGCAGCAGTTCCTTGGCCTGCTTTCGATTGCCGATGAAATTGTCATCGACGATGAAGACCATGTCCTTCCAGCCGGCGAGCCGCAAAGCCTCGAG
This sequence comes from Betaproteobacteria bacterium, assembly GCA_040007035.1. Taxonomy (GTDB): domain Bacteria; phylum Pseudomonadota; class Gammaproteobacteria; order Burkholderiales; family Casimicrobiaceae; genus CAIWHR01. The sequence continues at coordinate 20,199 of JBDTVU010000032.1, read as the reverse complement.
CTCGCGCACCAGCTGTGCCGGGTCCTTGGTCCGCGGAACGCGACCGTTCATGACGACGATGTCGCAGAATTCGCAATCGAACGGGCAGCCGCGGGAGAACTGCACCGGCATCGACACGTAATCGCCGAGGTCGATCAGATCCCAGCGCGGCACCGGCGTCTTTCGCATGTCGGGCCAGCCCGGAGCCCGGTAGACGGGCTGCAATCGGCCTCGTTGCATGTCCGTCACCACCTGCTCGATCACGTCTTCCGCCTCGCCGAGCACGAAATGACGGATCTCGGGAAACTCCAGATAGCCGGTGGTGAACAGCGGGCCGCCCGCGACGACGGTCTTGCCGAGGGCTGCACACCGCGTCGCGATCTCGTGCGCCGACTGCCTGTGCACGATCATCCCGCTCAGGAAGACGAAGTCGGCCTGACGGATCTGATCGTCGGTGAGGGCCGAGACATTGAGGTCGACCAGGCTCAGGCTCCAGTCGCGCGGCAGCATCGCGGCGACGGTGAGCAGGCCGAGCGGTGGAAAGGCGGACTTCCGGGAGACGAACTTCAGGACGTGCGTGAAGCTCCAGAAGGAGTCGGGATTGCGTGGGTAGACGAGAAGCACCCGCATGGCCTGGATGGCGTCGACTCGCCCGGCAGACTCAGGAGTGGCCGGGGTCCCGATTGCCCCCGATGCGACGCTTCCGAGCGCGCACTGCATCATTGACGCATCCCACGCCGAGCCTCTCATGCCGCATTCGCGAGGCACTTTTCATCGATGGCCAACCGACGCCGCCTCGCACAACATGTGTAATTCACAGTAGGCCGTTGACGTTGGCCGGCATTGACCTGCATCAATGTTCGAAAGTGCACAAACGGTGATCCCGCTGCGCAGCGGCACGATGTCGCACCGCGGTGACTGCGGAGGTACGGAACGACGCGCCGATTGGCGGAATGCAAAGCGCTGCACGAGGTCATCGCTGACGAAGTGCTGCTCAGGACCCCGGCCGGCAAGATTCGGCGCCGACTCGCGTGCGACGCGGAGGATACGGCGGCGGTATGCGATGTGGGCATTGCCGTCTCCTCGGTGAGAGTGAACGGGACCTACCCTCGGTGTTTTGTTGTTGTTCGATCGAGGCTACGCGCCACCCACGGTCGCACATTGACTTCGATCACTGCGGCTCGTGGCGAGAACACATTGCGATGCAGCATCGCGCAGCGACTCACCGCCTCGCAAAACTCAGGTCGCAGGTACGACCCTCGAGGCGCTTGCCGGTCCCGGTCGAACCCTCGAAGCGCACCCCGACGCGATATCCGTAGGGCGAGCCCGTCTGAACGCGACCGACTGAGTATTTCGGGTCGCCGGTGCGGCCCCGCGCGATCAGGAGCGCACTACCGTCCGGCCGGATGTCGCCAGCGACCCTGAGCGAATCCTGGTTCCCCTCGGTGCCATGCACGGCAAGCAGATGGCCCGCGGTCACCTGGGCGACGAATTCGAGCCTGTAGCCCGCGGCCCCGTCCGCGGCCACCGGGCAGACGACGGTGACGCTCCAGGTTCCGTCGAATGCGGTGTTGGCCGCGGCGGCCGAGGCTGCCGGTGTCGCCTTGTCCGCGGATGGCGGTGCCTTGTCCGGCGAGGGCGTCGGGCGAGGCGCCGACGCGACAACCTGCGCCTGCGCAGCATTCGCTGCCTGCTTCTCGGCATCGGCGCGAATCCGAGCCGCGTCGGTTTCGGCCTGCGCGCGCACGCGGGCGGCGGCGGCCTCCGCGTCCGTTTTCATCCGCGCGGCCGCACGCGCCGCCTCCGCGTCGGCGCGGGTGCGCGAAAGTTCCGATTCGGCTTGGCGCTTGAGCGCTTCGGCATGGGCGCGGATGCGCGTTGCGTCGGCCTCGGTCTGCGCGCGCTTGGCATCGGTGTCCGCGGCAACGGCGGCCTTCTGCGCCGGCAGCACAGGCTGCGGGTCCGCGGAGGGCGCGGCCGCTGTCGCCGGGCGTCCGCCATCGGTCGAGCCGATGCGCAGCCACCCCATCTGCCACGCGACGGCCGCGGCGACCACCACCGCGACGGCCGCGGCCGCGCCAATCCAGGTCGCTGTCGGCCTGCGCGGCGCCTGCGACGGCGGCGTCGGACGCGCCGGCGGTGCGGATCCGGAGATGCGGTACGCGCGGATCGGCCGCGTGATGTTCTTGAGGTTCTGCTCGCCGATGTCCAGGAAGCCGAGGTCGAGCTTGCCGGTGATCTGATCGTAGACGCTCGACGAGATGCAGACCCCGCCCGGCTCGGCGATGCTCTCAAGCCGCGCCGCGACGTTGACGCCGTCGCCGAGCAGATCGCCGTTCTTGACCACCACGTCGCCCAGATTGACGCCGACGCGGAACTGCATCTGGCGAGCCTCGGGCAGCGAGTCGTTGCGGGTCTTGATCGCTTCCTGGATCTCGACGGCGCAGCGCACGGCCTCGACGACACTCGAGAACTCGGCGAGCACCGAGTCGCCGGCGGTGCTGACGATGCGGCCCTCGTGGAAGGCGATGATCCCGTCGATGACGGCACGGTGCGCGGCCAGCACCCGTATCGTGCCCTCCTCGTCGCGCCCCATCTGGCCGCTGTACCCGACCGCATCCGCCGCGAGGATGCACGTCAGCCGACGCTTGACGCTCAACGAATCCACGATTCCCCCATGCATCCAAGCCCGGGCCGGTCGGCCGGCCAGACGGGTCTCAGGGTCTTCGAAACGCAGACGCGGCGCGTCCGGGAATCCCGGTGCCGCTTACGTCGTCGGCTTCGCCTTGCGCCCGGGCGCCGCCGGCGGAATGTACCCGGAAATGCGGTACAGCCAGGAGTCGGTGCGCTTGCCGTTTTCGAACCGGGTCAGGTTGCAGGTGATGACTGCCCCGGTGGCGGCGAGGCCGGCGACACGCTGGCGAACCGTCGCGAGCGGCACTCCGGTCTCCTTGGCGATCTCCGAATCGAGCCGCTGACCGTACTTTTTCAGGCATTGCAGGATTTCAGTCACGGGCGGCCTCTTGGAAAGGGCGAGTAGTCTACCAGAATTCGGGGAGCGCTGCTTCCTTGGCCGACTTTGCACCGGAAACGCGCAGGAAACCGTCCCTCACGGGAGGCGCGTTTGTCCGCGGACGCCTCGGGTCGCCCATGGCCCGACGTTCCCGGGGGGCCGCTCGACGGCTCACGGAACAAGCGCCCGGTTTCGCGCCCGTCGCCCGCACGCCGCGGCTCATCCGACATGGCTCCTGAGCGGTCGAATCGAATGACGTGTCGCCTCGAGCCAGAGGCATTCGCCATTCTTGCGCTTCAGGTGCAGGACCGTCTTCCGCGGCAGCCGGTTCGCGTGCCGGGTGAAGACGTCCATCACCCAGCCATGGGTGACGGCGAGCACGCGCTCGCCGGGGCTCTGTTCGGCGATGCGCGTGATCGCGCCCAGGACCCGCGTCGCGAAGCCGTCCATCGATTCGCCCTGATCGAACACGGCCGCCGGATTCCGCTTCACGATCTGCTGGCAAAGCAGCGGATTCTGCTCCGCGAGTTCGGCCTTCGGGATGCCCTGGATGAGCCCGAAGTTGCGCTCCTTCAAGCCGTCGTCACAGGTCGGCGACGGCAGGCCCAGCGCGGCGGCAATGATCTGCGCGTTTTCCTGCGACCGGACAAGCGGGCTCGTGTAGATGCGCGAGAAGTCCGCGTCACGGAAGGCGCCCGCCATCTCGCGCGACTGCCGACGGCCGCGCTCGTTCAGCGGCACGTCGAGCCAGCCCTGCAGCTTGCCCTCGGCGTTCCAGTCGGTTTCGCCGTGGCGGACGACGCAGATCTCGGTCGAATCGGTCATCGGAGCGCCTCGGCGCTACGGCTTCCCGCAATCGTCGCCGGGACCGACGCGCAGCCTGCCGTGCGTTGCTTCTACATCGGCAAGCGCCGATTTCGACGCGATGAAAAAAGCCGGCTCGCGCCGGCTTCCTTCGGTCCACGGAGTTGCACCAGCTACATCGCGAGGACCCACTTCACCAGCGCCTTGTTGTCGTCGCCGGACGACTTGACCTTCGGGTGACCCTGCGCGGAATCGAGCGCCGTCACGATCTTCGCTTCGGCCTCCGCCTTGCCCTTGTACTTGGCGGCCACATCCTTGAACGAAGGCCCCATCTTCTTGGTGTCGACGGCGTGGCAGGTCATGCAACCCGATTTCTGCGCGAGGTCCGCTTCGCCCGCGGCGCTCGCCGCGTTCGCAACGGCCAGTCCGGCCGCCGCCACCACCACCAGCACGATCGATTTCATCTTCTCTCCTTTTTCGACGACGCCGCTGTGCGCGGCCGACAATCACTTCACCCGTGCGATTCCACATTCGAAAACGCGGTCTGAGCTTAGCATCGCCGCACGCAGAGATTTTGACGCGCATCATGCCGGATGCAACTCGAACGCGCGGGCCGCGACCGAATGTCGCATCGCGCGTCATCCGGCGGCGCGCGCCGCAGACGGCGGCCGGCCGAGGCCGCCCACGACGGCGGGATCGCGATGCCGGGCGAGGTACGACGGCGTCCGCGAGTGCGGCACCTTGCAGACGAAATGATGCCGCGCCACGTGGTAGCTCGAGTCGAAACCGTAGAAGTTGAGCTTCATCCGCTCCAGTTCCTCGGCACGCCACGCGGCGAGGGGCTTGACTTCCTCGTCGGCACGGCGCCGCGCGTTCTTCGCCGCGAGCAGCGCCTCGAACCCCGAATCTGCCGCCAGTGCGTGCGCCCGGGCGCCGACCTCCGCGATGAACGCTGCCGGCGTCGCCCCGAAGTGGCCATCGATCAGCCCCATCGCCGCGGCGCCGCGCACGCCGACCGGAAGACGCGCCTCTGTGATCGCCTGCGCCTGCGCCGGCGTCACGCGCTTCGGCAACAGGTACGTCCAGTACTCGGAGCCGTACAGGTTGCCCATCCCTTTGTAGTGCGGGTTCAGGATCACGCCGTCGCGAGCGAAGACGCGGTCGGCCGCGAGCGCCATGAACACGCCGCCGGCGCCGGCGTTTCCCTGCAACGCGGCAATCGTCATCTGGCGGCCGGTGCAGACGATCTCGCGCACGACGTCGTCGATCGCCTCGATGTTGCGCCACGATTCGTCGGCCGGGTGCGCGGCCGCTTCGATCAGGTTGAGATGGATGCCATTCGACCAGAAGTCCGGGCCGCCCGTGAGCACGATGACGCGCGTCGGCCGCGCCGTCGCGCGAACGTACGCGTCGCGCAGGCGCTCGCATTGCGTCGTGCCCATCGCGCCGTTGTGGAACGGGAAGTGCAGCCAGCCGACGGCACCCGTTTCCTCGTAGCGGATTTCTCGCCACGTCGGATGGGCGACGACGGCGTCGGGCGCGAGCGGCACCTCCGGCACGCCGGCGAGCCGCTCGCCGAGCACCATCGCCGCCGGCAGCTTGAATGCATCGTCACCGCTCCCCGCCGCCCTGACGTGCGTGATCCAGACGGCGCCGTCGACGGTCGCACGGCAGATCGCGCCGTCACGCTGCGCGATCACCTCACCCGGCGTGCCGGTGAGCCCGCCCTCCTCGTGGCCGTCGTGAAGATGCACGTCGGCGCCGAGCAGCACGTCGCGCACGCCGGGAACGCCGTCGGCCGCACGCAGCTTGCGCAACACCGTCGCCGTCTCGTCATGCTGCCAGTCGATGGCGCGATCGTGCTGCCGCATCGCCGGCCGCAGCGTACCGCGCACGCCCGGCCGCGACGGGTCGAGCGGCGTCGGTGGCACGCCACGCTCGATGTTGTCGAGCGCACGCTTCACCGCGACCACCGCGGCGTCGGTCACCTCGTTGCGGTAGATGCTGCTCTTCGTCGCCGTGCGCATCGGAAAGCCGACCGACGCGTGAACGTCGCCGGCGTCCATCTCCGCGTTCGCCTCGATCACGGTGACGCCCCAGTCGGCTTCGCCGCGGAGGATGGCCCAGTCGAGCGCTGATGGGCCGCGATCGCCCTCGATGCCGGGATGGACGACGAGGCAGCGACGGTGGCGCCAGACGGACTCGGGAATCCTGCGCTTCAAGAACGGCGCGATGACGACATCGGGCCGCCAGAGCGCGACGGCCTCTTCGGTGACGCGGTCGTTGACGTCGAATTCGACCGTAACGTCGTGGCCGGCGTCGGTCAGCTCCACCCAGAGCCGCTGGGCGAGGCTGTTGAACGCGTGCGTCAGGAACAGCAGGCGCATCAGCAGATCCGCGGGAGTTGCTCGCCGGTCAGCCAGTCGACGATCCGACGGCCCCCGAAGCTCGTGTTCATCTGGACGAAGTGGTGCGGATCGGCAATGACCTCGCCCATGATCGTGGCGTCCTTGCCGTGCGGATGCGCGCGCATCGCCGCCAGCAGCCGCGTGGCGTCGGCCGCCGCGCAGATGGCGACGAGCTTGCCCTCGTTCGCCACGTACAGCGGGTCGAGCCCGAGGAACTCGCACGCGGCGTTGACCTGCGGCTCGACCGGGATGTCGCGCTCGCGGATCACCATCCCGCAACCGGATTGGCGCGCGAGTTCGTTCAATGTCGTCGCGAGCCCGCCGCGCGTCGGGTCGCGCAGGCAGTGGATGTCCGGCACCGCCGCGACCATCGCCGCGACGAGGCCGTGCAGTGCCGCTGTGTCGGAGGCGATCGTCGTCTCGAACTCCAGGTTCTCGCGCAGCGACATGATCGCCACGCCGTGGTCGCCCATCGTGCCGGAGACGAGGATCGCGTCGCCGGGTCGCGCCCGGTCACCGGAGATGTCGATGCCGTCCGCGACCACGCCGACGCCGGTCGTAGTGATGAACACGCCGTCGCCCTTCCCTCTCTCCACGACCTTGGTGTCGCCGGTGACGACCGGCACGCCGGCGTCCCGCGATGCCGCCGCCATCGAGTCGACGATGCGCTTCAGGTCGGCGAGCGGGAAACCCTCCTCGAGGATGAACGACGCGGCGAGATACAGCGGCGTCGCGCCCGACATCGCGACGTCGTTGATCGTCCCGTGCACCGACAGGCAGCCGATGTCGCCGCCGGGGAAGAACAGCGGCGACACGACGTGGCTGTCGGTCGCGATCACCATCCGTCCCGGCGGCGGCGCGAACCGCGCCTGGTCGTTGCCCTGCCGCAGCCATTCGTTGTCGAACGCGGCGAGGAAGAGCTCGTCGACGAGTTGCGCCATCGCCCGCCCGCCGCTGCCGTGCGTCATGTCGACGCGGCCGTGGCGGAAATCCACCGGCCGGACGTAGTCGGGACGGACGTTGCTCATCGCGCCGTCGCCGCGACGACGGCGGCATCCTTGAAGCGGCCGTACGTGTAGTGCGCGGCGCAGGCACCCTCTGAAGACACCATGCACGAGCCAATCGGATTCTCCGGCGTGCAGACGGTGCCGAACACTTTGCAGTCGGCCGGCTTCTTCACCCCGCGCAGGATCGCGCCGCACTCGCAGGCCTTGTTGTCCGGCACCGACCGGTATTCGATGCCGTAGCGGACTTCGGCGTCGAAGCCGCGGTACTTCTCCTTGATCCTGAGCGCGCTGTACGGCACCTCGCCCAGCCCCCGCCACTCGAACGAGCGCCGCAGCTCGAACACCTCGGCGACGAGTGCCTTGGCCTTGGCGTTGCCATCGCGGGTGACGGCGCGGGTGAACTCGTTCTCGACCTCGGCGCGGCCGTCGTTGACCTGCCGGACAAGCATCAGTATCGCCTGCATCACGTCGAGCGGCTCGAAGCCGGCGATGACGACCGGCTTCCGGTATTCCTCGGCAAAGTATTCGTACGGCTGGCTGCCGATCACCGTCGACACGTGCGCCGGGCCGACGAAGCCGTCGAGCGGCACGGTGCCGAGCTCGCGCACCTCCTTCGACTCGAGGATGCTGCCGATCGCCGCCGGCGTCAGCACGTGGTTGCAGAACACGCTGAAGTTCGACAGGCCCGCCACCGCCGCGTCGCGGATCGCGACCGCCGTCGGCGGCGTCGTCGTCTCGAACCCGATCGCGAAGAACACGACGTCGCGGTCGGGGTGCTCGCGCGCGATCCGCACCGCGTCGGCGGACGAATAGATCATCCGGATATCGGCGCCGTTGGCCTTCGCCTTCAGCATCGACAGGCCCTTCGACGCGGGGACGCGCATCGTGTCGGCGTACGTGCACAGGATCAACCCGGGCCGCGAAGCAAGCTCGATCGCGTTGTCGATGCGCCCGATCGGCAGCACGCAGACCGGACAGCCCGGGCCGTGGATCATGTTGACGTTCGAAGGCAGCAGGCCGGCGATGCCGTAGCGCGAGATCGCGTGGGTGTGGCCGCCGCAGAACTCCATCAGGTTGTAGCGGCGCCCGGGCCTGGCCTCGGCGGCGATCGCCACGGCGAGCTTCCGCGCAAGGCCGCCGTCGCGGAATTCGTCGATGTACTTCATGGCGGCAGCATGCCTGCTTCCGCGAACGTCGCGAGCGTCCGCTCGGCTTCGTCGGGATCGAGCCGCGTCAAAGCATAGCCGACGTGGACGATGACGTAGTCGCCCGGCTCAACGTTCTCGACGAGCGCGAGCGAGATCCGCTTGCGGACGCCGCCGACGTCGATCACGGCGGTGTCGGGGTCAGGCAGCGCGACGACGCGCGCGGGAATGGCGAGGCACATCGTCAGGCTCCGTGGTTCATCCGGTGCAGCGCGACCCACGCCTGGCCGAGCGCGAGGCCGCCGTCGTTCGGCGGTACCGCCTGCGCGTCGAGCATCGTCAGCCCGCGCGCCTCGAGCGCCGCGCGCAGCTCGCGGGCCAGAATTGCGTTGAGAAAACAGCCGCCGCCGCAAGCGACGGTCGACAAGCCTTGCCCGGCGGCCGCGCGCGCGACCCACTCGGCCAGCGCCGCGACGAGCGTCGAATGGAAGAGCGCCGCGCCGTAGCCAGGATGGCGTTCGTCGGCCAGGTGGGCTGCGAGCCGCGTGAGGTCGAGCTCGTTCGCGGCGTTGAGCGTGAACAGCGTCAGCGCCGCGGCAACGGGGCCGTGCGCGTCGGCCAATCCTTCGAGCAGCATCGCCGCCTGGCCCTCGAATGCCATCCTGTGCCGCACGCCGAGGAGGCCGGCGGCCGCGTCGAACCAGCGCCCGGCGCTGCTCGTCTCCGGCGCGCGGAAGCCGCGCGCGAGCATTGTCGCCACCGCCGACGCCGCTGGCTCTTCGGGAAAGCGCGCGCTGATCTCGTCGCCGCGTCCCGCGCGGAAGAGCGCCGCCGCCGCCATCCGCCACGGCTCGCGTGCGGCGCGGTCGCCGCCGGGCAGTCGCAGCGGCGCCAGCCTGCCGATCCGCTCGAACGTGCCGCCGTCGACGACGAGGAGTTCGCCGCCCCACGCCGTGCCGTCCGTGCCCAGCCCGACGCCGTCGAGGGCAACGCCCAGCACCGGTCCGTCGATCCGATGCTCGGCGACGATCGCCGCGACGTGCGCGTGATGATGCTGGACGGCGACCTGCGGCACGCTCCACCTGCCGGCAAGCGCCGCCGCGTGCCGCGTGCTGAAGAAGTCCGGGTGCAGGTCGTGCGCCACCGCCGCCGGCGCGATGTCGAGGATCGCGACGAGATGGTCGACCGCCTCCACCAGCGCTGCGCACGTCGGCGCGTTGTCGAGGTCGCCGATGTGCGGTGAGACGAAAGCCTCGTCGCCACGCGTCACGCAAACGGTGTTCTTGAACCAGCCGCCGACGGCGACGATCGACGGGCCGCCGTGGGCGAACCGGATCGAGCGCGGCGTGTATCCGCGCGCGCGGCGGACGAACTGCGGGCCGCCCGCCGACTGCCGGACGACGCTGTCGTCGCAGCGGGTGACGATGTCGCGGTCGTGGACGAGGAAACCGTCGGCGATGCCGGTGAGCCGTGCCACCGCCTCGTCGTTGCCGGTGACGAGCGGCTCCCCGCCGGGATTGGCGCTGGTCATCACGAGCAGAAGCGGTTGCGGCGAGGCGAGCCACGCGGTGCCCGCGGGCCGGCCGGCCGCCTCGTGGAACAGCAGATATTGCAGCGGCGTGTACGGCAGCATCGCGCCCAGCCAGGCGAGTCCCGGTGCGACGCCCGGCAACGCGCCATCGGCGGCGGCGCTCTTCTTCAGGAGCACGATGGGTCGCTCCACCGATTCCAGCAGCGCGCAATCCGCCGCCGTCGCATCGGCGAGCGCGGCGAGCGATCCGACATTGACGGCCATGACCGCGAACGGCTTCTCCTCGCGCGCCTTTCGTTCGCGCAGACGCGCCACGGCGCCGGCATTGCGCGCGTCGCACGCGAGGTGGAAGCCGCCGAGGCCCTTGATCGCGACGATCTCGCCGCGCAGGAGCCGGGCGACGGTTTCGGCAATCGGGTCGACATCCGCGATCGCTGCGCCTGCCGCGTCCTGCAGTGCGAGACGCGGGCCGCATACCGGGCACGCGTTCGGCTCGGCGTGGAATCGCCTGTCTACCGGCGACGTGTACTCGGCGTGGCAGGCCGGGCACTGCGGGAATGCCGCCATGCTGGTCGACGCGCGGTCGTACGGCAGCCGGCGGGTGATCGTGTAGCGCGGCCCGCAGTTGGTGCAGTTGACGAACGCGTAGCGCCAGCGGCGGTCGACCGGGTCGAGCATTTCGGCGAGGCAGTCGGCGCAGATCGCGCTGTCCGGCCCGATCGCCGTCGCGGTGCGGCCGCCGCCGGAGAGCGCGATCACGAAACGCCCGGCGCCGGCTTCCGGCGTGCGCTCGTCCTGCGCGACGCCGTCGACGCGCGCGAGCGTCGGGGCGTCTGCGGTCACGCGCCGCATGAAGTCGTCGACCCGCGCCGCCTCGCCCTGCACTTCGATCGTCAGGCCCGACGCATCGTTGCGCACCCAGCCGGAAAGCGCGAGGTCGCGCGCCAGGCGCCAGACGAACGGCCGGAAGCCGACTCCCTGGACGATGCCGCGGACGGTCAGGCGGCGGCGGACGTCAGCGGCGCGAACGAGCGTATCCATCGGTCGGCGCGGTTCCCGGTTACGCGGGCCGCACGGGCGTGGCCGGTGCCGACGGCGCGGCGGAGGATTGCGCAACAAGCTGCGCTTCCGGCTCGGCGACGCGGCGGCGAAGCGCTGCGACCGACGCGTCGCGCTTCGTCCCCGCGTCGCCCGTGCCGCGTTCCAGCCACGCCAGCCAGCGGTCGAATCCTTCGCCGGTCGTCGCCGACAGGGGAATCGCCTCGAGCCCCGGACGCACGCGCCGCGCGTATTCGATCGCGCGGTCGACGTCGAATTGCACGTACGGTGCGAGGTCGACCTTGTTGACGATCATGAGGTCGGCCGCGTGGAACATGTCCGGATACTTGAGCGGCTTGTCGTCGCCCTCCGTCACCGACAGCACGACGACTTTGTGTGCCTCGCCCAGGTCGAACGCCGCCGGGCAGACGAGGTTGCCGACGTTCTCGATCAGCAGCAGGCTGTCGTCCTCCAGCGCGAGCGAAGCGAGCGCCTGCCCGACCATCTGCGCGTCGAGGTGGCAGCCCTTACCGGTGTTGACCTGCACCGCTGCCGCACCCGTCGCGCGGATGCGGTCGGCGTCGAGCGAGGTCTGCTGGTCGCCCTCGACCACCGCCACCGCGATCCGGCCGCGCAGCGCTTCTATCGTCTTCACCAGCAGCGTCGTCTTGCCCGAGCCGGGACTCGACACGAGGTTCAACGCGAAAATGCCGCGATCGGCGAGGAGCTGCCGGTTACGTGCCGCGAACGCGTCGTTCTTGGCGAGGATGTCGCGCTCGATCTGGACGATGCGTTCCGGCGGCATACCGGCCGCGTGCACAGCGCCGAACGCACCGCCGGCGACCGTCGCGCCGGCGTGGACGTGCGCGCTGCCGCCGACGCGGACATGGCTGTGCCACGCGCCGTCGCCGTGCCGGTGCCAATGCCCGCCGCCGGCACCTGCACTTCCGTCGTCGTGCGCATGCGCGCCGGTGTGATCGTGCGTATGCGTGTGGACGGTCCCATCCGCATGCACGTGGTCGTGCGCGTGAGGCGTGTCGGCGCCCGCCGGCACACCGTCGATCCGTATGTCGCCTTGCCCGCAACCGCAAGTGGTGCACATGTCCGCTCTCCTTCCGTTGCCTCGCGCGCCGGCAGCGCCGTCACGCGATCGCGATTTCCCTCACCCGCATGTCCTCGCCCGCGACGACCTCGACCTGGTAGCTGCCGCAGTGCGGGCAGGCGTCGCCCAGCCTTGCGAGCGCAACCTGCTCGCCGCAGGGCATGCACCACGCGCGCCCGGGCGTGGTGACGATTTCGAGTGTCGCGCCGTCGGCCACGCCGCCGCGGGTGACGGCGTCGAAGCAGAACCGCAGCGCGTGAGGTTCAACGTGCGACAGCGCGCCCAACTCGAGCCAGACGGTGCGCACGCGCGCGGCGGCGTTCTTGCGCGCGGCGTCCTCGACGATCTCGAGCATGCCTTCGGCGAGCGCCATCTCATGCATGACCGACCTCGATCCGGCACGCGACGCAGGGGTCGAGCGCCTGGACGGCGAGCCGCGCCCGGCGCACGAGCGTCGCCTCGTCAGGGGCCTCGAGCCGGTCGAGGCCGCGCACCAGCGCGCCCTCCGGGTGAAAGTTCCATTCGGTCGGTGCGACGATCCGGTAATGCGCGACACGGCCCTCGGCCACCGCCACGTAATGCAGCAGCAACCCGCGCGCCGTCTGCACGGCGGCCAACCCGGTGCCCCGCTCGAGCGGGAACGCGTGCGCCCACGGCGCAGCCTGATCGTCGGCGTGCGCGCCGGACAGATGCCCAAGCAGCGCCGCCAGCTCGCAGAGCCGCGCGGCCATCCGCGTCGGCACCGCATTGCCGAACCGGCGACGGAACGCCGCGACCAGCGGATGCGCGTGCATCCGCGCCAGCGCGCCCGTCTCGACCGGCACGCCGTCCCAGCGCGGCGCCTGCGCGAATTCCGGTGTCCGCCGCAGCGCCGGGACCACGCACTTGACGAGCGCCTCGCGCCGCGGCACCGGCATCAGCGCGACGTTGCTCCGTCCGAGTTCCGGCGCCGTCGCCATCAGCTCGCGCAACAGCCGCGCCGGCAGCGTGTACGCGCGTCCGACCCACGCGTCGACGGTGTCGCCGTCCATCAGCGCCAGCCAGGCATCCGGCGCGCCGCCGAACACGTGCTTGCCGGCGATTTCGACGAGTGCCGCTGCGAGTTCCGGCGGGATCATCGCGCCGCCCTCCGACGCGCGGCCGTCGGTGCGCCGCGCCGCGGGCGCGAGCGCCGCGAGCACCGGCGCGATCGCGTGGCGCGCCGTCCCGACGGGCTCGACCTGCGGCGGGTGGCCCATCGCTTGCGGCCAGTCGATCAGGATCCGCCACAAATATTCCTGGATCGTCTCCAGCAGCACCGCCGCCTCGCGCGCCGCAACGGTCCGGGCTGCCGCGTCGTGCCCGAGCGCCGCCTCGGCCGCGCCGGCCGCCGCCACGCCCTGCGCCTGCGCGCACACGCTGAACATGAGCGGCGCCATCGCCGCGGCGTCGGCGGGCGCCTTACCGACGAGTGCGCGCGACGCGGCGTACGGGCGCGTCGAACGCACGCCGACCCGCAGGACGCGATGCCCGTCCCAGTCGAGGCGCACCGTCAGTTCACCCTCGATCGTCATCGCCGCCCGCGAGAAAGCGTCCGCGCAGGAAATCGCGCTTCGACAGTGGCTGGTCGAGCTTCTTTTCGAGCTGTGCGACGGGACCCGGCGCTGCCGCCGGCGTCAGGTTCGCCACCGGCATCTCCCCAACCTCGGCGTTGTCGACGTCGAACAGCGCTTCGCGCGCGAGTTCGGCGACCAGCCGCGCAGTCGTGTGATCGTCGAACTCGAGCACCGGCGAGAACAGCGAGCAGAGCTGATATTCGCCGGCCGCCTCGTCGCGTGCGCCGATGAACTCGTAGTCGCCGGCAGGAAACCGGTAGCGCCGCTTCTCGCCCTGACCGAGCGGCTGCCAGAGCGCGGGATCGCGCTCTGCAAGCACGAGATTCATGAACCACGGCGTCACCATCACCCCCAGCCAGTGGCCCTCCCACGGCGCGAATCCCACCGCCTCGACCGCCAGCACGGGATTCACGAAGCCGAGCCCGGTCATCCGCTCGGCGACGGTGCGAAACGCGGCCGTGAGGCGCAGCGACGGATCGGGCATCAAGGTGACGGCATCATTCATCGGGCAGCGCGAGGAACTGGTCCTTCGTCGTCGAGCAGTTCGGGCACGACCAGTGCGGCGGGAGCTGCGCGAACGGCGTGCCGGGCGGAATCTGCCACACGACGTCACCCTCGGCGGGATCGTAGATGTACCAGCACACCTTGCACTCCATCCGCGTGTCGGGGTCGATCGCCGACGCGTCGCCGAAGCTCTCGAACGTCGCCATCGCGCTACTCCGCCGCCTCGTCGGCGACCGAATCGTCCATCCAGTCGAGGAGCTCGGCGAGCCGCTCCCGGCTGTCGGCGAGGTCCTCGGCGGCGGCGAGCGCGACCTCGGGCACGTCGACGATCTCGATCGTGTCGAGGATCAGCGTGTTCATGTTGTTGAAGTACTGGACCCGCCAGACGTCGCGCGCGCCGGTCGACGTGATCCGGCAGTTGCCGAAGCCGCGCGAGATGATCGCCACCGGCCCCACCGGCAGCGCCGCCTCCAGCACGCGATGGTCGTCGGGCGTCAACGGGAACAGCGTCAGGTTGATGACGTGCGCCGGATCGCCGCGGCGACGCGACGCCATCTGGCCGGCAATCTCGGCGATCAGCGCCGGCGAGTTCATCGCGCCGGGCGGCACCTCGACCGACGGCAGCCGCGGCGACGCCGCTTCGTTCGCCGCGTCGATCGCGACGCCGGGCAGCGGCGCGGCCTCGAGCCAGTCCGCGGTGAGCCGACCGTTGCCGTCAACCGCGCAGACGCGCCAGACGCCGGTGAACACCGACTCCTGGATGCGGAACGCGCGCGCGCCGCCGACGTGGATCGAGACTTCGCCCTCGCCCAGCACCTGGTTCACGATCTCGAGCGTCGGCGCGGGCACGCCGGTCATGTCGAGCCGCGGCCCCGCCTCGGCGCCGGCCGCGTCCCAGCGCAGGAGCAGCGCGAGGAACGCGGTCATCGCGTCGCGTGCGCCTGCGAGCGCCGTCGCGTCGGCCCGTTCGGGGACCATCGGCATCCGGAACGTGTTCATCTCGCGCGGCATCGCCAGATACTGCAGTTCCTCGTCGTCGGCCGGCTGCGACCCCGGTCCCGTGACGCGCACCGGCAGCGGAAAGTCCTTCATTGCTCCTCCTGTCGTTTTCGGGTCACGCGTGGCAGCTGCCGGCGCCGTTGCCGTTGCCGTTGCCGGCGCCCTTGACCGCGATGCCGACGGTCGGCGCCCGCGTCGGCGGCGCCGCGAGCAGCCGCGCGACCTCGGTCAGGTACTCGTCCCAGTTGCGCAGACCGTCGACGGCGCCGACGTAATCACCATCGGCGAGGACGACGAACGCGGGCCAGCGGCGGAATCCGTAGCGGACACAGAACTCTCGCGCCGCCTCGGGCAGCAGCACCCCCAACGCGGGCCGCGGATCGAACGCGCGCGCGATCTCGGGTGCGATCACCGCAAGGTCTAGCGTCTCCCTGTAGCGGAACGGGTCCTCGAGAAACAGCAGCAGCGTGCGGCCCGGTCGCCGCGTGAACGCGTCGAAATTCGCGGCGCGCACGTCCGTGCAGCCGTGCTTCGTGAACAGCTGCGCGATCAGCGGGTACGCCATCGGGTCGGCGCCCGCCTGCATCGGCATCGGAACGGGAATCGGTGTTGACATCAGCGGCTCCGCTTGAGGTGGTCGGGCAGTTGCGGCTCGCGGCCGACGAGGTCGGCGAAGTGCGCGTCGATGTCGCCGTCACCGGCCAGCACGGCGTCGAGCGCGTCGAGCGCGGCGTCGGTCTGCGCGGCCTCCTCGGCGGACAGCGTGCGGACGGCAGAGCCCTGGAAAGCGAGGACCCAGGCGCCGACCGGCTGCGCACCGACCAACTGGACGTCGAGCCGTTCGCGCCGGCCGCGGCCCTCGCACACCGCAGCGAACTCCTCTGCCTCGACCACGCGCATCGGTATGCCCACGCACATCGTCAGCGGCTCCCCGTGCGCCGTTGCCCAAGCACGCGGGCGTCGCCGCTGCGGCACGCGTCGACGTCGGAAGGCCGTCCCGTTTCATAGGCGTCGAGCGCCAGCGAAACGGCGTTGAGCGGCTCGACCTGCGCGTCGGGCGCACGAGGCGTTCCGGGGAAACCCCACTTCAGAAGCTCGGCCGCGGCGAGCGAAACCGCCTCGGGCAGGCGGGCGCGCACGGGCTCGCGCAGGCTGCCGCCGAAGTCGTCGAGCTCGACCGGCTGCACGCCGATCGCGACGATCGTTTCGGGCGCGCTTCCGTTCAGTTGCGCGAGCGCCAGCACGTCGTTGAATCCGGTCTGGTGCGGCGACAGCTTGGTGCGGCCCCATGCCGGCACCTCGGCGTCGCGCAGCACGCGCAGCGTCCCCGGGGGCAGCTTGAAATCGATCGCGTCGAACACCAGCACGCGCCGCGCCGCCGCAACCTCGCCGTACAGCGCGAGCCCGAGCGTGCCGCCGTCGCGCAGCGTCACGCCGGCCGGGAACGAGAACGCCGCGTGCAGCGCCTCCACGGCGCGCACGCCGAAACCTTCATCGGCCCAGAGCACGTTGCCGATGCCCAGCACCAGCGCTTCGCCGCGGTCCATCCCGCCCTCTCCTGTTACGACCTGCGTTACAGTCGAAGGCTACCTTCACGGGCAACGGGCGTATTGCGCCACGTCAAACCGGCGTCGGCGCCCTGACCTGCGCGACGCTTCTGGCCCGGCGCCGCGGGCGCGGGAAGGCCGAAATGGCGACGCCCGCGTGCGGCGGGCGGCGGCGGGGCTGCGCCAGCGTCAGCGCCGGGCGACCAGCGTGCGGACCTGACGCATCGCGGCGTGCATGTCCCAGGCCACCTGCAGGTGCATCCAGAAAGCCGCCTCGTTGCCGAAATAGAGCGCCAGACGCACGGCGGTGTCCGGCGTGATCGCGCGGCGGCCGTTGATGAGCTCGTTGATGCGGCGGCGCGACACGCCGATCGCCAGGGCGAGCTCGGTCTGGCTGATCGCGAGCGGCTTCAGGAACCGGGAGTCGAGGAACTCGCCGGGGTGCGGCGGCTTGCGCGACCGCGCAACCGGGCGCGCGGGTGGCCGTTCCGGGCCCGCTCCCTTGAACCGCATCGCCTCGACCCTCGGCAGCATCGACGGCATTCCTGCCGGTCAGGCGCGAGGCTCGCGCTTGAACATCCGGATGCCGTTGATCATCGTCCCGATCACCGACTCGCCGCTCATGATGTCTTCGCGGAACACCATGTATATGTGGACGAGCGCGAACAGCAGCATGTACCACATTGCGAGATGGTGCAGCGTGCGCACCATCTGCGGCTCGCCGAGGACGACGAACACCCAGCCGAAGCCCTTCATCCAGTACGTGCCCCAGCCCCACTGCTCGGCGTAGAGCGCCATCCCGGTGACGATCAGGAACAGCGCGCCCAGCGTGAACATGAAGAACATCGCCGCCTGCGCGATCGGGTTGTGCCCGGCCCACAGGTGCGACTCGCGCCTGAGGAAGAGGTAGTACGCCGCCTGGTCGACGAAGCCCTTCCACCACTCGCCGCTCAGGAGCGGGACGTAGAAGATGCTGCGAGCGTGGTGGTTGCCCATGACCGCCCAGTAGATCCGCACCAGGAACGCCACCGCGAGGATCACGCCGGCGCTCATGTGGATCATCCGGATCCAGCCGAACAGGAAATGGTCGTACGCCTCGCCGCCTATCGCCGGCGGCGGGCTGCCGATCAGGTAGCCCGTGGCGCCGAGGACGAAGATGCAGAGCATCGTCACCCAGTGCCAGAGCCGGACCGGCGCTTCGTACACATACAGGTCTTCCAACGGGCCGCTCAACACCCGGCCGGATACAGGCTCGACGCGCATTTCAGCCTCCTCGCCTTACCGCACCTTGACCGATACCAGCTCGTCGCCTTCCGGCCCCATCACGTGAGTGGCGCACGCGAGGCAGGGGTCGAAGCTGTGGATCGTGCGCAGGATCTCGACCGGCTGCTCGGGTTTTGCCATCGGCGTGTTCATCAATGCCGCCTCGTAGGGGCCGATCTGGCCCTTGGCGTCTCGCGGGCCCGCGTTCCACGTCGTCGGCACTACGCACTGGTAGGAATCGATCTTGGTGTTCTTGATCTTCACCCAGTGCGCGAGCGCGCCTCGCGGCGCCTCGCAGGGCGCCACACCCTTGGCCTCGGCCGCCCACGTCGACGGCTCCCACTTCTCGACGTTCGCCGTCGCGAAATCGCCGGCCTTGAGGTTGGCCATCAACTGGTCGTAGAAATAGCGCATCTTGTGCGCGGCCCACTGGCACTCGAGCCCGCGCGCCGCGGTGCGGCCGAGCGTCGAGAACAGCGCGCCGATCGGCACGTCCAGCGCCTTCAGCGCGCCGTTGACCTGGTCCTGGATTTCCTTGTTGCCGCGGGCGTAGGCGACGACGTAGCGGGCGAGCGGCCCAACCTCGACCGGGTTGCCCTTCCACCGCGGCGACTTCACCCACGAGTACTTGGCGTTCTCGTCGATGTTCTCGATCGCGGTCCGCGTGCCCTTGGTCGCCGCGCCCAGCACGAAGTTCGGCTCGGTCATCCCGTCGAACGGGTGCAGACCCTTCGACTCGTCGCCGTACTTGTACCAGGAGTGGGTCACCCATTCCTGCACCTGGTCGGCGGCCTTGAGGTCGACGTCGTAGACCTTCTTCAGGTCGCCGCCGAGGATCACGCCGGACGGCAGCAGCATGCTCTTGTTCGAATAGTCGTTCGCGATGTCGGGGAACTCGCCGTACGACATCACGTTCTGGCCGGACAGGCCGCCGCCCCACTTCGCCCAGTCCTTGTAGAACGAGGCAACCGCCAGCAGGTCCGGGATGTACACCTGATCGACGAACTCGATCGTCCGGTCGCAGATGTCCTTGACCATGTTGAGCCAGGCCATGTTGACCGCGCCGACGGCGCCGGTGCCGTCGACGTTGATCGGGCTCGGCACGCCGCCGACGAGCCAGTTCGGGTGCGGGTTCTTGCCGCCGAAGATCGTCTGGATCTTGACGATCTCCTTCTGGAAGTCGAGCGCCTCGAGGTAGTGCGTCGTCGCCATCAGGTTCGCTTCCGGCGGCAGCTTGTACGCCGGGTGGCCCCAGTACGCGTTGGCGAAGATGCCGAGCTGGCCGCTCTCGACGAACTTCTTCAGCCGGTTCTGCACGTCGCGGAAATAGCCGGGCGACGAGTTCGGCCACGGCGAGATGCTCTGCTGCAGCTCGGACGTCTTCTTCGGGTCGGCTTTGAGCGCCGACACGACGTCGACCCAGTCGAGCGCGTGCAGGTGGTAGAAATGGACGAGGTGGTCCTGCGCGTAGAGCGTCGCGTGCATCAGGTTGCGGATGATGTTCGCGTTCTTCGGAATCTTTATCCCGAGCGCGTCCTCGACCGATCGCACCGACGCCAGCGCGTGCACGCCCGTGCACACGCCGCAGATCCGCTCGACGAACGCCCACGCGTCGCGAGGGTCGCGCCCCTTGAGGATCACCTCGAGGCCGCGCCACATCGTGCCGGTCGACACCGCGTTGCGGATCACGTTGTCCTTGTCGACGTTGACCTCGATCCGCAGATGGCCCTCGATCCGGGTGATCGGATCGACGACGATGCGCTTGCCGCTGTTGTCGAGCGAGAAGCCTTGGGTCTGGATGATCGCCATGATTACTTCTCCACGTCCGAGAGCCGGTCGTTGCTGCTCTTGCTGCGCGCCTGCTTGATTGCGCTCACCGCCGCGTGCGCCGCGACGGCCGCGCCGGCCACCGCGAGCGCGGTGAGGCCGATCCGGTCGGCGGTGCCCTCGACGCCGAGGCCCGGCACCTTGATCGTCGTCAGATGGTCGTAGAACGAGCCCTTGTCCCAGAACCCGTCCTCGGAGCAGCCGATGCAGCCGTGGCCCGACTGGATCGGGAACGACAGCCCTTCGTTCCAGCGCGTCGCCGAGCACGCGTTGTACGTGACCGGGCCCTTGCAGCCGACCTTGTAGAGGCAGAAGCCCTGGCGCGCGCCCGCGTCGTCGAAGTTCTCGACGAACTGGCCGGCGTCGAAGTGCGGCCGGCGGTAGCACTTGTCGTGCACGCGCTGGCTGTAGAACATCTTCGGCCGACCCTGCGCGTC
>JBDTVU010000031.1:0-29984 GCA_040007035.1 Betaproteobacteria bacterium | reverse complement strand
GGGTATTCCTCGTCGATGTTGTCGCGGTAGAAGCTCCACGGCGACGACGCCGTCGCCATCCGCCGCCACGTGTCGGCCGATACGCCGGCGTACTCGAACGTGCCGGCGGTCATTTCGACGACGAGCACCCGCCGTCCTGCGTCGTAACCGGCGGCACGCAGGTTGCCACCGGTCATCCGCTTCATTTCCATCGGCTTCTCCTTTACGCCTTCGGCCGCGGTCGCCGGCCGGCGAGGAACCGTGCCCGCGCCGACCGGAACCCGCTTGGCGACGACGTGGATTCGCATCGACTCGCCGCCGTAACGCACGACTATACTGGCGTTCGCGTCCGCCATGGAAACCCTGCGCCGCATCGTCTATCTGATCGTCCGCCCGCGTGCGGAATGGGATCGCATCGCCGGCGAGGACACGTCGATCGATGTCCTGGTGCGCCGTGTGCTGCTGCCGCTGTCGCTGCTCGCGCCGGCCGCGACGATGATCGGGATGGCGACCTTCGACCGCGACTGGGACCCGCTCCACGGTTACCTCGTGCCGCGCGACCAGATCTTCGCCGCCGGCGCGACCACGTTCTTCGCGTCGGTCGGCTCGGTGTTCGCGCTGGCCGCGATCTTCGTGCTGATCGCGCCCCTGTACGGCAGCTCGCGCGATTACCGCGCCGCATTCCGCGTCGCCGTCTATGGCGCCATCCCCGTGCTGCTGGCCGGCGCGACGCTGTTGCTGCCGGTGATGGCGATCGTCGCCATGGTGGCGCTGTGCCACACGCTGTTCCTCTATTGGCTCGGCGCGGCGCGTGTGCTCAACGTCGGTGCCGACCATCGGGCCGAGTTCGTCGGGATCGCGATGCTGCTACTCGCCGGGTCGTCAGTGGTGATCGGCGCCGCGGCGAGTGCGATCGGCCTCCTCTGACCCGGCGCGCGAGCGGCGCCGGCGTCCGTGGCCCGCCGCCGCGGATGCTACGATGGCGCCCGCGGCGACCGGCCGCGACGACGGGGTGCGAACGATGCGGCGACAGCGCGGGCGACGAGGTTGGCAGCGGGCGGCGGCGCTCGCCGCGTTCGCATTCCCGCTCGCGGTCGGCGGCATGTCCGCGACCGCGGCCGAACCGGTGAAGTCGCTGCGCGTCGTGTTCTCGATCGCCGAAACCAGTTTCGATCCGCAGTTTGCCTCCGACGCCGCGTCCGACAGCATCATCGCCAACATCTGCGAGCCGATGCTCGACTATGATTACCTCGTCCGGCCGGTGAAACTCGTCCCGCGCACGCTCGAGGCGATGCCGACGGTGCACGACAAGGGCGCGACGTACGTGTTCAAGGTGCGCAAGGGCATCTTCTTCACGCCGGACCCGGCGTTTCGCGGCAAGCAGCGCGAGCTGACCGCCGCCGACCACGCGTATTCGATCAGGCGGCTGCTCGACCCCGCGGTGAAAAGCCCGTGGCTGTGGCTCGTCGACGGCAAGATCGTCGGCGCCGACGAGGCGCGGGCGACGGCCGCGAAGACCGGCAGGTTCGACTACGACACGCCGATCGCCGGGCTCGAACTCGTCGACCGTTACACGCTGAGGATCCGGCTGAAGGTGCCGGACCTGCGTTTCCTGTACGCGCTCGCCGTGCCGAACACCTGCGCCGTCGCCCGCGAGGTGGTCGAAGCCTACGGCCAGGACTTCGGCGCCCACCCGGTCGGCACCGGCCCGTACATGCTCGGCGAATACAAGCGCAGCGCGAAGATCGTCCTCGACGCGAATCCGGGCTTCCGGCTGACGACCTACGCGCCCGCCGGGGCGATTCCCCCGGATTCGCAGTCGATCGCGGCCTCGCTTGTCGGCAAGCGGCTGCCGCTCACGCAGCGGATCGAGGTCAGCGTGATCGAGGAAGGGCAAGCGCAGTGGCTCGCGTTCCTCAACCGCGAGATCGACCTGCTCGAGCGGCTGCCGTCCGAGTTCGTTGAGCAGGCGTTGGTCGGCGGCAAGCTCAGGCCCGACATCGCGGCGAAGGGCATCGCACACGAAATCCTGTTGCGGCCGAACACGTGGTGGACGTACTTCAACATGGACGATCCGGTCGTGGGCGGCTACACGCCGGAGAAGATCGCGCTGCGCCGCGCGATCGGCATGGGCTACGACCTGGACGAGGCGATACGGGTGCTGCTGAAGGGCCGCGCGGTGCCGGCAGAGAGCCCGATCCCGCCCGACATCGCCGGCTACGATCCGGCGCAGAAGACGAAAGCGCAGCTCTACGATCCGGAAGCGGCGCGGGCGTTGCTCGACCGCTTCGGCTACAAGGACCGCGACGGCGATGGCTACCGCGAAACGCCCGACGGCAAGCCGCTCGTCCTCGAGCGCTGGTCGTCGCCGAATTCGGCGGCGCGCCAGAGCGACGAGCTGTGGAAGAAGAACATGGATGCGATCGGCCTCAAGATCGCCTTCAAGAAGGACCGCGTGCCCGAGCTGCGCAAGATGGCGCGGCTGGGCAAGATTCCGATGCGCGGCGACGGCTGGAACGCCGACTATCCGGACGCCGAAAACTTCATGCAGCTTCTGTACGGTCCGAACGCCGGCCAGGAAAATCAGGCACGATTCAAACTGGCGGCGTTCGACCAGCTCTACGTCGAAGCGGGCAGGCTGCCGGACTCGCCGGCGCGCACGAAGCTGTTCGACCGGATGACCGAGATCGTACTCGCCTACGCGCCGTGGCGGATGGGCTACCACGCGATCGAGGACCAGTTGCGGCAGCCGTGGGTGCGGCCGTTCAAGCCGCACCCGATCCGGTCGCAGGTGTATCAATACCTCGACGTCGACATGGCGGCGCGGCCCCAGTGAGGCGGCCGGCTGCGGCGACGGTCACCCGCCGGCCCGCTCCCGCGCTCGCCTGACCAGCACCGCGTCGTCCTCCTCGCCGTAGCCGGCTTCGATCGCATCGGCGAACGCCGCGTACGCGGTGCGCGCGAACGCGGCATCGACGCCGAGGCGCGCTGCGACGTCGACGGCGATGCCGACATCCTTGGCGAGAATGCGCGCGGCGGCGCGCACGCCGCGGTCGCCGGCCAGCGCACGCGGCACGCGGTCGGCGAAAATCCAGCTGCCGCCGGACGACGCGCCGATCACGTCGGCGACGAGGCGGAGGTCGAGGCCGGCGCGGTCGGCGATCGCCAGCGCCTCGGCGCCGGCGGCGAGGTTCGCGCCAGCGAGCAGGTTGTTGACGATCTTGACCGTCGACGCGTCGCCTGCGCGCGGGCCGAGGTCGAACAGCCGCCCGGTGATCCGCTCGAGTACCGGCCGCGCGCGCGCCTGCCCCGCCGGCTCGCCCGACACCATCATCGTCATCGTGCCGGCCGCTGCCTTCGCCGGACCGCCGGAGACCGGCGCGTCGAGCAGCGTAACGCCGAGTGTCGCGAGCCGCGGCGCGAGCGCCGCCGGAAATGCCGGATCGACGGTCGACGAGACGACGACGACGCTGCCGGGCGCGAGGGCCGCCGCCGCACCGTCGGCGCCGAAGAGCACCGTCTCGACCTCAAGCGCGTCGACGACGAGGACGATCACGATCTCGCAGCGGCGGGCGAGGTCGGCCGGGGACGTCGACGGGAGGGCGCCGCGCGTCACGGCCCGATCCTGCGCCTCGGGTCGGATGTCGCGCGCGACGGTGGCGAAGCCCGCGCGCACCAACGCCTCGACCACGCCACCGCCCATCGCGCCGGTGCCGATGACGCCGACGCGACGGCGCTCGGAGTCGTTCGTCGCGGAAGGGGCGGGCGCCATCACGGAGAGCCGGAGTGCGCGCGACCGGGCCATGCGCCGGCCGGGGCGCGGGGCGTCGCTACTTCGGCACCTCGTACGGCTTGCAGTCGACGAGCTGGATGGCGGCGGCGTTGCGAACGAGCTGGAGCTCCATTCCCTTGCCGCGCAGCTCCATGTCGCCGTTCGAGTACCGCACCCCCGACGCTGCCGGGATCTGGTAGAGCGAGACGCGGTCGCCGGAGGGCATCAGCAGCCGCGCTTCGCCGACGTCCAGCCGGATCACGAGGCGCTCGCCGGAGAGGAGGCACGCGAACGTGTTCTTCGCCGCCTCTTCCTCTTCTTTCGTCTTCATGCTGCCGCAGGCCGCGACGGCGGCGACGGTGACGGCGAGGAGCGCGGTCCCGCAGGCACGCGGCAGGGAGCGGATCGGCAACATGGCGGGGTCTGCGAGCGAATTCCGGCGCGAGCATAGCACGCCGTCCGGTGCCGGCGGCGCCGGCTTCAGCAGTCGACGACGTTGACGGCGATGCCGCCGAGCGACGATTCCTTGTAGCGCGCCGCCATTTCGCGGCCCGATTCGACGAGCAACCGGATCATCGTGTCGAGGGTGGGGCGCGGCGGCGCCGGTTGCCGCAGCGCGAGCCGCGCCGATTGGACGGCGACCGCGGCGGCGGCCGCGTTGCGCGCGATGCACGGATCCTGCACCAGTCCGCCGACCGGATCGCAGGCCATCCCGAGGTGCGGCTCGAGTGCACGCTCGGCGGCGAACAGCAACTGGTCGTTGGTCGCGCCGCCGGCCGCTGCAAGCCCCGCCGCAGCCATCGCCGCGGCGACGCCGACTTCTCCCTGGCACCCCGAATGCTTGATGCCGTTCTGCCGAAGCAACTGGCCGATCGCTGCCGCGCCGAGCAGGAACGTGGCGGCGCCGTTGTCGTCGGCCATTGGCGTCGTCGTCCGCCACAACTCGAGCACGCCCGCGATCGGGCCGGCGGCGCCGTTCGACGGCGCGGCAACGACGCGCCCGCCGGCAGCATTTTCCTCCGCCACAGCCGTGGCGTAGACGGCCGCCCACGCTGCCGCCGACGGGTCGGTCCCGGCGAGCGCCGCCGCTTGCGCCGCCGCGCGCCGCGGCCGGCGAAGCCCGCCGGGGAGCATGCCGTCGGTCGCGAGCCCGCGCTCGATCGCCTCGTGCATCGCCGCAGCGGTCCGTGTGAGATGGGCCAGCAGTTCGCCGGGGCTGCGCAGCACCTGCTCGTTGGCGCGCACCATGTCGGTGGCCTTCTTGCCCTGCTCCCGGCCCACGGCGAGCATCTCCACGGCGGTGGCGAATCCGCAAGGGATGCGCAGCACGGTGCCCGGCGCCGCGGTTTCGCCGTCGGTCAGCACGTCGCCGTCGCCGGTGGAGAAGAAGAGCCGCGTCGCCAGCGCTTCGCCGCGGCCGTTGCGCGCCGTGAAGCGCAGCGCGTTGCTGTGGTAGGCGAACGCCTTGTCGACGTGAAACACGAGGTCGGCCATCGGATCGAAGGTGATCCGCGTGCGCCCGGCGAGCGCCAGCGTGCCGTCGGCGCTCGCGCGTGCGGCGCGCGAGGCGAGCAGCGCCGGGTCGGCGGTCTCCGGCGTGTCGCCGGAAAGCCCGGCGATGATCGCGCTGTCGGTCCCCTGGTCGCGGCCGGTGCAGGCGACGGAGCCGTAGAGGTCGACGTGGATGCGGCTGGTCTGGAAGAACGCGCCGTCGGCCTCGAGCGCGTGGACGAAGCGGCGGGCGGCGCGCATCGGGCCGACGGTGTGGACCGACGACGGCCCTGGACCGATGCGATACAGATCGAACGTACTGACGAACATCCCCGCCCCCGCGCGCCGTCGGCGCTTGTGCATTCTCGTGGGAGACGCGCGCTTCTCCGGCGCTCCGGCCCCAGTATCCGCCGCCGGGGCCGCGCACGCGGGCCGTGGCCGGAAGGCCGGCGCGGACGGCCCGCCGAGCGGTCGCCGGTCAGCCCGGGCGCCAGCGGCGCCGCTCTGGCCGCGTGGGCGTCAGCCCGCCGCGGCGGGTGGCGCTGCGCCGTCGCGGCCGAACCGGACGGCCGCGGGATACGACAGCACCTCGACCACGCGGCCGGTACGGATCTCGGCCTGCACCGCCTGCCACCACGAGGCCTCCAGCAGGTCGGCGTGGTAATGGTTGAAGCAGTCGCGCGTCTTCGGGTCCGTCAGCAGGAACGTCGAGAACTCCTCGGGAAACACGTCGTGCGGGCCGACCGGGTACCAGACGTCGCCCGACATCTCGTCCCAGCCCGGTGGCGGCGCCGGGATCTTCCGGAAACTGCAGTCGGTCAGGTACTCGATCTCGTCGTAGTCGTAGAACACGACGCGGCCGAAGCGGGTGACGCCGAAGTTCTTGAACAGCAGGTCGCCGGCGAAGATGTTGACGGCCGCCAGCTCCTTGATCGCGTCGCCGTACTCGCGCATCGCGTGCATCCTCTGCGCGTCGTCGCAGCGCTCGAGGAACATGTTGAGCGGCGTCATCCGCCGCTCGATATAGAGGTGCCGCACGACGACGTGGTCGCCGTCGTGCTCCAGCACCGACGGCGCGACGGCCTCGAGCTCGGCCAGGAGCTCGGGCGAAAAGCGTGCACGCGGGAACGGGACGTCCGAATACTCGAGGACGTCGGTCATCCGCCCGACCCGGTCGTGGTGCTTCACCAGCGTGTACTTCTGCTTGACCTTCGTGCGGTCGGTGTCCTTGCTGGCGGCGATCCGGTCCTTGATCACCTTGAACACGTACGGGTACGACGGCAGCGTGAACACGCTCATCACCAGCCCCTTGATGCCGGGGGCGATGATGAACTTGTCGCGCGAGTGCTTGAGGTGGTGCAGGAAGTCGCGGAAGAACAGGTTCTTGCCGGCCTTCTGCAGACCGACCATCGTGTAGAGCTCGGCGGCGGTCTTGTCGCGCAGCATCGCCTGCAGGAACGCGACGTACGCCGACGGCACCTCCATGTCGACGAGGAAGTAGGCGCGGTTGGCCGAGAACAGGATCGCGAGATCGGCGTCGTCCATCAGCAGCGCGTCCAGGCGCAGCCGGCCGTCGGCGTCGTGCCTGACTGGCACCACGAACGGATGGGTGTGGATGCCGTTGATCACGCGGCCGACGATGTAGGCGGTCTGGTTGCGGAAGAACGGCGCCGACAGCACCTGGATCTGGTGGTTCGGCTCCAGCCGGAACGGGCGCGCGAAGCGCTGCCGGAACGCGGCCAGCACGCAGCGCAGGTCGCGCCGGAAATCGGCGAACTGCCGCTCGAAGCGCATGTCGAGCACGATGTCGACCAGCGCGTCGCGCAGCCCCTGCTGCAGCGGGTAGTAGCTGCGGTACGACGGCGGGTCGGCGTCGATGTGCTCGGTCGAGATCGCCGGGCGCACGAAGATGAACCGGTTGTGGAAGTACGCGCGGTGCAGGATCTTCACCGACACCGAGTTGAAGAACGTCTCGGCGCACTCGGGCTGCCTGTGGTCGATGAGCAGGCCGATGTAGTGGAGCTTCACCTGCTCCCACAGCGCGTCGCCGCCCGCGCCGTCCAGGCCGGCGCCGCGGAAGTCGCGGGCGATCCGCTCGGCGGTCTCGTAGACGCGGCGGTCGTAGAAGTCGATCCGGTCGCGGCCGACGTGTTGGATCGCCAGCCAGTTCCCGGCCTCGAAATGGCGGCGGGCCGCGCGCGCGCACTCGCGAAACAGCGCGTAATGCTTGTCGAAGCCCTCGAGCAGGGCCACGGCGATCGCGCGCGCTTGCTCGGCGGGCGGAGCCTGGCGGGCGGCGATGGCGGTGGCGGCGATCGGCATGGGTTGGCGGACCGACGAACCGGCGACGACGGCGGCGGCGGAAAGCGGAACGGACGGATCGCGATGATAGCGCATCGACGCGGGCAGGCCGTGCGCGGGCGCGCTATCATCCGCCCGATGAACGCACCGATTCCGACGTTCCCGCGATGCCGCGGGCTCGCGCTGGCGGCGCTGCTCGCGCTCGCGCCCGCCGTCGAGGCGCAGGTCTACAAGTGCATCGACGGTGCCGGGCGGACCACCTACCAGCAGACGCCGTGCCCCGCAGGCGCCAAGGGCGGCCGGGTCGACCTCGTCGTCAACAACGGCTCGGGGCAGGATCCGGCCGAGAACCAGCGCTGGCAGGGCGCCGTGCAACGCGCCGAGGTGATGGAAGGGATGCCGCGCCGGTTCGTCGAACAGGCGGTCGGCGCGCCGGCCGAAACGCGGCCGGGGCGGGCCGACGAGAATGCGTTCGAAGTGTGGACGTATCCGCGCGGCAACCAGGTGATGCTGATCGGGATCACCAACGGCATCGTCGTCTGGGTCCGCCAGGAATACCCGGGCGGCGTCGCGCCGCAGGACGCGCCGGCCGACGGCACGGCGCCCGAACCGCCGCCCGCGAACTGACCGCCGGGCGGCGTTGCGGCCGCTACTGGTCGAGCTTCTCCAGCTGCTCGCGGAATTCCTTCGCCGACTTGTTGTACTCGTCGATCGCGTTGTTGGCGGCGTCGATGTGCGGCTTCGACTGCTCGATCAGCGGCTTCGCGATCGCCTGCTCTTCGGCGACGAATTTCTTCAGGCATTCGAGATAGGCGTTGACGTTGCGCGTCCACGTCTTCTGCTGCGTGTCGGACGCGAGTCGCCCCGGATGCTCGCCCGGCTTGGTACACGCGTGCTTCGAGGCGGCGGCGGGCGCCGGCTGCTGCTGCGCGGTGGCAGTGCCCGCGACGAGCGCGAGCAGGGCGATGACTACGGGAATGGCACGGCGGCGGATCTGGGTCATGGCAAGGTTCCGGTGGTGGTTGCGCAAAAACCGCATTTTACGTCGATGGCGGCCGGGGGCGAAGCCCGTCGCGGGGTCCGGTGGCGGCGGCTACGGCGCCAGCAGTTTCGCGAGCGCCTGCAGCCCGAGACCGACGAGGTCGACGGCGATGCCCGCGTCCGGCCCGCCGATCCGCCGCTCGAATTCACGCTGGTAACGCGCGCCGGCAAGCACGCCGTCGACGGCTGCCAGCGGATCGATCGTCGTGCGCCGTTGCTCGGCCGCTGCCAGCGAGTCCAGGGTTCTGGTCACGGCCCCGGGATCGAGCACGGCGATCGGCGCACGGCAGTAGCCGCACGCCGTCTGCGTCGAGAGGTCGACCGGTGCGCCGCACGACGAGCAGCGGATCACCCGCACCTGCGCGGCGAGCCGCGCCAACTCGTCCGGAGGCAGCGGCCGGATGAAGTCCTTTTCCTGCAGGAATTGGAAAAACGGCGTGAACCGGCCGTGGCCGTACGGGCAGCGGTGATAGGAAAAATGCGTCGTCTTCTGGACGTCGTGCGTGAGCTGCAGCGGCTCGCGGCAGCGCGGGCAGGGCAGCCGCGTCGGAAGCGGCCGGCGCTCGGTCGGTGCCGCGGTGCGGATCGCGTCGAACAGCGCGAGCGTCGACCCGGGCGTCAACTGCACGCTCTCGAAGGCGTCGAACCAGAGCGCCTGGCAATCGCCGCAGAGGTCGATCGTCACCTCGCCCAGCGGCTTGCGGCCGAGCCGCTGCTGCTGCATCGGCTTGCCGCAGCCGGGACATTCGGAAACCGGCGTGGCGGCGTCGGGTATCAGGGCGCTGGCGGCGGGTGCGTTCGCGAGCGGCGGCTAGAGCTGGCGCGCGGCGAACGTGTTGCAGTTGCGCATGTCGCCGGAGTCGAGGCCGGCCTTGAACCAGCGCATCCGCTGCTCGGCCGAGCCGTGAGTGAACGACTCGGGAACCACGTGGCCCTGCGTCTTCCGCTGGATCTGGTCGTCGCCAACGGCGGCAGCAGCGCGCAGGCCCTCCTCGGCGTCGCCCGGGTCGAGCAGATTGCGCGCCTTCGCGAAATGGCCCCAGACGCCGGCAAAGCAGTCCGCCTGCAGCTCCAGCCGGACCGAAAGCGCGTTCCGGGTGCGGGCATCGGCCCGCTGCGAGTCCTGGTCGAACTGGCGCATGATGCCGAGCGAGTTCTGCACGTGATGGCCGACCTCGTGCGCGATGACGTACGCCTGCGCAAAATCGCCGGGCGCACCGAATCGCCGCGAAAGGTCGCCGAAGAACGCCGTGTCGAGGTAGAGGATGCGGTCGCCCGCGCAATAGAACGGCCCGACGGCCGCGCTGGCACGGCCGCAGGCCGAATTGACGACGCCGCGGAACAGCACGAGCTTCGGCGGGTCGTAGTGCGAGCCCATCGTCTTGAACACCGCCGTCCAGACGTCCTCGGTGTCGCCCAGGACGCCGGCAACCAGCTGCTTCGTCGGGTCCTGCGTCCGCGCAGCTCCGGACGGCGCGCCGGGCGCCGGCGCGGTCTGCGGCCCGTACCCGGGCGCGGACTGCGGCGGCGGCGACGTCGGCTCCGGCCCGCCCTGCATCCCGCTCAGGATATCCAGCGGGTTCACGCCGAAGATCAGACCGGCGACGATCGCGACGACGATCGCACCACCGCCCAAGCGCATGCCGCCGCCGGGAAAGCCGCCCCCGCCGCCCTCCGACCCCGCGTCGGTCCGGTCCTCGACATTGTCGCTTCGGCGGAAGTCTCCCCAGCGCATCGCGTCCTCCGTGGCCGCCGTGGTGGCGGTTGCCCATTATTCCACGCCCATGGCATGCCGCGCCGTTCAACGTGCGGTGGCGATCGCCTTGGCGAGGTCCAGGTACTCCTCGCAGCCCTTACCGCAGATTCGCCCCAGCGCCGCCAGGTGCTCCTGCGCCTTCGCCCGGTTGCCGGCGATCAGGTACGCCTCGCCGATGTACTCGTGCGCGCCGCGATGCTTCGGGTCGAGCTTAAGCGCCTCGTCGTATTGCCGGAATGCCGCGTCGAGGTTGCCGTCCTTTCGATACGCGTAGCCGAGGAGATTGTGGATGTCGGCGTTGGTGCCGTCGGCCTTGAGCGCCGCCGTCAGGTGGGAGATCGCGCGCGGCCAGTCCTGCATCTTGACCGCGGCGGCGCCGACCTCGTAGTCGACGTTCTGGATCGGCGGCGCGTCGACGTTGGCATCCGCGAGCGCCGCGGGAACGGGAACCGCCAGCGCGGCGGCAAAGAGGAGCAGGGGAGCGAAACGCATCGGAGCCTCGGAGAACGCGACGGGTCCGTGTTCGGACCGCCGGTTGCGACGGGGGTTCCACCCGCCGGCAACGTCGAGGATCGCAGATCGCCGTTATCGGCGCGCCGGGGCCATGAGGTCGACGACGATCTTGCCACGGCCGTGGCCGGTTTCCATCGCCCGCTGCGCGTCGGCGACGTCCTCCAGCGCAATGACCCGGGCGAGATGCGGCACCAGCACGCCGTCGGCGGCGAGCGTCGCCAGCCGCTCCCACATCGCGCCGTCGGCGCGCAGCACCAACCCGATCGCGCGCTGGCCGCCGGAAACGCCGGTGACGACGTGCGCCAGCACGCTCTTCACCACAGCGGCTGCGCTGGGACTGGTGTCGACGAAAACGCCGGCCGGCGCGAGCACGGCGCGGCTCGCGAAGTATCCGGTGCCGCCGGCGGCGTCGAACACGACGTCGAAGCGCTCGTCGCGGCGAGTGAAATCCTCGTGCGTGTAATCGACGACCGCGTCGGCGCCGAGGGTGCGGACGAAATCGACGTTGGCCGGTCCGCAGACTGCGGTGACGTTCGCGCCGAGATGCTTCGCCAGTTGCACCGCATAGTGGCCGACGCCGCCGGCCGCGGCGGTGATCAGCACCCGCTGGCCGGGCGCCAGATGCGCATGATCGACGAGCGCCTGGAGCGCGGTGCCGCCGGCGATCGGCAATGCGGCGGCCTGCTGGAAGGTGATCGCGTCTGGAATCGTCGCGATGTGGGCGATGTTCGCGCAGACGTACTCCGCGACCGCCCCCTGGCGCCTGAACGGCACCAGCGACCCGAACACGCGCTGGCCCGGGAAGCGGCCCATCGTCCCACCGCCGACACCGACGATCTCGCCGGCGAACTCGACGCCGATCCCGCGCGGAGGCCGGTCGAGGACGGGCAGGTAGCGCAGGTGGCCGGTGCGCACCTTCCAGTCGAGCGGATTGAGGCCGGCGGCGTGGACGCGGACCTTGACCTCACCGGCGGCGGGCGAGGGCTCCGCGACGTCGGCGATCCGCAGCACGTCGGGCGGGCCGAACGCATCGTAGCGGAGCGCGCGCATCGACCGGGCCCCCGTCAGTGGACGTCGAGCGCGTGCCGCCGGAGGTCGGCGAGCGTCACCACCGCGAGCGTCTCCTCGTGCGTCGCGGCGAGCACGACCGGCGGCGCCACGCCGGCATCGAGCGCCTCGCGCCAGCGGCCCACGCAGAGGCACCAGCGATCGCCCGGCTTCAGCCCCGCAAAGCCGGCCGCGGGCGCCGGCGTCGACAGGTCGTTGCCGCGCTCGCGCGAGAAGGCGAGAAATTCCGCCGTCATCTGCGCGCAGACGACGTGCAGGCCGACGTCCTCGGGACCGGTGTTGCAGCAGCCGTCGCGGTAGAACCCGGTCCGCGGCGACGTCGAGCAGGGAGCGAGCGTGCCGCCGAGGACGTTCTTGTCGTCGTTCATCGGGAGGCTCCCGGCCGGGGTGCCGGCGTCACGGCTTCAGCGCCCGGTAGAGGAACGGCAGGCTCACGTCCATCCGGTAATCGATGTCCGAATGGTTGTCGTCGAACTCCTCGTACGTGTGCGCGATGCCCGCCTCGGAGAGCCGCTGCGACAGGATCCGCGTGCCGTAGTGGATGTGGTACTGGTCGCGCCAGCCGCAGTCGATGTAGATGCCGCGGAGCGACCGCAGCGCCGCACGGTGCTTCGCGACCATGTGCACCGGGTCGTGCTTCAGCCAGTTGCGCCAGCGCTCGGGGAGGAGTTCGCCGGTCTCGAGGTGGAACGGCAGCCGGAACCCGAGCGGCACCTTCGGATCGGGGTCGTAGGTCGCTGCCATGCACACGTTCATGATCGCGTGGCCCTCGTGGTGCGACAGCTTCTCCTTCTTCCACACCGCGCCGAGGAAGCGCTGGACGCGGCCGTCGTCTACGCCGTTGGCGAGACCCTTGCGCGCGCGAACTTCGGCCAGCGCGTCGTACGGACCGTCCTTGCGTTTGGGCGCGCGGTACCTTGCGAGCTCGTTGAGCGAATTCGGCCAATCGTGGCGGTAGACGAAGTCGAAGTAGGCGTCGCCGGAGTGGTCGGCGATCGCGCCCCAGTGCTGCGCGTAGCGCATCCCGTGGACGATCGCGCCGTAGCCGCCCGACGACTTGCCGAAGCAGCCGCGGTGCTCGCGCGACGCCAGCGTGCGGAACTCGCGGTCGACGAAGGGAACGATCTCCTTGGTCAGGTAATCGGCGTAGCTCCCGATCGCCGATGAGTTCACGTACTGGTTGCCGCCCAGCGACGTGAAGCAGTCGGGAAACACGAGGATCGCCGGCCCCATCTTCCGCTCGTGGATGAGCCGCGCGGCGCGCTCCGGGACGTTGTCCGAGAACGGCTTCCAGTTGGTGTGCGCGAGCCCGGAGCCGGTGAAGCCGACGAAGTCGTAGAGCACCGGGAACCGCCGGCCGCGACCGGCGCCGGCCGCGGCGTCGTACTGCGGCGGCAGCCAGACGCCGACCTTGCGCAGGTGCGGGTCGCCGAGCGGGTTGTCGCGCAGGACCCGCGACGTGTGCTCCAGCACGACCAGCGTGCCGGAGGCGGTGACGGGACGCTTCCGGGCCATCGCGGCATCTCCTTGTCGTCGTTGCCGGCGCGCGCCGGACACGGTGCGCTGCCGATGATGCCCGGGCGGCACCGGATGGGCAACGCCGCCCGGCGCCTGCTGCGGTGCCGAGAAAGTCAGGGCTTGAGCAACATGGAGCCGCGGCACTTCTTCGCGCCGCAGCGGCACGCGAGCGCCGCCCGGACCTTCTTCGTCACCCGGCCGTCGATCGACAGCCGGTAGTCGTAGGTCAGCTCCTCGTCGCGCCGGATCTTGCGCCGCGCCTCGATGTACACGCGGCAGTCCCCGTCCTCGAAGGTCCGGCAGTTCGGGTCGCACGAATGGTTGATCCAGCGCGCGGCGTTGCCGCCGACGCCGGCGTCGATCACCGTGCCGTCGTCCAGCTCGAAGATGAACGTGTGGTACGGATTGTCCGGATCCGAGTCGGGGCGCTTGCTGGCGACCTTCCACGTCGTGCGGTCGCCGCGGTACTCGACGATCGTCTTGCCCTTGCGGATCTTGCGCCGGGCGAACACGCCACGGCCGTGGATGGTGGAGGTGCGAACGATGTAGGCGGGGACTTTGCGGGCGGCAGGCATTGCGCGGAGGAGGACGGTTGACGGGCGGGTTGCGCGGCGAGGCCGTGCGGGCGGTCGATCACGGCGCGCATTATCGCGCATTCCTGTTGCATTTGCGCGACAACGCGGCTGCCGGCGTGCATTGCCGCGCTGCACGATTGAAGCGCCCGCCCGATGCGGCTAGCATGGCCGCCATTACAAGCGGCCGGCGCGCGAGCGTTGGACTGTTCCGCGCGTGCACGGCCTCGGACCGCCGAGGAGAGAGACGATGCATGACGCACCGAGGGACGAGGTGCGCCCGTACCGCGGCTGCCTGGCTTGTGGTGTTGCTGCTGGCCGCCGGCAGCAGCCGTCGCCGGAACGCCGTCGGCGATGGAATGCGCCGAGGGCGCCGAGTTCATCGGCAACGCGGCGCACGCGCGCGACACCGGGATGGCGAGGGACGAGTTCATCGGCCAGATGGAGGCCGATTTCCACGCGATCCGCTCGTACCCGCGGGAGTTGCGCTGGTTCGTCCAGGACGAGGCCGACGAGTCGTTCCTGCTCGGCGCTGCGCGCGGTGTCTTCGAGCGGCCCGAGGAGCCGAAGGCGCACAAACTGGAGTTCTTCCGCGCCTGCATGAGCCGCCGGTACGTCTAGCGCGTCCGGGCGATGTCCTCCAGCGCCGCACGCAGCCGCCGATGCCGCTGCAGCAGCGCGAAGTAGCGGAATTCGTCGCCGCCTTTCGCGCGCATCAGTTGCACCACGCGGCGCCGGTCGCCGTGTGGCCAGCGCGCGAGGCCCGGGATCTGCGCGAACAGCAGCGACAGGTTGCCGAACGCCCCGCGCTCGGCGTCGGGCCAGCGGTCGATGCCGCTTGCGCCGAGCGCGCGCGAAACGCTGCGGGTCGCGGCTGCCAGCGCGGCGCCGCGATCGCCGCGGTGTCGGCGCGCGATCCAGTCCGACACCGCGAGGCTGAGATCGGCCGGGTCGACGCTGCCGCCGCGACCCCCCTGCCAGTCGCCCTGCGCGAGCGGCAGTTCGAGGTCGGCACGGGTGAACCGGCGCAGCGTGGCGATCGGTGACCGGTACCGACGGTCGGCGGTCATCCGCGCGAATTCCTCGTCGGCCACCCGCGCGAGCTTCGGCTCCGCCGAGCGGAATCCGAGCCGGTAGTAAAACCAGTACGCGCCGGACTTCAGCCCGTCCGGATTGGCGTGACCGATCTGCGACGGCTCGGCGACGAAGCGTTGCACGGCGAACCGCTGCGCGTAGACGCGAAGCACCTGCCCGAACAGCCACGCCGACTCGCCGCCGCGGTAAGGCGCGAAGATGTTGACGCCGATCTTGCACGTGCCGAGGAACGGCCAGCCGCCGCCGTAGCCGACGGGAAGGCCGTTCCTGAACAGCAGGAAGCCGACGTGCGAGTCGAACGCGCCACGGTGGTCGGGGCGAATCGTGTACAGCGCGAGCGCGGCGCCGCGCCCGAGGTCGTGCCAGGCAACGCCGTCCGGATACGACCCGGCGACCGCGTCGGTCTCACGGCCCAGCGCAGCCAGCATCGCGCGTCCGGCGTCGACGATGTGCACGCGTTCGCTCGCCGATGGCCGTCGCGCCGGCCCCAGCGGCGTTGCCACCAGCGCCTGCAGGTCGACCGTGCGGATGAGCGGGGTGCGGTGGAAGAACGTCGGTGCAGCCAGCCCCCGGACGAACGTCCGAGACAGCATCGTGCCGGCCGGCCGGATCGTGAGGAACGGCTGCAGCGCGTCGAACAGGTGCTCGCGCAACGCCTCGGAGCAAGGCAGGCGGCGCAATGCGTGGACGAGCCACGCGAGCTTCGTGCCGCGATGCCCGGCGCTCGCCCGCAGGACGAGCGCGAGCGGGTCGGGCTCGTCGCCGGCGACGAGCTCGAATTCGGCGGGCGGCAGCGCGTGCTGCAGCACCGCCGCGAGCCGCGCGCCGTCGACGCCGAACTGGTCGAGTTCTGCGTGGCGCGGGAACCGCTCGACCAGCCAGCGCGCGATGTCCCAGCCGAAATTGATCGTCAGCGCCGACCACGCGAGTCCGGTGTTCTCGAGCCGCGAGCGCACGCGCGCCGGGCCCGATTCGACGAGTGCCCGCGTCGCTCCGGCCACCCGCCGGAGCTCGCGCCGTGCCGAATTGCGCAGCGCGGCGGTCTCCGGATACGCCAGCGCGAACAGCAGCGCGTCGTGGTACGCGATCAGCACCTCCGGATCATCGAGCGCACGGCGGGCGCAGGCGCCGAGCGCGGCGGTCTTCGCGGCGGCCGTGCTGCCGCCGAACTGCGTCAGCGCGGCGCGCAGCGCGTCGACATGTTCGAGGGTGAGGCGGGCGACGGTCATCGGGCTTCCTGCTGCGGGTGAAATCGGGTTGGCGCGGTCGTGGCGGGCGGATATGGGGGACTAGCCTCGTGGCCGATTATTCCCCCGGAGCATATCGCCGCGCCGATCGGTTCGCACGACGCCCGGCGATCGCCACTATACTGACCGGCCTTCTCCCCCGTCACGGAGCCCGTCATGCGGATCGCCGCCAGCGTCACCGACCTCATCGGCAACACCCCGCTCGTCCGGATCAACGCCCTCAACGCCGGTGGCGGCGCGACGATCGCCGCCAAGCTCGAGTTCTACAACCCGGCAAAAAGCGTGAAGGACCGGATCGCGGTGGCGATGATCGACGCCGCGCAGAAGGCCGGGAAGATCAAGCCGGACACGATTATTCTGGAGCCGACTTCGGGCAACACCGGCATCGGTCTGGCGATGGTCTGCGCGGCGCGCGGGATCCGTTGCGCGTTCACGATGCCGGAGACGATGAGCCGCGAGCGACGGCTGTTGCTGAAGGCCTACGGCGCCGAGCTGTATCTCACACCCGGTCCCGACGGCGTCACCGGCGCGATCAACAAGGCGAAGGAGCTGGCGGCGTCCGACCCGCGCTACTTCATCCCGCAGCAGTTCGAGAACCCGGTCAACCCGGAGATCCACCGCAAGACGACGGCCGAGGAAATCTGGAAGGACACCGACGGCAAGGTCGACATCTTCGTCTCGGGGATCGGCACCGGCGGCACGATCACCGGCGTCGGCGAAGTGCTGAAGGCGCGCAAACCCGGCGTGAAGATCATCGCCGTCGAGCCGGACGCGTCGCCGGTGCTCTCGGGCGGGGTCAAGGGCCCGCACCCGATCCAGGGCATCGGCGCCGGGATCGTGCCGGCGATCCTCAACACGAAGATCTACGACGAGATCGTCCGCGTGAAGAACGACGACGCGATCGACGTCGCCCGACGCTCGGCGCTCGAGGAAGGGCTGCTGATCGGCATCTCGTCCGGAGCAGCGCTGTGGGCTGCGCTGGAGCTGTCGAAGCGGCCCGAGAATCGCGGCAAGCTGATCGTCGTCATCATCCCGTCGTTCGGCGAGCGCTACCTGTCGACGGTGCTCTACCAGCACCTGCAGGTTTAACGCCGGCCGGCGCGGCCGGTCAGCGGCCGCTTGCGGCGACCTGATCGCTGATCCAGCGGTACGTTCGTTCGAGACCGTCCTCGAGCCTGACGCCGGGCGCCCAGCCCAGAAGCGCCCGGATGCGCGTGTTGTCGCTGTTGCGGCTGCGCACGCCGGTCGGCGCGTCGAGGTCGTAGCGACGGCGCACCCGGATGCCCGCGATCCGTTCGACGATGTCGACGAGGCGATTGATCGACACCAGCTCATCGGACCCGACATTGAGCGGCTCCGCGTTTGCGCTGTCGGTCAGGCGCAGCGTGCCCTCGATGCAGTCGTCGATGTACATGAAGCTGCGCGTCTGCTCGCCGTCCCCCCAGATCGCGATCTCGCGGTGACCGCCGGCCCTGGCCAGCGCGATCTTGCGGCAGATCGCCGCCGGTGCCTTCTCGCGCCCGCCGTCCCAGGTGCCGTGCGGCCCGTAGACATTGTGATAGCGGGCGACGCGCGTCGCCAGCCCGTAGTCCTCGCGGAAATGCCGGCACATCCGCTCGGAAAACAGCTTCTCCCAGCCGTACCCGTCCTCCGGATCGGCCGGGTAGGCATCCTCCTCGGCCAGCGCGTCCACGTCGGGGTGCGCCTGCCTTGTCGCCGCATACACGCACGCCGACGACGCGAAAAAGTGGCGATCGATGCCGGCGTCACGCGCGGCGACCAGCAAATGCGTGTTGATCAGCACCGACAGCATGCACTCCGCCTTGTGCGTCGCGATGAAACCCATGCCGCCCATGTCGGCCGCCAGGTTGTACACCCGGGTGCAGCCGGCGACGGCCTCGCGGCAGGCGGCCGGATCGGCGAGATCGAGCACGCGTTGATCGGCATCCGGGTGGCGCTGGTGCCATTCCGCCAGCGGCTTCCTGTCGACGGCCCGCACTGCAACCCCGCGCTCCTGCAGCGCGCGGGCGAGGAATCCGCCGATGAACCCGCCTGCGCCGGCCACGAGGACGGTCATGCCGCTTCCACTTCCAGCGACCGGAGCAGAGCCCCGGCCTCCCGCCGGGCGGCGAGATACCGCTCGCTGGGCTCCCCCTGCCGCCCCTGCCGCTCCTCGACGAGCGCCGCGTGCCGTGGGTCGACGTGCGGTGCGTTGCGCTGCGCGTAGTACATCGCGACCCCGCGCATGCTGAACCTGAGGCTGACCTGCAGTTGCTGGTGGCCAGCGTACATCTCGTCGATCAGCTGCCACGCGAGGTTCATCCGCATCGGCCGCGTCGCCTCGAACAGCGTGGCCCAGAACACGAGGTCGCGCATGTTCTGCGTCGGGCCCCGCCCGTCGGGCGCCTCGGCGCGCACGGCGAGGGGCAGCCGGCAGGCGATGAATGCGCCCATCTCCTCCAGCCAGGTGTCGTGGTACCAGAAGGGAAACCACGGCGGCACGAAGAAGCCCATGCGGTCCATCAACCGGCGCGTGATCACCGGCAGCGTGCAGAAATCGGCACCGGGCATCAGACCGTCCGTGGGCCAGGCCGTGCCGAAGCCGGAGGGCATGATGGCGGCGGCCTTCCTGAAGTCCTCGTCCCAGCCCGGCGTCGCCATCACGTAGTCGTCGACGGCCATGGCCAGGACATCGCCGCCGTGGTCCTCGGCGGCGAGCCGGTTCCACAGACGGCCAAGTGTCAGTTCCCGCGGCCCGCGCGACCACAGCACCGGGACGCGGGGCAGGTAATGCGCGGCGAGCTCGAGCGTCTGCCCGTCGTCGTCGTCGACACCGATCACGACGACGACGTCGTCGGGTCGGGCGGCGGTCGCGCCGATGGACTCGACCGCGCGGCGCAGGCTCTCGGGGCGACCCCGGGTCGGCAGCAGCAGCGCGATGCGGCCGTTCATCGCCCTTTCGGGCTCGCCTTCGTCCGCGCGACGACGCGCGGGACGACGGCCTGCGGCGGTCGCTTCGCCTGCGGGAACTGCGTCTGCGGCCCGGTGTGGCCCTTCGGGTTCGGATAGGGCGTGGCGCCCTTGCGTTTGGTCATCGTTTCTCCTTGCGGTCGCGGGTCGCGACAGGATGCGGGTCCGGGCAGCGGCTCAGAGCAGTGGCGAGCTCACGTGCTCGCCACGCTCGTAGACGACGTTGGCGCGACCGACGATCAGCGCGTCGAGCGGGCCGATCCGGTCGATGTCCTTGTTCGAGTACGGCAGCTTGTGCAGCAGGTAGCGCATCCCGTTCAGCCGCGCCCGCTTCTTGCAGTCGGACTTGATCACCGTCCACGGCGCGTCGGCGGTGTCGCTGTAGAAGAACATCGCCTCCTTCGCCTTCGTGTACTCCTCCCACTTGTCGAGCGACGCCATGTCGATCGGCGACAGCTTCCACTGCTTCAGCGGATGCGCCTTGCGTTCCTTGAACCGCCGCCGCTGCTCGGGGCGCGACACCGAAAACCAGAATTTGATCAGATGCGTGTTGTTGTGCACCAGCATCCGCTCGAAATCCGGCGCCTGGCGCATGAACTCGAGGTATTCCTGCTGGTTGCAGAACCCCATCACCCGCTCGACGCCGGCGCGGTTGTACCACGAGCGGTCGAACAGCACGATCTCGCCCGCCGTCGGCAGGTGCTCGACGTAGCGCTGGAAGTACCACTGGCCGCGCTCCATCTCGGTCGGCTTCTCCAGTGCCACGACGCGCGCGCCGCGGGGGTTCAAGTGCTCCATGAACCGCTTGATCGCGCCGCCCTTGCCGGCGGCGTCGCGGCCCTCGAACAGCACGACGACCTTCTGCCCGGTCTCCTTCACCCACGCCTGCAGCTTGAGCAGTTCGACCTGCAGCCGGTACTTCTGCCGCTCGTAGCTCTTGCGCGCCATCAGGTTCTTGTACGGGTACGCGCCGCTGCGCCAGTCGTCGGCGAGCTCGTCGTCGGGGGAACGCGGCGCCTTCCGTGCCCGCGCCTGCTGCTTGGCCAGCAGCGACTTCATCAGCGCCGCGGCATCGGCTGGCGAACGTCCGGCGAGGATGTCCTCGAATGCGTTGAGCTGCGCTTCCTCGGCCGCTGCGACGTTCTCGGTTACCGCGTAGCGCTCCATCGCGGCCGGTTCGCCGATCGGCCCGGTGTCGCCGGCCTTCGCCGGTCGCGGCCGGCGTGGTTTCGCGCCGGCGGTCCTGACGGCGGGGGTGGCGGGGGACAGACGTTTTCGGATCATCGCAGGTTCCGGTCGAAGGAAAAAAGCAGCGAAGCAGTCGGAAGCCGTCCGTGGCGGCGACTCCGATGTCGAGATTATCGCCTCGACAGGGAACGCAATTTGCCGCAGAACAAGGATTCGGTCCAGCGTCGCCGGGTGCGCGTCGGCGCCGAGGGCCGGTTCATGCGGCAGGCTTCAGCGTGACCGGCTGGATCTCGACGGTGCGTTCGCCGGCGGTCATCCAGACGTGGCCGTCCTGGATGGTGCAGTGCAACGTCATCGTCCTCTGCGCCAGCTCGGCCAGCGCCCGGCTGGCCGCGGCCGGGATGTCGACCACGGCGAGCCGGTCGAGGCGGGCGAGGCTGTCCGCCGATCGGCGCCACCACAGCGCCGCGCCGCTGCCGTAGGTGTAGACGACGACGCGGCCCGCGCGGCCGCAGGCTTTCCGGATCTGCTTCTCGTCCGGCAGGCCGACATCGATCCACGTCTCGATCACGCCGGTCAGATCGCGCTGCCACAACGCGGGCTCGTCGTCGCTGGAAAGCCCGCGGCCGAACGCCAGCGAATCGCCGGCGTTGAGCGCGAACGCGAGCAGGCGGACCATCAGCCGCTCGTCGGTTTCGGACGGGTGGCGCGCGATCGTCAGCGCGTGGTGGCCGTAGTGGCCGCGGTCGGTGTCCGCGACGTCGAGTTCGGCCTTGAAGACGGTGGCTTTGAGCGCCATGGCGTCGTGTGCGTGGCTACAGGGGCACCGCGGCGACGAGCGCCAGCGTCAGCGGCGTCGTCGCGGCGGCGATCGCCGTCGAGAGCACGAGGCTCGAGGCCACCGGGCCCTCCATCGTCCCGAACTGGCGCGACATCAGGTAGACGTTGGCGCCGACCGGCATCGCGGCGAGCAGCACGATTGCCTGCGTCTCGAGCGGCGGCAGCGCCAGCACGCGCGCGAGCAGCCAGACGATCGCCGGTTGGCCGACGAGCTTCAGCGCGGTGATCGCCACGCTTTCGCGCCAGCCTTCACGGGTGCCGTACTCGGCGAGTCCCATCCCCAGCACGATCAGCGACAGCGGCACCGCGGCCTGACTGATAAGCCCGAGCGTGCTGTCGATCACCGCGGGCAGCGTGAGCCCGGTGAACCCGAATGCCGTGCCGGCGAGGAGACCGGCGACGACGGGGTTCGTCACCACGCCCCACACCGTATCGCCGAATCCCGACCACGACCACGTGCCCTGGCGCGACCATTCGACGGAAACGGTGACCAGCGTGAACAGCAGCAGCGCGTTGAACACGACGACCAGCGACACGGCCGGGATCGACGATTCGCCCAGCGTGATCTTCGCCACCGGAATGCCGAGCAGCACGGTGTTGGAGAAAACGCCGCCCAGGGCGAACACCGACTGCGCGGCACCGTCGCGGCGGAAGACCACGGACGAGACCAGCCGCCCGATCGCGAACAGGACGACGCAGCCGCCGAAGTAGGCGACGAGCAGCATCGGGTCGACCGGCGGCATCCGGGAGAAATCGCTCATCAGCCGGAACAGGAACGCCGGGATCGCGACCGAAAACACGAATCGGGTCAGCACGTCCGAAGCCGACTTCGGCCAGCGGAATCCGCGCGTGAGCCCGTAGCCGAGGGCGACCAGCAGGAACAGCGGCGCCGTCAGCGACAACAGGTGCAGGAAGGTCTGCATCGGCGGTCAGCGCGGCGGCGGGTGGTCGGCGTCGAGGCGGTCGACGCGGACGAGCGAAGGGAAGAGGCGCATCCAGAGCAGCACGACGACGAGCGTGCCCAGGCCGCCTACGACGACCGACGCGACGGTGCCGAACCACGCCGCCGTCAGGCCCGACTCGAACTCGCCCAACTGGTTCGATGTGCCGATGAACACCGAGTTGACGGCGCTGACGCGGCCGCGCATCGCGTCGGGCGTGCCGATCTGCACCAGCGTCTGCCGGATGACGACGCTGATCATGTCGGCCGCGCCGAGCACCGCCAGCGCGGCGGCCGACAGCGGAAACCATCGCGACAGGCCGAAGACGACCGTCGCGGCGCCGAACACGGCGACGGCGGCGAACATCCGGCGCCCGGCGCGTCCGCTGAGCGGATGGTGGGCGAGCCAGACCGCCATCGCGAGCGCGCCGACGGCGGTGGACGACCGCAGCAGGCCGAGGCCCCACGGTCCGGTGCCGAGGATGTCGCGGGCGTAGATCGGCAGCAGCGCCGTCGCGCCGCCCAGCAGCACGGCGAACAGATCGAGCGAGATCGCCCCGAGCAGCGCCGGACGGCTGCGGATGAACGCCATCCCCGCGAACACCGATGCGAGCGTGGCGGGCTCGCGTGGAGCGGGCTTGGGCCGCACGTGGATCAGGCCGATCAGCGCGGCGGCGACGACGAACAATGCCGCCGCGCCCCCGTAGGCATAGGCCGGGCCGGCGATGTACACCAGGCCACCCAGCGCCGGACCGGCGATGAACGCGGCCTGCGTCGCCGACGCGCTCGCTGCCAGCGCGCGCGACAGCACGGGCGGTGAAACCAGCCCGGGCAACAGCGCCTGCTGCGCGGGCATCTGGAACGCGCGTGCCGCGCCGACCAGCGCGATCAGCGCGAAGATCGCGTGCTCGGTGATGCGCCCCGTCGCGCTCTGCACCGCGAGCGCAATCGCCGCCAGCGCGAGCACGGCCTGGCAGGTCTGGAGGATCCGCCGCCGGTCGTAGCGGTCGGCCACGTGGCCGACGACGAGCACGAGCGCCAGCGACGGAAGAAACTGCGCAAGCCCGACCAGACCCAGGTCGAGCGCGCTGTCCGTCAGTTCGTAGACCTGCCAGCCGACGGCAACCGCCAGCATCTGTTGCGCGACGATGTTGGCCACGCGCGCAAACCAGAACAGCACGAACGACCGCTGCCGCAGCAGCGAATCGGAGGCGGCATCGGAAGGCGAAGGCAAGTGGCGGCTCGGCGCGGGAAGACGGAGTGCGGCAGCCATGGTCCGGCGCCGCATCCCGCGGATCGCATTTTACGGTCGTGCCGGGCGAGGACCCGCGCGAACGGACGTCAGCGCCCGCGCCCGCCGAAGCGGTGTGTCGCCGACGACGTGCCAAACGGCTTCGGTGCCGCCCGCCGCGTGTTGCCACCGGTGGGTGCGTGCCCGGTGCGAGCGCCGGGCTTCGCCTCGGCACGTGGCGCCGCCGGCGATCGCGGCCCGCCGCCGGACCCGCGCCCGGATCCGGACGCGGCACCGCCGCGCGCCTGGCGATGGGCGCCAGCCTGCGACTGCGGTCGGCCC
Organism: Betaproteobacteria bacterium; assembly: GCA_040007035.1. Taxonomy (GTDB): domain Bacteria; phylum Pseudomonadota; class Gammaproteobacteria; order Burkholderiales; family Casimicrobiaceae; genus CAIWHR01. Next base: position 6,120 of record JBDTVU010000031.1, on the reverse strand, counting down.
TGACGCTGCAGGATCGGCTGTGCCTTCGCGTGCGGGTCGGGCTCGAAGCCGGCGACGACCTCGCGCGGCAATGTCCGCATGAGCAACTTCTCGATGTCGCGCAGGTAGGCGTGCTCGTCGACGCAGACCAGCGAAATTGCTTCGCCCGACGCACCGGCGCGTCCGGTGCGGCCGATCCGGTGCACGTAATCCTCGGGCACGTTGGGCAGGTCGTAGTTGACGACGTGCGGCAACTGGTCGATGTCGATCCCTCGGGCGGCGATGTCGGTCGCGACCAGCACCTGCAGCGTCGCGTCCTTGAATTCGGCCAGTGCGCGGGTGCGCGCGCCCTGGCTCTTGTTGCCGTGGATCGCCAGCGCGCTGATGCCGTCGTGGTTCAACTGCTCGGCGAGCTTGTTGGCGCCGTGCTTGGTGCGGGTGAACACCAGCACCTGGAACCAGCGCCGTTCCGTGATGAGGTGCGACAGCAGCTCGCGCTTGCGGTCGCGATCCACCGGATGCACCTTCTGGGTGATGATCTCGACGGTCGAATTGCGGCGTGCGACCTCGATCATCGCCGGCGCATTGAGCAGGCTGTCGGCGAGGTCCTTGATCTCGTCGGAGAACGTCGCCGAGAACAGCAGGTTCTGCCGCTTCTTCGGCAACAGCGCGAGGATCCGCTTGATGTCGCGGATGAAGCCCATGTCGAGCATGCGGTCGGCTTCGTCGAGGACGAGGATCTCGACGTGCGACAGGTCGAGGTTGCCTTGGCCCTGGTGGTCGAGCAGCCGGCCCGGAGTGGCGACGAGGACGTCGACGCCGCGCTTCAGCTGCGCCGTCTGCGGGTGGATGCCGACGCCGCCGAAGATCACCATCGAGCTCACCTTCAGGTACTTGCCGTAGACTCGTACCGACTCCTCGACCTGCGCCGCCAGCTCGCGCGTCGGGGTCAGGATCAGCGTGCGGATCGGCTTGCGCGACGACTTTGGCGGATGCAGTGGCGGTTGCGTGGACAGCCGTTGCAGCATCGGCAGCACGAAGCCGGCGGTCTTGCCGGTGCCGGTCTGCGCGCCGGCGAGGAGGTCGCCGCCTTTGATCACGGCGGGAATCGCCTGCATCTGGATCGGCGTGGGTTGGGTGTAGCCGTGGTCGGCGACGGCGCGCACGAGCGCGTCGGACAGGCCGAGCGAAGAAAAGGACATGAGGACTTTCGGATAAAAGCTCGGCCGGTCGCCCCAAGTAGAGCGCCAGTCTCAGCCAAACGGAGGTGTAGCGGAACGTCGAAATCGACGGCGGCAGGGGACTGGAACAATTGCCGCGTGGCGTGATTATATCACGTGCCGGGCGCCGGGGGTTGGCGCCCCGGCGGCTGCGCTGCAGTCGTCAGCCGCGCTCGGTCAGCCGCTGGATCGCCATGTTGATGCTGACCCGCAGCCGCTCGGTGGCGAGTGCCAGCTGGTGCAGCTCGTTGCCGCTCTTCGGCGGCACGTCGGCCAGTCCGAGGTCGGCATCCTTGCCCACCGAGATCTGCTGCGTGGCGGCGGTCAGCTTCTTCACCGGCGACACGACCGCGTAGAAGATGAACAGCATCGCGATGACGAACGCGCCGAGGATCATCACGAAGTCCCAGACGCCGACGACGTTGAGCGCGACGGCCCAGAACGAGCGCGCCGGCAGCCGGACCTGATGATCCCCGCCACGTCGCCCTCGCGGAAGCCGAAGCCGTTGGTGGTGCCGTAACGGACCTTTACGTCGTTGGGCGCCTTGTCGGCGTCACCGTGGCAGCCGATGCACGACGCCTTCTGGTAGACGGTGCGCGCGTAACGGAAGCCGCCGGGCGTGAGCTCCCAGTATTCCTTGAGGTCGTTGTCGCGGATCTGCCGCAGCGCGCCTTCCTCGAACCCGTCGGGCTTTTTGTTCGGGTTCATCACGTTGTGCGAGGTCAGCCGGAACTTCGACGGCGACGGCGAGCGCTCGACGACCTCGGAGTATTCGCGCTGCGCCAGCGCCGGATTCTTCGAGTAGAAATCGACCGGGGTGAGCTTCGCCGACGCGGCGCCGGCGGCCGGCTCGTCCGGCTCCAGCAGGCTCACGTGGCCGAGGTAGCTCTTGTTGTCGTCGCGCACCCAGACCCGGCCGTATTGGGCGACCCACGAGCCGAACGCGTCGACGTTTTCGGCGACGGTCTCGGCCTGGCTCTTCAGCTGATTGACGTAGATCCGGTCGAGGATGAGGTAGAACCCCGCGCCGACCAACGCCAGCGCGAGCAGGAAGACGGCGGCGAACTGCACGGTCAACGATCGCTGGTTCAGCATGGCACTCCCTCGTGTTGGCACCGCCCGGCGGCTTGCTCCCGCCGGCCTGCGTGGCTCAGCGGACTCCGACGATCCCGCGCGCCCTGGCGACGAACGTGATCATCCGCTTCCGGTCGTCGATCTCGCTCGCCAGCATCTCGATGTACGGCTCGAGGACCGACGTCTTCAGCTTGTTGCCGGTGGAGAGCCAGCGGTTGAGCACTTCGGTGCAGAGCATCCCCCGAACGGGCCGACTTCCTCGACGAACGCGTTGTCGATCTCCGTGCACAGGCTCGCGAGCAGCGGAAGCGCTCGATACGGCCCCGTCATCGTCGTTTTCCTCGCAGGGCGGCGAGTCGGGCAGGCCGGCCGGTGCAAAGGCCAGGCGCGTGCAGCACCGCCGTCAATCTCGCGCCGCGGCAATCCGACGACGACATCAGATGAGATCGCGCAGTGTGATCACCTTCACGCTGCCGGACGCGAATTTCAGCGACAGCTTTGTCCCCGGTGCTGCCTTCAGCGCCGCGCGAACCTGATCGAGCGGCATCGCTGCCGGCGCCTTGCCGTTGACGGCGACGATCACATCGCCGGCCTTGAGTCCCGCTCGTGCCGCCGGGCCGCCGGCGACGACGTCCACGACTTCGTACCCTTTCGCTCCGCGCTCGATCCACATGCCCGCGCGCTCGTGGACGTCGGGCTGGCCGTAGTTCGCGTTGCGCTCGAAATACAACGCCTCGCTGGCGTAGTCGAACGTGACGCTGAACTGGCGCAGCACGCCGTAACCGACGCTGCCGGCGAGGTCGGGGTTCGCGTACGCCTCCTGCGCCTGCCGCGACAGCGCGGTCACCGGCTTCCCCACCTCGACCGTGCCGAGCTTCAGCACGCCCGCCCGCGCCAGCAGCGAGCGCAGGTGGCCGCCTGCGCCCGCGCCGGAGATGACGTCCTGCGTCGCACCGTACTTCGCGACGAGGCCGTTGCGCTGGACGAATGCCGACGTCAGCGTCAGCGAGCCGCGGTTGCCGGTGTCGATGTCGAAGGTGCCGTCGACGCCGTCGACGCTGCCGTCGACCGCGGGAATCCGGCCGTCGAAGCGGATCGGCACCCGGGTGCCGTTGCCGGCGTACCGGAACGTCGCCGGGTTGTGGAAGATCGCGCGCGACCTTGCGTAGTCGAGCGTCACCGGAAAGCGCTTTAACAGCTCGAAGCCGACGAGCCCGGCGACGTCGTCCAGTCCCTCGACCCGCCGCACCAGCGCACCGAAGTCGAGCGTCGCGAACGCCTGCCCGTCCAACACGATGCCGCCGACGTCCATCTTGTCGACCGTCGTCAGCGCGACGTCCGGCTGGGCGCCGCCCGTGGCGGACGGACCGCCGCCAGGCGAAAGGCGCAGCGCCGCGACGACGCTCGGCATCAGCACGTTGGCGCCGCCCGCGTCGAGCAGCATCCGGTACGGACCCTTTCCGTTCAGCGTCACACGGATGAACAGGTGGCCGTTGCGGACCTCGAGCGGCACCTCGACCGTCGACTTGCCCGCCGGGAACGCGAAGTCCGGCCGCGGCGGCGCGGGGAGGCCGAAAGCGATGCCGTCCTGCTGCCGGTTGTACTCCAGCGCGTCGACGACGACGAGTTCGTCGAACTTCGGATCGCCGCGCGTGGAGCGGACGCGAAACGGGATCTGCACGCCCTGCACGGCGCGGAAGTCCATGTAGTGCTCGGTCCGCGTCTGCTGGGCGTCGCGCTCCAGCAGCCGCTCGATCAGGTGCGTCTGGCGGTTGACCCACAGCTCGAACAGCCGCCCGCCGGCCGGCGTGATGCGGACGACGTCGAATTCGGCGCCGTCGTCCTCGGCGACGCCGCGGTACTCCATCTCGGCGGCGCCGCGGTCCGGATACCAGAAGGCGAGGCGGTCGCGGTAGGCGGCGTTGACCGCCAGTTCCCGCGGACCGGCGTCCGTTTCTGCGCGCGAAAGCCCGGAGGCGTCCTCCGACCACGCAACGGTGCCGTCGTAGCCGACTGCGCCGCGAATTGGCCCGAGCTCGTAGCGCAGCAGCGAGCGCCCGGCGGCCATGTCGGCCCAGCGCTCGGCGGTGCCGGTCAGGCCGCTGGTCGACAGCGTGACCTTGCTGTGCTGCGTCTTCAGTACATCCCAGGCCTCGCCGCCGCTCGCCGACTTCGCCGCCGCGAGGATCGTCCGCGGATCCGCGCGGGCGCCGTCGGCGGATTGTGCGGAAGGCGCGGTGGCGACGAGCGCGAGCCCGGCGAGGACGACGAAGCGGAAGGCGGTGCGGCGCATGCGGACTCCGGAAGGGGACGAAAACCCACCATTATGCTTGTGCGCGGCGCCGGGTGGCGCGCGGCCGCAGCGGCAGCGACGGACGCGGGCTCAGGCGGCTGCGGCCGCCGGAGGCCTCTGCGCCGCCAGCGTGTCGAGCGCGGCGCTGACCGCGCGGTCGAACAACGGAACCGGCTCGACGACGAGCGACGCCTTGCCGGCGCCGATCTCGTACGCGAGTTCCTCGGGCGTGAACGCGAATGCCCGCGCCCGGGCGCGGCTGGTGAAGATGTACTTGGTCCGCAGCGGGCTGATCCAGAACAGCCGCGCGTTGACCGTTCCGTCGTCGCGGTGGAAGGCGAGCCACGTGCCGACGACCATCTCGTTGACGAAGTCGTGGAGGTTGGCGACCGGCAGCGGTGGGCCGGCGGTCACGTCGTTGGCCGCGGTCGAATCAGGGTCGAGCGCCTCCGGTCGCAGCGCGGCGATGTGCAGCTTGTAGAGCGCTTCGAAGAACGACTGGACGCGCTCGCCGCCCGCCTTCAGCGTCGTGCATCCGACACGCAGCGCGCGGATCAGCGACGGGATCATCCTGGTCAGCTTGGCCTTGTGCCCGGTGCGCTCCTTGGCGGTGATGCTCCACAGCAGGTCGTCGAGCGTGTGCAGCGCAGACGCCCAGACCTCGCTGCCCGCACCGTGCTCGATCCTCACCGTGGTCAGGTAATCGCCCCAGATCGTCTCGGTGAAGCTGCGCACCTCGAACGGCAGGTCGAGCCCGGCAAGCTTGTCGCGCAACAGCACGCGGACGGCGGACCTGTCCGCTTCGCGCTGCTCGGCGGCGAGCGCGTCGGCGACGTCGCTGGTGAGGGCGGTCGCCGTCTGCTGCTGCTCGGATTCGACGAACGGCTGCAGCTTGGCGTCGGCGCTTTCGAATACGTCGACGTCGATCCTGAAATGCTCGGCGACCTCGTCGACGACCTTTGCCGCGATCGCCTCGAACGAGCCGCGATAGGCGTCGTCGTTGCCGGCGCCGATCGCCGCGGCGGCCAGATGGTCGAGCAGTCGGCGCGCCGGGTGCTTCTTGTTCGAGAAGAACGAGCGGTCGAGCAGCGCGGCCTTGGCGATCGGCACCTGCAGCCGGGCGAACGTCGTCCGCAGTGATTCGGGGATCGACGGGTCGCGGAAGATGTAGTCGAACAGCAGCGCGATCACGTCCATCGTGATCCGGTCGGTCGGATTCACGATGGTGTCGGCGACCGCCTCGCGGATCAGCGGAATCCGGTTCAGCGGCGGCGCCGGCATCGACGGGCCGGCCGGCTGCGCCTGCTGCCACGCGGCGTCGACGTGCGACTCGAAACTCTGCCATCGCTCGAGCGCCGCGACCAGCGCCGACGACGTTCCCAGCGCCATCATCGAATCGAGCTGCGGGAAGCTGAAGCCGTCTGCCGGCGACGCCTCCACCGGACGTTCGGGTGCCGTCGCCGCGGTGGCGGCCGTGCGGGCAAGGAATTGCGCGTAGATCGCGTACAGGGCATTCGCCACCTCGGGCGAAACGCCGACCGGCACCGCCGGCGC
>JBDTVU010000030.1:0-30025 GCA_040007035.1 Betaproteobacteria bacterium | reverse complement strand
TGGTACAAGACCCGGGATCAATGGGTCGGCAAGACGGAGAAGGACTTTCCGCCGCAGCATGGCGATTGCATGAAGCAGATCCAGCAGGCAAGAGACCAGCAGGCTGAAGTCATGGGCTGGCAAATGCCCGGCGCACCGATCTTCACCGACCTCTGGCAACTGGAATATCCGAAGAAAGACGCTCCCGCGCCAGCCAGGTAGCGGCAGGCATTCCTCGACCAACGGTGCCTCCGGGCGCCGTTGGTTCGTCATCCTCGCAGGTTCGCCGTTGGCCGCCGCTGCCGGTCATTACGACATCGAACGCCGGCCGGCGGCCGGAAGCGTCCGGATCACGCCGCGTTGCGCTGGTTGGCCGGCTTGCGAGCAACAAGATCGATAAGCGCGGAAAGCCCGATGTGGGCCGCCCCCTCGTGCAGCTCGGCGTCATACTCGTTGAGATCGAGGATGTCCCAACCGAAGAATCGTTGCTCGAGCCACACCCGCGTATAGAGACGGCTCTCGTCGAGTTCTCCGCCAGTACCGTAGGCCAGTTCCTCAGGCCGATAGCCTTCCAGCAACAACAACCCGCCGGGCTTCAACGTATTCATCATATCGTCGAAAACCGCTTCACGGTCCCCGGTGTCCAGGAACTGGATGAAGATGGCGACCACGATGTCGAACTGGTTTGAGGCCCACGACCAGTCAAAAATGTCGCTTACGCGGTAGTCGACCGTGACCGCTCGTCGGGCGGCCAGATCGCGGCCCTTCGCTACCGCCGTCTCCGCGAAATCGAAAGCCGTCACCGTGAGGCCGCTCTCGGCCAGCCAGACGCTGTTGCGACCCTCTCCATCGGCAACGCAGAGCGCAGTTTGGCGGGGCATCAGGCGATGGGCATTGGCCCGAAGGAACGCGTTGGGAGCCTCGCCATACAGGTAATCAGCGATGGCGTAGCGCTCGTTCCAGCGGTGCATGGTGTCGATGCAGGCAGCCATCGGTCGAAAGGCTCGAGAACGTCCGGTGCCGCGCTACACGTTTCAATGCGCCACTTTGCGCAGACTTGCCGCGCGGGCGACCGAGTCACGCACGGTCAACGGGTAACCCGGCACTTTTCCACTCCGGAAATCCCTCCTCCAACCGGCGAGCCCGCCGACCTTTCTTGCGCAGCTCGGCCACCGCCTCGAACGCCATCACGCAGTACGGGCCGCGGCAATACGCCACGATTTCCTGATCTCGCGGAAATTCATTCAGGCGTTTCTTCAGATCGGTCAACGGGACGTTGATCGCACCCCGGATATGCCCCGCCGCATATTCCTCGGGCGGCCGCACGTCGATTACGGTGACCAGCCCTTTCTTTGCGCGTTGCACCAGCTCCTTGACCGGCACGGGCTCCAGGCTGTCCTTGCTGCCGAGGTACAGCTTCACCAGCTTGTCCACCTCGGCCAGGTGTTCCTGCCCGACCTCGCGCAATGCCGCCAGCAGTCGGACGATGTCGTCGCCCGCGAGACGGCAGTAGACGTACAAGCCTTCCTTTCTCGCGGACACCAACCCGGCCTGCCGCAACTGCTGCAAGTGCTGGGAAGTGTTGGCCACCGACAGCCCGGTCATCTGCGCCAGGCTCTCGACGCTGCGTTCTCCTTGCGCGAGAGACTCCAGCATCTCCAGCCGTTTACCGCTGCTCAGCGCCTTGCCGATGCGCGCGAACTGTTCGAACAGGTCACTCTTGAAATTCTCGATTGACATTTGCTGGAATCCGCTTAATCTATGCTATTATTCAATTGGTCTATTGAATATAGTAGCCGTTTCCCGCCTTCCAGGCAAGCCGCGATAGCACGATGCCCCGATCATTATGGACGCCTTTCTCCTGAGCCACGAGGTGCCGGTCCGGCTCGGCTGTTTCTTCGGCATCTTTGCGGCCATGGCGGTCTGGGAATTCCTGGCGCCGCGCCGTGCCCTGCAGCAGAACAAGGCGGTGCGCTGGACGAACAACCTGACGCTCGTCGTCCTCAACAGCATGGTCGTTCGCGCGATCCTCCCGCTGGCGGCGGTAGGCGTCGCCGGAGTTGCCGCGGACCGCGGCATGGGCGTCCTCAACCTCTTTCCGGTGCCGTACGCGTGGGCAATCGTGCTCTCCCTGCTGGCGCTCGACGTGGCGATCTACCTGCAACACCTGATGTTCCATGCGGTGCCGGTGCTCTGGCGCCTGCATCGCGTCCATCATGCCGACCTCGACTTCGATGTGACCACCGGCGCACGCTTCCATCCGGTCGAAATCGTCCTGTCGATGCTGTTCAAGTTTGCGCTGATCCTCGTCCTGGGGCCGCCGGCCGTGGCCGTGCTGGTGTTCGAGATCCTGCTCAACGGCGCGTCGATGTTCAACCATGGCAACGTGCGCCTTTCGTCGGGCGTCGACCGGATCTTGCGTTGGCTGGTGGTCACGCCGGACATGCACCGCGTCCACCATTCCATCGACCCGCGCGAGACCAACAGCAACTTCGGGTTCAACGTGCCGTGGTGGGACCGCCTGTTCGGCACCTACCGGGCGCAGCCCCAGACCGGTCATGCGGCGATGACGATCGGCATCGACCAATTCCGTGCGTCGCGGGAGCTGTGGTTGGACCGGATGCTGCTGCAACCGTTTCGCACCGGCCCGGGCGGCTATTCCCTCGGTCAGCAAAGCCAAGTTACGCGATGACCGTACGCGGACCCGACGAGTTCAGCGGACCCCTGGGACACATCTCTGCGTCCGTCAACATTCCCCTGCCCGATCTGCCGGCACGCATTCGTGAACTCGAATCGTCGCAGCAGCGGTGCGTGGCCATCGTGTGCCGCACCGACAAACGTTCCGCGAAAGCCGCCGAATTGCTGATGGCGGCACGGATCGCGGACGTCGTAATCGTCCGTGGCGGCATGGAGCAGTGGAATCTCTCGGGATTCGCCATCGCACGCGAGACCGACACCTGAAACAAAGTGAGGGCAACACGATGAAAAACCTGTTCATCCTCAACGACGCGCCATACGGCACTGAACGGAGCTACAACGGCGTGCGTTTGGCGGGTTCACTGTCCAAGGTGAAGGGCGAAGAAGTGAAGGTCTTTCTGATGGGCGATGCCGCCGCCTGCGCCAAGGGCGGCCAGAAGGTTCCCGAGGGCTTCTACAACCTGCAGCTCATGCTCGGTCGTGTGGTGCGCAGCGGGGCCCAGATCGGCGTGTGCGGAACCTGCATGGACGCGCGAGGCATCACCGAAGCGGAGCTGATGGAGGGGGCGCACAAGAGCACGCTCGCCGAATTGACCACATGGACGCAGTCGGCCGATAAAGTGATGGTGTTTTGAGGAACTCGCCACGACTCCTGGCGAACTGCGCGTTTTTCGGTTCAGCAAGCTTGCCGGACGCCTTCTGACCCGGCTCACGCCGACGCCGGAGATGTCGGGAGATCGCGCAACTCATGTGAAATCGATCCGCAAATTTGCAAGCACCATCAGGCCACTATTCGCCGGATAAGGAACCGAGGGGCCGGAATGAGTACCGACTACAGCCTGTTCGACGAAGCGATGCGTGATCGCTTCGTCGAGTTTGTTTCAGCCACAGGCGTCGCCAGCGAGATTCGCCAGGACCCGATGGGTGGGTTTGTCGTGGCACTGCCCGAAGACCTTGCGGACGCGGTGCTGGAACGAATCGAGGCCGAGTACGCAACGCTGATGAACGAGCAGATGGTCGACGCGGAGTCGAAAGAAGGTTGGGTTACCCACCGGGTCGCCGGGGTCACGGTCACGCTCGCCGACGGTCGGCCTTGCGTGGTTCGGCTCTCCGGCGCCATCGCCCGCCGCCTCTTCGAACACTTCACACCGGAGGAGGTTACCGCGCTGGTCTCCGCGATTGTGCAAAGTGTCGACAATCCGGTCGACGCCCCACTGTGCCGGAAGGCGTAGCGACATGAAACGTCCCGTCTATCTTGACTACAACGCGACCACACCTATCGCACCGGAGGTCGCGGACGCCATGGAGCCGTTCCTGCGTACGGACTTCGGCAATCCGTCTTCATCTCACTTCTATGGCCGCCAGGCGCATGAGGCGGTAGCCCGGGCGCGTGCGCTGGTTGCTGCGCTCATCGGTGCGACGGCGGCGGAGATCGTGTTCACCGGTTGCGCCACCGAGGCGAATAACCTCGCCATTCTCGGGGTTGCAAAGGCTTTGCGGACAAAGCGGAAGCACATCATTACGTCCGCAATCGAGCATCCGGCCGTCATGCAGCCTTGCCTGCGCCTGAAGGATGAGGGTTGGGATGTCACGATTGTGCCGGTGGATGGCGACGCCAGAGTGCATCTGGGCGCCATCGCAGGCGCCCTGCGCGACGACACGGCATTGGTCACCGTCATGCACGCGAACAATGAAGTTGGAACACTTCAGAGTATCGTCAAAATCGCGGAAATCGCCCACGCACGGGGCGCTCTGGTCCATACGGACGCCGCGCAATCGGTCGGAAAACTTCCCGTGAACATCGAAGACCTCGGCGTGGATTTGCTGACGATGGCCGGGCACAAGTTCTATGCGCCCAAGGGAGTTGGTGCACTTTACGTTCGCCGCGGAACGCCCATCCTGCCGGTGATGGTCGGGGCGGACCACGAAGGTGGCCTGCGACCCGGAACCGAGAACGTCCCCGGGGTCGTCGGGCTCGGCGAGGCCGCGAGGCTGGCCCGCGAGTGCCTCCCCATGGTCCAGATGTTGGTGCGCCGAATGCGCGATCTGCTGCATCAACTGCTCAGCGACGGGGTTGAGGGATTGATCCTCAACGGCCATGCGGAGCATCGCCTGCCCAATACCCTGAACGTGTCCTTCCCCGGCGTCAGCGGACGCGAGCTGCTGCACGCCGTCGATGGCGACGTCGCCGCTTCCGTCGGATCGGCGTGCCATGCCGACACCGGATCGGCAAGCGGGGTGCTGGCCGCTATGGGGATCGGTATCCAGCGGGCCATGGGCGCTGTGCGGCTGTCGGTGGGTACCCTCACCACCGAGGAAGAAGTTCGCTATGCGGCGCACGCGTTGATCACGCGGTGGCGCGACCTGATCAGGCCGGCATAGGCCGTGGCGAGGCGTTGAGCACGCTACGCGACGATGACGTGACATCCAACCGCGAAATCAAGAGCCTCCTTTTCGAGCAGGTCGCGCGCGTCGGCAAAGCTGCCGCGAGCCCCAAGCGCCTCGAATTGATCCAGCTGTTGTGCCAGGGGGAAATGTCTGTCGAGACCCTGGCGCAACAGGCTGACCTGGATGGAAAGAGCGCGAGCGCACACCTCAAGGAACTGAAGGCGGCGCGCCTGGTGCGCACGCGCAAGGTCGGCCGGTATGTCCATTACCGGCTCAGCGACGACGAGGTCGTCCGGTTCTGGGTCGCACTCCGGACCTTCGCCGAAGCGCGATTCGCGGAACTCCGACAGCTCGAGCGTCTCTCCCTCGCGGAGCACCCGGTGCCTCCGGATCGCCAAGCGATGATCGATTCGGCTCGCCGAGGTAAGGTCATCGTGATCGATGTGCGGCCTGCAAACGAGTTCGCGACTGGCCACTTGCCGTTTGCGCGTTCGATGCCAATGGCGGACATTGAAGGGAGACTCCGTGAACTGCCCCGCAACAAGGACATCGTCGTCTACTGTCGCGGTCCGTTCGGCCTGCTCGCACGCGATGCTGTGACTCTGTTGCTTCAGAACGGCTTTCGGGCGCGGCTCCTCGACGATGGCATCGCGGAGTGGCGCGTTGCGGGATTGCCCATCGAGACGAACGTTGCATTGGCCTGATCAGGCGTTCGATACATGGCGCCAACGCGCTAAACACGTATCGGCCAGTCATCACCGCCGACCGACGAATGCTCGTGATGGAGCAGCTGGTGGATGCCGAAGCTTACGATTCGTGGTATCGCACTCCACGCGGGGCATGGATCGGCGAGACAGAGTTTCGCTTGCTCAGGGCGCTCCTGCGACCTGAGCGCGGTGAGACGCTGCTTGACGCAGGTTGCGGCACCGGGTACTTCACACGACGCTTCGCCGGCGAGTGCGGGCTCAAAGTGGTCGGGCTCGACCCGGATTCCGCCTGGCTGGATTTCGCGCGGACACAGGGTGCGGCGACCGAGCAATACTGTCTGGGGTCCGCAGAATCACTGCCGTTCGCTGATCGCAGCTTTGATTGCACAGTGTCCGTCACGGCACTTTGCTTCATCGACGATGCAAGGCGCGCCGTGCAGGAGATCCTGCGCGTTACGCGCAAGCGCTTCGCCATCGGTCTGCTCAACCGTCGCAGCTTGCTCTACCTGCGAAAAGGCCGCTACGGTGGCCTGGGAGCGTATCGCGGGGCGCATTGGCACACCGCCCGCGAGATCCGCGCGCTGTTCAATGGGCTGCCGGCGGCCAATCTGACGTTTCGTGGTGCCGTCTTTCTTCCCGAAGGCGGCGCGATCTCGCGCTGGGTCGAGCGCGTACTCTCGCAGCGGCCGCTGCTCGGCGCATTCCTGGTGGTGGCCGGTGACGTAGGCGTCGCGGGCTAGTTGGACAGAAGCGCAAGCGCCTCAGGCGAGAGCACCAGGTCTACCGTTAGAGAAAAGGTCCCGGCGCGGATGGCTCGCCGTTCCGCAGCGTGATCGCTCCGAGAACGGGGCTACGTCCAACGGCAAAGCAGATTATGATCGGCATCCGAGCCGACCGGTTATGGCCTGTCGCTCAACAACATGACCGGCAAGCCGGAGAGGGCGACCGATGGCAACGACCTTCGATCCGAAAGAGCTCGAAACCAAGGTAAAGGACATGTACCGCAGCGTCGCCGAGAACCCGCACGGCGAGTTCCACTTCGAAATGGGACGCGCGCTCGCCGAGCGTCTCGGCTACGCAGCGGCCGACCTTGACCGCATTCCGGCCGAGGCGATCGAGTCGTTCGCCGGCGTCGGCTACTATTTCCACCTGGCCAATATCAAGGACGGCGAAACCGTCATCGATCTGGGCAGCGGCTCGGGCATGGACACGTTCGTCGCCGCCCTCAAGGTGGGGCCTCGTGGAAAGATCATAGGCGTCGACATGACCGACGCGCAACGGACGAAGGCCGAACGCCTCCGCAATCGCGATAGCTTCAACAATGTCGCCTACATCAAAGGTTACATCGAAGAGGTCGGCCTCCCCGACGCATTGGCCGATGTCGTGATCAGCAATGGCGTCATCAATCTCGCAACGGAAAAACCGAAGGTCTTCCGAGAGGCAGCGCGTCTGTTGAAGCCGGGCGGACGGCTGGCGATCTCGGACATCGTCACCGAGGTGCAGTTGCCAGAGAACATTGTCTGCAATTCGACGCTCTGGGCGGCTTGCATCGGTGGCGCTGCTCAGCAGGATGATTACCGCGCGCAAATTGAGGCTTCGGGCCTGCGCGTGATCAAAGTCGAGGACAATCCCGCCTACCAGTTCATATCGGATAACGCCCGCGGCGCCAGCAAGAAATTTGGGGTAAAGAGCGTCTCGCTGCTCGCCGTAAAGCCGTAACCACGTGCGCACACTGAAACGCGGCCCGCAGCGTCAGACGGTGGGTGATCTTCAGGAAGACTTGCACACCTGCATGGCGCCACGTCGATCCCGTTCGCCTGGTATGGTTTCGCTTTTGTCGAACGACAGATCAGGTAAGGTCCCGCGGTCACCTATCCGACAGCCGCACGTCCTTCGCGCCGTAGGCTCATGCCTTGGCTCGCGGCGGCAATGTCAGAATGTTGCCTGTGGCAACACTTCCTGCCGTTCGTGGCGCGAACTATCGCGGCTTCGGTTCCGACGCCGAGAAGCGCTTGCGCTTCGTTCGCCACTGCCGGGCGCTTGGAATCGACCTTGGTGAAATTCGCCGGCTGCTCGGACTCGCTGACGAACCGGATGCCGACTGCGGCGAGGTCAACGCGTTACTCGACAAACACCTGCAGAAGGTGCGGGAGCAACAACGGGAGCTAGCGTTACTGGAGCGTCAGTTGAAGGCATTGCGCGACCGATGCCATCGAGTGCAACGTGCGCGCGATTGCGGCATTCTGAGAGAATTGGCGTAATCTTGACGCGTTCACGGCGAACTGAGCCGCAGTCAGCCTGAACCGCTTGGACTTTCCGGACCGACGTCCACCGCGTCAGGACGTCCGCCGGATCCGCGCGCCGAGTGCGGAGAGCTTGTCCTCGATCCGCTCGTAGCCGCGATCGAGGTGGTAGATGCGGTCGATCGTCGTCTGCCCCTCGGCGACGAGGCCGGCGATGACGAGGCAGGCGGAGGCGCGCAGGTCGGTCGCCATCACGTCGGCGCCGGTGAGCTTCGGCACGCCGCGGACGATCGCGGTGTTGCCCTCGACCTCGATGTCGGCGCCCAGCCGCACGAGTTCCTGCACGTGCATCATCCGGTTCTCGAAGATCGTCTCGGTGATCACCGTGGTGCCGGACGCGCGCGTGGCCAGTGCCATCATCTGCGCCTGCATGTCGGTCGGGAACGCTGGGTACGGCGCCGTTCGCAGGTTGAACGCGGCGAGCGGACCGTGACAACGCACGCGGATCGCGTCGCCGTCGACGTTGATTTCCGCGCCGGCTTCGGCCAGCTTGTCGAGCACCGCCTGCAGCGTGTCGGCCTGCGTGCCGCGGACCGTCGCATCGCCGCCGGTCGCGGCCACCGCCGCGAGGAACGTGCCGGTCTCGATCCGGTCCGGCATGATCGCGTGCGTGGTGCCGCCGAGCCGCTCGACGCCTTCGATCGTGATCCGGTCGCTGCCCGCACCCGTGATCCTCGCGCCCATTGCGACGAGGCAGCGAGCGAGGTCGACGACTTCCGGCTCGCGCGCGGCGTTCTCGAGCGTCGTCGTGCCGTCGGCGAGCGTGGCCGCCATCATCAGGTTCTCGGTACCGGTGACGGTCACGACGTCGAACACGAACTTGACGCCCGAAAGCCGCCGCGTGCGCGCGCCGATGTAGCCGTGGTCGAGGTCGATCTCGGCGCCCATCGCGCAGAGGCCCTTCACGTGCTGGTCGACGGGCCGCAGCCCGATCGCGCAGCCGCCGGGCAGCGACACCCGCGCCTCGCCGCAGCGCGCGACCAGCGGCCCCAGCGCCAGGATCGACGCGCGCATCGTCTTCACCAGCTCGTACGGGGCGAGCGGCCAGTCGATCCGCGCCGCGTCGAGCGCGACGGTGCCCGGCGTGCGGGTGTCGACGGCGACACCCATCTGCGCCAGCAGCGTGTGCATCGTCCGCACGTCGTTCAGCACCGGGACGTTGGTCAGCGTGACCGGCTCCGCGGTGAGCAGCGCGGCGCAGAGAATCGGCAGCGCGGCGTTCTTCGCGCCGGAGACGCGGATCTCGCCTTCGAGCGGGCGGCCGCCTTCGATCAGCAGCTTGTCCACCTCAGCTCCCGGGACGGGCCGCCCACTGCGCGGGCGTCAGCGTGGTCATCGACAGCGCGTGGACTTCCTCGCGCATCCGGTCGCCCATCGCCGCGTAGACGAGCTGGTGCTGGCGGACCTTGGTGAGGCCGTCGAACGCGATGCTGACGACGAGCGCCTCGAAGTGCTGGCCGTCGCCGCGGACTTCGATGCGGTCGCAGGGCAGGCCGGCGGCGATCGACTGGCGGATCGATTCGGGAGTGACCATGACGGGATTCCGGTGGACGAAACGGGGGACGGCGATCAGCGCCGCATCTTCCATCCGCGTTGCAGCAGCGCGAGCGTGAGCAGCGACAGCGCGAGGCAGCAGCCGGCGACGATGGCGAGGCTCGTCGCCGGCGGCACGTCGGACAGGCCGAAGAAGCCGTAGCGGAAGCCGTCGATCATGTAGAAGAACGGGTTGAAGCGCGACAGCCCCTGCCAGAACGGCGGCAGCGTGTGGATCGAGTAGAACACGCCGGAGAGGAACGTCAGCGGCATGATGATGAAGTTCTGGAACGCCGAGAGCTGGTCGAACTTGTCGGCCGAGATGCCCGCGATAAGGCCCAGCGTGCCGAGGATCGCGCTGCCGAGGAGCGCGAACGCGATTGCCCACAGCGGGTGCGGCATCGCGATCAGCGACGGGATGAAGAACAGCGTCACCGCGAACACGCCGAGTCCGACCACCAGCCCGCGCACCATCGCCCCGACGACGTAGGCGGCGAAGAAGTCGACCGGCGACAGCGGCGGCAGCAGGATGAAGATCAGGTTGCCGGTGATCTTCGACTGGATCAGCGACGACGAGCTGTTGGCGAACGCGTTCTGCAGCACCGACATCATCACCAGGCCGGGGATCAGGAACGCCGTGTAGCGGACCTTGCCGTCGAACACCGACACGTTGGCTTCGAGCACGTGCGAGAAGATCAGCAGGTAGAGCAGCGCCGTCAGCACGGGCGCCAGGATCGTCTGGAACGCGACCTTCCAGAAGCGCAGCAGCTCCTTGTAGAGCAGCGTCCGCCAGCCGGATCCGACGAAGGCCGCCGTCATCGCGCCCCCACCGTTTCGGCCGTCGTCGCCGCCGCGCGCGACGAGCCCACGATCTTCAGGAACACGTGCTCGAGGTCGGTTTCCTGCAGCGCCAGCTCGCCGATCGCGATGCCGTCGGTGCGCAGCGCCGCGAGCAGCCCTTCGAGGTCGGCGTGGCGGTCGAGCCCGATGAACGACGCGCCGCCCTCCTCCCGCAGCACGCGCGGCTGCCACGCCGCGGGAATCCGGCTGGCGACGAGCCGCACGGTGATGCCGGCGAAGCGCGACAGCAGGTTGTGCGTGGTGTCGAGCGCGACGACCTTGCCCGCCTTCAGCATCGCGATGCGACCGCACAGCGCTTCGGCCTCCTCGAGGTAATGCGTGGTGAGGATGATCGTGTGGCCGTCGCGGTTCAGCTTGCGGATGAACGCCCACAGGCTCTGCCGCAGCTCGACGTCCACGCCCGCCGTCGGTTCGTCGAGCACGATCACCGGCGGCTTGTGGACGAGCGCCTGCCCGACCAGCACCCGCCGCTTCATGCCGCCGGACAGCGAGCGCATGTTCGCGTTCGCCTTCACCGTGAGGTCGAGGTGGTGCAGAAGCTCGTCGATCCACGCCGCGTTGTCGCGGATGCCGAAGTAGCCGGACTGGATCTCGAGCGTCTCGCGCACCGTGAAGAACGGATCGAACACCAGTTCCTGCGGCACGACGCCGAGCGCGCGACGCGCGGCGCGGTAATCGGTGACGACGTCGTGGCCGAGGATCCGCGCGGTGCCGGTGTCGGCGCGGGTCAGGCCGGCCAGCACCGAGATCAGCGTCGTCTTGCCGGCGCCGTTGGGCCCGAGCAGGCCGAAGAACTCACCGCGCTCGACGGCGAGGTCGATGCCGGCCAGCGCCTGCACGGGGCCGAAGCGGCGGGTGACGTTGGTGACTTCGACGGCGGCGGGCATGGCGGCAGGAGCAGCGGGAACGGTGCGACGGCGGTTACGGACGTCGCACCGGTGCGGGAGCGGTCAATGCGAAGCGAGGATGCCTTCGACGTCGTAGAGGCTCGCCAGCGCCGCCAGCGCGGGGGGCAGATTGACGAATCGGAGCGGACGGCCGGCCTCGCCGGCGCGGCGCTTCAGCGCGAGCAGCACGGCGACCGCGGCCGAGTCGACGGCGCCGAGGCCGCCACAATCGACGACGCCGTCGGAAGGCAGCGGCAGCGCCGTCGCCGCCTCGAGCACGCCGCCGGCGTTGACGGACGTCAGCGCGCCGGTGCCGAGCCAGCGGCCGCCACCGGCATCCAGGGCGAACCCGCCCGTCGTCGGCGCGTCGTGCCCACGCGGTCCGATCATTTCGCCGCGCCCCCCTTGTTGCGGTCGGCAAGCGCCTTGATCAGGCCGTCGACGCCGCCGTTCTTCACCTGCTCGTTGAATTCGTCGCGGTAGTTGGTGACGAGCGACACGCCGCCGACGATGACGTCGTACGCCTTCCAGCCGTCCCCCGTCTTCGCCATGCTGTAGTCGATCGGCACCGGCTGCCCTCCCGGCTTCTGCACCGCGGTGCGCACGGTGACGTCGGTGTCGCTCGCCGCCATCTTCAGCGGCTTGTAGTCGATCGTCTCGTTGCGGTACTGGTTGAGCGCGCCGGAGTACGTGCGCACGAGCAGCGTGCGGAATTCGTCGACCACCCGCTTCTGCTGGTCGGGGCTCGCCGACCGCCAGTTGCGTCCCATCGCCAGCGCCGTCATCCGCTGGAAGTCGAAGTTCGGCAGCAGTTTCCCGTCGATGACCTCGCGGATTCGCGCCTCGTTGCCGGCCTGGATCAGCGGGTCGGACTTGATCGACTGCAACACGTCCTGCGACACCCGCTTGACCAGCGCGTCGGGCGCCTCCTGTGCGAGCGCCGGTGTGGCGGCGACGGCGATCGCGAGCGCGGCGGCGCGGGTCCAGCGGCGGAATCCGGGAGTCATTCGTCGTCCTCTTTTTCAGGCGGCTTCTTGCCGTCGTTGACCAGGTACTCGCGCCGCTGCAGGTACGCGCGGCGGATGAACGTGTAACGGTCGAGCGCCGCCTTGTCGATGATCACCGACGTGTCGAGCGCCTGCGCGCGGACATCGACGGCGCCGAGCCCGTACAGGCTGTTGCGCACCACGACGTCGGGGATGAAGCCGACCGGGCCGAGGTACACACGGACGAGCGTGCCGGTGCCGTCGCGTACCGTCGTCGGCCCGAACATCGGGACAAACAGGTACGGCCCCTGCGGGAAGCCCCAGACGCCGAACGTCTGGCCGAAATCCTCCAGCCCCCGCTCGATGCCCGCGTCGCTGGCGATGTCGATCAGGCCGCCGAAGCCGAACCCGGTGTTGATCAGCACGCGGCCGAGATCGTTGCCGGCCTTCTCCGGCTTGCCCTGCAGCAGCCCGTTGACCGCCGAGAACAGGTCGTCGATGTTGTTGAAGACGTTGGAGACCGCGAGCCTGAACAGGCGCGGCACGTAGTCGACGTAGGCCTGCGCCACCGGCCGGACGACGTTGGTGTCGATCGGCTCGTGGATCGCGTACATCGCGCGGTTCCACGGCTCCAGCGGATCGCCCTTGGTCGGCCCCAGCGCGCAGCCGGCCATGAGCGTTGCGGTCGCAGCGGCGGCAATGGTGCGGGCGACGGCGCGCGCGACGGCGTTCACTTGCTGCTCCCTTCGGCGGCCTTGTTGAACAGGAACTGGCCGATCAGCTTCTCGAGCACGACGCCGGACTGCGTCTTGGCGATCTTGCCGCCGTCGGCGAGCATCTTCGTGTCGCCGCCGACGTCGAGCCCGATGTAGACCTCGCCGAGCAGCCCAGACGTCAGGATCGACGCGATCGTGTCGGCGGTGAATTCGTTGCCGTTGTCGATCTTCATCGTGACCACCGCCTGATAGGTTTGACGATCGAACCGGACCTGCTCGACCCGGCCGACGACCACGCCCGCCGCCTTGACCGGCGCGCGCAGCTTCAGGCCGCCGATGTTGTCGAACCGCGCTTCGAGCCGGTAGCCCGGGGTCGCGCCGAACGACACCAGGTTGCCCACCTTCAGCGCGAGGAACAGGATCGCGCCGATGCCGAGGGCGACGAAGATGCCGACCCAGAGGTCGATGGTCGAGCGGTTCATGCGGCCCCCTGTCGTGCGGTCTCGTTCTTCATCATGCGCCAACGCCCCTGAACATGAACACGGTGAGCACGAAGTCGAGGGCGAGGATGGTGAGCGAACTGCCGACGACGGTCCGCGTCGTCGCGCTCGACACGCCCTCGGCGGTCGGATTGGCGTCGTAACCCTCGAACACGGCGATCAGGCTGACCGCAGCCCCGAAAACGAAGCTCTTGATGATTCCGTTGACGATGTCCCGGCGAAAGTCGACGGCGGCCTGCATGTTGCCCCAGAACGCGCCGGCGTCGATGTCGATCAGCTTGACGCCCACTATATAGGCACCGAACACGCCCAGCGTCGAGAACAGCGCGGCGAGCACCGGCATCGACACCACGCCGCCCCAGAACCGCGGCGCGACGACCCGTGCCAGCGGATCGACGGCCATCATCTCCATCGCCGAGAGCTGCTCGGTGGCCTTCATCAGCCCGATCTCGGCGGTGATCGCGCTGCCGGCGCGGCTCGCGAACAACAGACCCGCGACGACCGGCCCGAGTTCCCGCACCAGCGACAGCGCGACCAGCACGCCCAGCGATTCGGAGGCGCCGTAGCGCTGCAGCACATCGTAGCCCTGCAGCGCCAGCACCATCCCGACGAACAGCCCCGAGACGAGGATGATGATCAGCGACAGCACGCCGGAGAAGTAGATCTCGCGCAGCGTCAACCGCAGCCGCCGGAACGCCGACGGTGAATGCGCGACGACGGCGACCGAAAACCGCGCGGCGTAGCCCAGCCGGGCGACGAACGCGAGCGTCCCCGCCCCCAGCCGGCGGAGGATCAACGAAACCCCGGAGGCCGCCGCGTCAGGCATGGGCGAGCAGCGCTTCGCCGTAGGGCGCAGCGGAATAGTGGAACGGCACCGGCCCGTCGGGCTCGCCGTCGACGAACTGGCGCACATACGCGTCGCCCGACGCGCGAACCTCGGCCGGCGTTCCCTGCGCGACGATCCGCCCCTCTGACACGAAGTACAGGTAATCGACGATCTTCAGCGACTCGTAGACGTCGTGGGTGACGACGACCGACGTGATGCCGAGCGCATCGTTGAGCCTGCGGATGAGCTGGCCGACGACGCCGAGCGAGATCGGGTCGAGGCCGGCGAACGGCTCGTCGTACATCACCAGCATCGGGTCGAGCGCGATCGCGCGCGCGAGCGCCACCCGTCGCGCCATGCCGCCGGACAGCTCCGAGGGCATGAGCTGCGCCGCACCGCGCAGGCCGACGGCGTGCAGCTTCATCAGCACGAGGTCGCGCACGAGCTCCTCCGGCAGGTCGGTGTGCTCGCGCAGCGCGAAGGCGACGTTTTCGTAGACCGACATGTCGGTGAACAGCGCGCCGAACTGGAACAGCATCCCGAAGCGCCGGCGCAGCTCGTACAGCGCGTCGCGGCCGAGATCGGGCACCGACTGCCCCGCAACCAGCACCCGGCCCGACTGCGGCCGGAGCTGACCGCCGATCAGCCGCAGGATCGTCGTCTTGCCGCAGCCCGAGCCGCCCATGATCGCGACAACCTTGCCGCGCGGGATCGCCATCGTGATGCCGTCGAGCACCGCCCGCCGGTCGTAGGCGAACGTCACGCCGTCGAGAAGCACGGCGTTGTCGGGCATCGCGGCATCGGCGGCCGGCACGGTTGGGGCGAAGGGGGTCACGCGGAGAGAAGCGTCAGGACGAAGGCAGCGATTGTAGCCCCCGGATACCGCCGGCACAATGACCCGCGGTCAGTTACGCGCTCCGCCGGGGCGTCACGCGGCGTCAGGAGGATGCCGCCTGCGCCCTTGCAGCAGCAGCCGCTCGGCGACCGCGAGGCGCACCGGACGACCGAGCAGCACGACGACGTCGCCAACCTCGAATCGCCACGCCGGCCCCGGATGCTGCGAGCGCGTGCCGCGCCGGCGCACGGCGGTCATTTCGACCACGCCTTCCAGCCCGATCTCGGCGAGCGACTTGCCGACGGCATCCGCGCGTTCCGGCAGCAGCAGCGAATGCAGCCGCGGCTGCAGGTTCTCCTCCGCGTCCGCGGCATCCGTCGCGCCGTGGAAGAAGCCGCGGAACAGGCTGTAACGCTCTTCGCGGATCGCGCGGATCCGCTTCAGCACGCGGTTCAGCGGCACGCCGAGCAGCAGCAGCGAATGGGTCGCCAGCATCAGGCTGCCTTCGAGCACCTCCGGCACCACCTCGGCCGCGCCGGCGGTGAGGAGCCGGTCGAGCTCAGTGTCATCGAGCGTGCGCACGACGACCGGCAATTCCGGCCGCGCCTCGTGGACGTGGTGCAGGATCTTCAGCGCGGCGGCGACGTCGGCAAACGTGATGACGACCGCGCGCGCCTTCGCGAGGCCGGCGGCCGTCAGCGCCTCCTTGCGCCCGGCGTCGCCGTAGACGACGGTGCCGCCCTCGCCGGCCGCCTCGCGCACCCGCTGCGGATCGGCGTCGAGGGCGAGGAACGCGATGTCCTCCGCTTCCAGCAGCCGGGCGAGGTTCTGGCCGCTACGGCCGAAGCCGCAGATGATCACGTGGTCCTGCCGCGCCATCGTCGTTGCCGCGATCCGGGTGAGCTGCGCCGCCTGCGCCAGCCAGTCGTTGGCGGTGAGCTTCCTCGCCAGCGGCTCTGCGAAGTGGATCAGGAGCGGCGCGGACAGCATCGACAGCACCATCGCCGCGAGCACCGCCTGCGTCAGCGGCGGGCCGACCAGCCCGCTGTCGTAGGCGAGCGCCAGCATCACCAGCGCGAACTCGCCGGCCTGCGCGAGATAGAAGCCGGTGCGCAGCGCCGTTCCGAGCGGCGCCCCGAACAGGCGCGACAGCAGCACGACCAGCACCAGCTTCGCGACAACCGGCCCGATCAGCAGCACCAGCACGTAGACCCAGTGCGCGGCGACCATTCGCAGGTCGAGCGTCATGCCGACGGTGACGAAGAAGAGGCCGAGCAAAACGTCGCGGAACGGCTTGATGTCCTCCTCGACCTGATAGCGGTACTCGGTCTCCGCGATCAGCATGCCGGCGAGGAACGCCCCCAGCGCGAGCGACAGCCCGGCGAACTCGGTCAGCGCGGCGAGGCCCAGCGTCACCAGCAGCAGGTTCAGCATGAACAGCTCGGAGCTCTTCTGCCGCGCGACGACGTGGAACCATGCGCGCATCGGCTTCTGGCCGACGAACAGGATCACGACCAGCGCAGCGGCGGCCTTCAGCGCCGCCACCGCGAGGTCGCCCATCAGCTCGCCGCCGCCCTTGCCGAGCGACGGGATCACGATCAGGAAGGCGACGACCGCGAGGTCCTGGAACAGCAGGATCCCCATCACGTCGCGGCCGTGCGGCGACGCGAGCTCCATCCGCTCGGCCAGCATCTTCGAGACGATCGCCGTCGAGCTCATCGCCAGCATCCCGCCGAGCGCGAAGCCCGTCTGCCAACCGTAGCCGAAGAAGTACAGGCCGACCATCGCCGCAGCGGTGGTGATCGTGACTTGCGCCAGGCCCAGCCCGAACACGGCGCGCCGCATCGCGCTCAGCTGCGGCAGGCTGAACTCGAGCCCGATCGAGAACATCAGGAACACGATGCCGAACTCGGCGAGCTTCCTGACGTCGGCCGAGTCTGGCACCACGGCCAGCGCGTGCGGCCCCATCGCCATGCCGACGACGACGTAGCCGAGGATCGGCGGCAGCCGGATCAGCCGGCAGATGACGACGGCGACGACCGCGGCGCCGAGCAGGATCAGGATCAGGGGCAGCGTCTGCGGCATGGGGCGGCGCGGCGACGTTCTCCGCGGGCGCGGACGGGATCGGACGACTGTAGCATGGATGAGCGCGCGCGCCGGATGCCACGGCCGGTCCCGGCGTAGCGCTCGGTTATACTGCAACAATGAGCGCTCCCCTCTCCAAGCCTGCCGCGCCCGCCGGCGTGGACGTGGCGCGGGCGCTGGCGCTCGCCCGCGACGTGCTCGCGACCGAGGCCGCGGCGATCGTGTCGTTGTCGGCCCGGCTCGGCGCGCCGTTCGTCGCCGCGGTGGCGCTGATCCTCCACTGCCGCGGCCGCGTCGTCGTGTCCGGCATCGGCAAGTCGGGCCACATTGCGCGAAAGCTCGCGGCCACGCTCGCGTCGACCGGCACGCCGGCGTTCTTCGTCCATCCGGCGGAGGCCTCGCACGGCGACCTCGGGATGATCACGCCAGAGGACGTCGTCGTGATGATGTCCAATTCCGGCGAAACCGACGAGCTGGTGCTGCTGATGCCGCACCTGAAGCGGCAGGGCGCGCGGATCGTCGCGCTGACGGGAAACGAGCAGTCGTCGCTGGCACAGGGCGCCGACGTCCACCTCGACGCCGCGGTGGACGCCGAGGCCTGCCCGCTCGGGCTCGCGCCGACGGCGAGCACGACGGCGGCGCTGGCGCTCGGCGACGCGCTGGCGCTGGCGCTGCTCGACGCGCGCGGCTTCTCGGTCGACGACTTCGCGCGTTCGCACCCGGGCGGATCGCTGGGCCGCAAGCTGCTGACCACGGTCCGCGACGTCATGCGCTCCGGCAGCGCGCTGCCGATCGTCGGCACCGATGCAACGCTCGGCGCCGCCGTCGTCGAGATGAGCGGCAAGGGGATGGGGATGACGGCAATCGTCGACGCCGCGGGCCGCGTCGCCGGCGTCATCACCGACGGCGACCTGCGCCGCTGCCTCGGCCGCGTCCACGACGTCGCCGCGGTGCAGGCGATCGAGGTGATGACGAAGTCGCCGCGGACGATCAATGACGACCGCCTCGCGATCGACTGCGTCGAGCTGATGGAAACGGCGCCGAAGGTGATGCAGCTTCTGGTCGTCGACGCCGGCGGGCGGCTGGTCGGCGCGCTGCACCTGCACGACCTCTTCCGCGCGCGGGTCGTCTGATGACCGACGATTTCACCGGGCGCGCGCGCGGCATCCGCCTCGTCACGCTCGACGTCGACGGCGTTCTCACCGACGGCCGCATCTACGTCGACGACCACGGCCGCGAGATGAAGGCGTTCTCCGCGCTCGACGGCGTGGGGATGAAGATGGCGATGCACGCAGGCATCGAGATCGCGTGGATCACCGGCAGCAACGCGCCCGCCGTCGCCCACCGCGCGCGCCAGCTCGGCGTCCACCGCGTCGTCCTGGGCGCCGAGAACAAGGTCGCGCCATGGGAGCGGCTGCGGGCAGAGCTCGGACTGCCGCCGGCCGCGTGCGCGCACGTCGGCGACGACCTGCCCGACGTTGCGCTGTTCGCACGCTGCGGCCTCGCGATCGCGGTTCCCGACGCGCCCGCCGCGGTGCAGGCGCGCGCGCATTACGTGACCCGTCGGCCGGGCGGCCGCGGCGCAGTGCGCGAAGTCTGCGATCTGATCCTTGCCGCGCAGGGCGCGCTGCTGCCGCAGCAGGCCGCCCACGGCGCCTGACCGCCGCCCCCGCCCATGTCCCGCGGAAGGACCCTCCTCGATCGGCTCGTCGCCTGGTCCCCGGTGCTGATGCTGGGCAGCCTCGCCGCACTTACCTACTGGCTCGACGCGCAGGTGCAGCCGCCGGCGCCACGTCGCGACGGCTCGACGCGCCACGACCCGGACCTGTACATCGAGCATTTCCGCGCGGTGTCGCTGGACGCGGAGGGACGCCCGCTGCAGTCGCTCGCGGCGACGCGCGCGCAGCATTTCCCCGACGACGACAGCATCGAGATCGCGGGCCCGTCGCTCGCGCTGACCGAGCCGGGTCGGCCGCGAATGTCGGTTTCCGCCGATGCCGCTGTCGTTCCGGGCAGCCGCGAGACGGTGATCTTCACCGGCAACGTGCGCGC
The DNA here is from genome assembly GCA_040007035.1 of Betaproteobacteria bacterium. Classification (GTDB taxonomy): domain Bacteria; phylum Pseudomonadota; class Gammaproteobacteria; order Burkholderiales; family Casimicrobiaceae; genus CAIWHR01. The sequence goes on along the minus strand of JBDTVU010000030.1, from coordinate 10,670 downwards.
GTCGCGCGACGCGGCGCCGCCCACGAAGGCCGGCGAGAAAGGCAGCGGCCCGGTGACGCTGGCGACCGAGTACCTGCGTGTCGACCCGCGCGAGGGCCGCGCGGTCACCGACAAGCCGGTGACGATCGAGGAGCCGCGTGGCATCATCCACAGCGTCGGCATGGAGCTCGACAACAAGGCCCGGACGCTCAAGCTCAAGGGGGGCGTCCGCGGCACGCTTCAACCCGAAGGCCTTTCGAAGTGATTCCCGCCTGCCCGCTGCCCGCAGATCCGCCCGCCCCGCCGTCGCCGCGCCGCGTCGTTCGCCGGCTGGCGCTCGCCGCCGCGATGGCGGTCGCACTGGTGCCGGTCGCCCGCGCCGAGACGAACGACCGCGAAAAGCCGATCAACTATTCGGCCGACACCGGCGACGTCAACTACCAGACCAAGGTCGGCACACTGACCGGAAGCGTGATCATCACCCAGGGCACGCTGTCGATCCGCGCCGACAAGATCGTGTTCCGGCAGAACCCGGACAATTCGATGTCGGCGTCGGCCTACGGCAACCCGGTGAGCTTCCGCCAGAAGCGCGACGGCTCCGACGAATATTACGAGGGCTACGCGCAGCGCGCCGAGTACGACGGCGCGAAGGAGCTGCTCGAGCTCTTCGACCGCGCGCTGCTGCGCCGCGGCCAGGACGACATCCGCAGCAACTACATCTCGTACAACGCCGCGACGGAGCTGTTCAAGGCCGAAGGCCGCACCGAGACGAAGGCAGTGCCGGGGGATCCCGGCCCCGGCGCGCGCGTGCGCGGCACGTTCCAGCCGAAGTCCGACTCGCCGTTCCCGGGCAGCGGCAAGGGCAAGGACCCCGCCGCCAAGCCGGCGCCTGCGCCACCACCCGCGGCGACGCTGAAGCCCGCCGGCGAGATCGCAGCGCCGGCCGCGAAGTGAGCCAGCTTTCCGTCGCCCGGCTGGAGAAGCGCTACAAGGCGCGCACCGTCGTCCACGACGTGTCGCTCGACGTCGGCAGCGGCGAGGTCGTCGGCCTGCTCGGCCCCAACGGCGCCGGCAAGACAACGTGCTTCTACATGATCGTCGGCCTGGTCGCCGCCGACGGCGGTCGCATCGAGCTCGACGGGCAGAACCTGTCGCGGCTGCCGATCCACGCCCGCGCCCGGCTGGGGCTTTCGTACCTGCCGCAGGAGGCGTCGATCTTCCGCAAGCTGACGGTCGCCGAGAACGTGCGCGCGATCCTCGAGCTGCAGGACCTCGACGCCGACGTGCTGGCCAACCGCCTCGACGCGCTGCTCGAGGACCTGTCGATCTCGCACCTCTCCGACGCGTCGGCGGTGAGCCTGTCCGGAGGCGAGCGGCGCCGGGTCGAGATCGCGCGCGCGCTGGCAACGCGGCCGCGCTTCATCCTGTTGGACGAGCCGTTCGCCGGCGTCGACCCGATCGCCGTGCTCGACATCCAGAAGATCATCGGCTTCCTCAAGGAGCGCGGGATCGGCGTGCTGATCACCGACCACAACGTGCGCGAGACGCTCGGCATCTGCGACCGCGCCTACATCATCAACGAGGGCCGGGTGCTGGCCTCGGGCGCGCCGGGCGAGATTGTCTATAATGAGGCCGTGCGCAAGGTCTATCTGGGGGAGCATTTCCGGCTCTGAGGCCGGAAGCGCCGCGCGACGATGAAGCAGACCCTCCAGCTCAAGCTCAGCCAGCACCTTACGCTGACGCCACAGTTGCAGCAGTCGATCAGGCTGCTGCAGTTGTCGACGATCGAGCTCAATGCCGAGGTCGACCGGCTGCTGCAGGAAAACCCGCTGCTCGAGAAGGCCGACGACGACGAGACGCCGCCGGCCGAGGAATCGCTCGTCGGCAGCGCGCCACCGCCCGAGCCCGAAGCGCGCAGCGAGGCCGCGGAGCGCGCCGACGCCGAGCAGGTCGACACCGCCGATGCCGTGAACGGCGCCACCGACGTCGATCGCGCCGATTTCGAGGACTACTCGTCGGGCGACGCCGACTGGGGCGGCGGTCCGGCGCCCAACGACGACGACGACGGCTTCTATCCGCAGCAGGTCGCGACCAGCACGCTGCGCGACCACCTTAACCGCCAGCTTGCCGAGCTCAGCCTGCCGGTGCGCGACCGCCAGATCGTCGCCGCGCTGATCGATGCGCTGACCGATGACGGCTACCTGTCGTCGCCGCTCGACGAGATCGCCGCGATGTTCCCCGAGGAGCTCGCGATCGACGCCGACGAGCTCAACATCGCGCTCAAATACGTGCAGAGCTTCGAGCCGGCGGGCGTCGGCGCCCGCGACGCCGCCGAATGCCTGGCGCTGCAGCTGAAGGCGCTGCCGGCGGCCACGCCGTGGCGCGCCGACGCGCTGACCGTCGTCGGCGGCCACCTGCCGCTGCTGGCGGCGCGCGACTTCACCAAGCTCAAGCGCGTGCTGCACACCGACGACGCCGGCGTGCGCGCGGTTCGTTCGCTCATCACCAGCCTCAACCCGCACCCGGGCGCGTCGTTCTCGAAGACCGAGGCCAACTACGTCATCCCCGACGTCGTCGTGCGCAAGCTCCGCGGCCAGTGGGTCGCCTCGCTGAACGAAGCGGCGATGCCGAAGCTGCGGTTGAACCGGATCTACGCCGACATCCTCACCCGCAATCGCGACGCGTCGAACCAGCAGCTCTCGGCCCAGCTCCAGGAAGCGAAATGGCTGATCCGCAACGTCCAGCAGCGGTTCGAGACGATCCTGCGCGTCACCCAGGCGATCGTCGAGCGGCAGCGCCGGTTCTTCGAGCACGGCGACGTCGCGATGCGGCCGATGGTGCTGCGCGAGATCGCCGACATGCTGGACCTGCACGAGTCGACGATCTCGCGGGTGACGACGCAGAAATACATGCTGACCCCGCGCGGCACCTACGAGCTCAAGTACTTCTTCGGCAGCCACGTCGCCACCGACACCGGCGGCGCGGCATCGGCGACGGCGATCCGCGCGCTGATCAAGCAGCTGATCGGCGCCGAGAACCAGAAGACGCCGCTGACCGACAGCCGGATCGCCGAGCTGCTCGGCGACCAGGGCATCCTGGTCGCCCGGCGGACGATCGCGAAATACCGGGAGGCGCTCTCGATCCCTCCCGTCAACCTGCGCAAGGCGCCGTGATTGCGGCGGCCGGCGCGGATGTCATGCAGCAAACCGAGGAGAGCCTGATGAACCTGAACCTCACCGGCAATCACCTTGAGATCACGCCCGCGATCCGCGACTACGTCATCGGCAAGCTCGATCGCGTGACGCGCCATTTCGACCACGTGATCGACGTCAATGTCGTGATGTCGGTGGACAAGCTCCGGCACAAGGTCGAGGCGAACGTTCACCTGCGCGGCCGCGACCTGCACGCGGAGTCGATCGAGGCCGACATGTACGCCGCGATCGACGGTCTCGCCGACAAGCTCGACCGGCTGGTGCTGAAGCACAAGGAAAAGGCATCGTCGAACCGGCACGAGGGTGCCGCGATCAAGCGCGACGTCGCCGCCGACGAAGCCCGGCCGGGCGGCACCGGCCGCGCGCCGGGAGCGGTGAACGACTAGCGTCGACGCGCGTATAATCGAGCTTCGAGCCGGCGGGCCGTCAGCCACCTGACCGCCCGCCGGTTCGCGTCCGGAACCGGAAACACCCGACCGCCCGCCTCCACTGCGCCATCGCGCCCGATGAACCAGATCGCCGAGCTGCTGCCGGCCGCCAACGTGCTTCTCGACGTCGACGCCTCGTCGAAGGCGCGGCTGTTCGACGCCGTCGGCACGCTGTTCGAGACCAACGCCGGCCTCGCCCGCAAGCTCGTCGTCGAAAGCCTCGGCGCGCGCGAGAAGCTCGGCTCGACCGGGCTGGGCCAGGGCGTGGCGATTCCGCACGGTCGGATCAAGGGCCTGACCACGGCGCAGGGCGCGTTCGCGCGGCTGAAGGCGCCGATCGCGTTCGACGCACCCGACGGCAAGCCGGTCGCGCAGGTGTTCGTGCTGCTCGTCCCCGAGCACGCGACCGAAAAGCACCTGCAGCTCCTGTCCGAGCTCGCGCAGATGTTCTCCGAGAAGCCATTCCGCGAGCGGCTCGCCGCGGCGGCCGACGCGGCCGGCCTGCACGCGCTGTTCCGGGACTGGACCGCGGCCGGCTGAGCCCGCCCGCGACGCGCAGCGCCTGCGATGGAGCGCCTATGACCGGCACCGGCATCGTCCGCCAGGTCAGCGTCGAGAAGTTCTACGCCGACAACCAGGCCCGGCTCGGCCTGTCGTGGGTCGCCGGGCGCTCGGGCGGCAACAAGGTGTTGTCCGGCGAGGCGGCGCTGAAGCCGACGATCGGCCAGGTCGGCCACATGAATTTCATCCACCCGTTTCGGATCCAGCTTTTGGGCGCGGCGGAGATGGCGTACCTCGGCGCCCTGCCGACGGTCGAGCTGTCGGCAGCAATCGACCGCCTGTTCACCCTCGACCTCGTCGCGATCGTCGTCGCCAACGGCGAGGCGGTCTACCCTTACCTGCAGAAGCAGTGCAACGCCGACCACGTGCCGCTGCTGACGTCGGCGCAGCCGTCGCCGCACCTGGTCGAGGTGATCCGGCTCTATCTCGCGCGGGTGCTGGCCGAGTCGACGACGCTGCACGGCGTGTTCCTCGACGTGCTCGAGATGGGCGTGCTGATCACCGGCGCCTCCGCGATCGGCAAGAGCGAGCTGGCGCTGGAGCTCATCTCGCGCGGCAACGGGCTCGTCGCCGACGACATCGTCGAGCTGTACCGGATCTCGCCGGACACGCTCGAAGGCCGCTGCCCGGCCGTGCTGCGCGACTTCCTCGAGGTCCGCGGCATCGGCATCCTCAACATCCGCACGATCTTCGGCGAGACCGCGGTGCGCCCGCGCAAGCTGCTGAAGCTGATGGTTCACCTCGAGGACCACAGCCACGAGGCGTTCTCCGAGCTCGACCGGCTGCAGGTCAACGCCACGTTCCAGGAAATCCTCGACGTGCCGATCCGCAAGGTGACGATCCCGGTCGCCGCCGGCCGCAACCTCGCCGTGCTGGTCGAGGCCGCCGTCCGCAACTTCGTGCTGAACCAGCGCGGCATCGACAGCACGAAGGAGTTCATCGAGCGGCAGCAGAAGCTGATGGAAGACGGCGGTTAATGGGGTCAGGTTTATTTATCACGGCAACAATTTGATAAATTTACCTGACCCCATTACAGACCCCATTACGGAACGCATGGACCTCCTGCTGATCGGCGGCGTTTCCGGCTCCGGCAAGAGTGTGGCGCTGGCCGCGCTCGAAGACTCGGGCTATTACGCCGTCAACAACCTGCCGCTGCCGCTGCTGGCGGACACGCTCGACTGCCTCGCGCACTCGGGCCGCGACCGCGTCGCGATCGCGCTCGACGTCGCCACCGCGCCCGGGCTCGCCGGGCTGCCCGCCGTCATCGAGCGCGCGAGCGCCGGCGGCTGGGCAGTCCGCGTCCTCTACCTCGACGCGAAGACCGACACGCTGGTGAAACGGTTCTCGGAGACGCGCCGCCGCCATCCGTTCTCGGGCGACACGCGGACGCTGACCGAGGCGATCGAGCACGAGCGCACGCTGCTGGCCGACGTCCGACCGCTCGGCCTCACGTTCGACACCAGCGAGCTGTCGGCCGCCGCACTGCGTCGCTGGATCCGCGATTTCGTCAGCGTCGACGCGTCGAAGCTCACACTGCTGTTCGAGTCGTTCGGCTTCAAGCACGGCGTGCCGCTCGACGCCGACCTCGTCTTCGACGTGCGCTGCCTGCCCAACCCGCACTACGAATCGGAGCTGCGCCCGCTGACCGGCCGCGACCCGGCCGTCGTCGCGTTCCTCGAGGCGGCACCCGAGGTCGAGCGGATGTACGGCGACATCTACCACTTCGTGGGCAGCTGGCTGCCGGACTACGCGCGCGACAACCGCAACTACCTGACCGTCGCCATCGGCTGCACCGGCGGCCGCCACCGCTCCGTGTACTTCGTCGAGCGGCTGGCGCAGGCGTTCGCGCCGCGCCACCAGATCCTGATCCGGCATCGCGAGCTCGAATGACCGCGCCAGCGCCTTCGACGGTGACGCTCGCGCTGACCGGCGCGTCCGGTATGCCGTACGGGCTGCGGCTGCTCGAATGCCTGCTCGCCGCCGATTGCCGCGTCTGGCTCCTGTACTCGCCGGCGGCGCAGATCGTCGCGAAGCAGGAATGCGATCTCGCGATCCCCGCGCAGCCGCGCGAGGCGACGCGCTTCTTCGCCGAGCGCTACGGCGCGCGCGACGGGCAGCTCGCGGTGTTCGGCCGCGAGGACTGGATGGCGCCGGTCGCGTCGGGATCGAATCCCGCGGACGCGATGGCCGTGTGCCCGTGCACGATGGGCACGCTCGGCGCGATCGCGCATGGGCTCGCCGACAACCTGATCGAGCGCGCCGCCGACGTGATGCTGAAAGAGCGGCGGCCGCTGGTGCTCGTCCCGCGCGAGACGCCGCTATCGGCGATCCACCTCGACAACATGCTGAAGCTCGCGCACGCCGGCGCGGTGATCCTGCCGCCGGCGCCCGGGTTCTACGACCGGCCGCAGGCGGTGACCGACCTCGTCGACTTCGTCGTCGCGCGCGTGCTCGACCAGTTGCGTGTCGCGCACACGCTCGGGCCGCGCTGGGGCAGCGAGCGCGGCGGCGCGCCGCCCGTCACCCGCGCCTGATGCTCGGTCTGCCTCGCGGCGCACCTGCCCGCCGTCCGATGCGCCTGCCGCTGTTCCCGCTGAAGACGGTGCTGTTCCCCGGCGGCCTCTTGCCGCTCAAGGTGTTCGAGCAGCGCTACATCGCGATGACGAAGGCGTGCATCGCCGACGAGCAGCCGTTTGGCGTCTGCCTCATCACCAAGGGCGACGAGGTCGGCGGCGCGCCGGAGTTCGCGCCGATCGGCACGCTGGCGACGATCGCCGGCTGGGACATGCCGCAGCCTGGCATCCTGCACCTGAAGACGTCGGGCGGCACGCGATTCCAGGTACGCTCGCACGCAGCCGAAGCCGGCGGCCTCGTCGTCGGCGAGGTTGCGGCGCTGCCGGCGGAACCGGCGATCGCGCTGCCCGCACGCTACGCGCCGCTCGCGCGGCTGCTCGACGTTCTCGCCGAGCGCATCGGCACGCAGCATTTTCCCGAGCCGCGCCAGCCGGACGACGCGTCGTGGGTCGGCTACCGGCTGGCCGAACTCCTGCCGCTGCCGCTGTCGATCAAGCAAAGCATGCTGGAGATCAACGACGCCGAGGTGCGGCTGTCCGTGCTGGAGAAGTTCCTCCGCCAGCAGCGGCTGCTCTGACGGCCGACGGCGCCCCGCCGGTATAATGTTTCGTTTCGTATCGCAGGCACCGGAGCGACCATGGCTGGCCACAGCAAATGGGCGAACATCAAGCACAAGAAGGCGGCGACCGACGCCAAGCGCGGCAAGATATTCACCCGTCTGATCAAGGAAATCACCGTCGCCTCGCGCCTCGGCGGCGGCGACGTCTCGGCCAACCCGCGGCTTCGCCTTGGCGTCGACAAGGCGTACAGCCACAACATGCCGAAGGACACGATCGAGCGCGCGATCAAGCGTGGCTCGGGCGAACTCGAGGGTGTCGCCTACGAGGAGATCCGCTACGAAGGCTACGGGATCAACGGCGCGGCGGTGATTGTCGACTGCATGACCGACAACCGGACGCGCACCGTCGCCGACGTCCGCCATGCGTTCTCGAAATACGGCGGCAACCTCGGCACCGATGGCTCGGTCGCGTTCCTGTTCAGGCACTGCGGCCAGATCGTGTTCGCGCCGGGCACCGACGAGAACAAGCTGATGGAAGCGGCGATCGACGCCGGCGCCGACGACGTGATCACCAGTGACGACGGCAGCCTCGAGGTGATCACCGGGCCGTACGATTTCGTTGCCGTCAAGGACGCGCTGGTCAAGGCCGGGTTCACGCCCGAGTTCGCCGAGGTCACGATGAAACCGACGGCCGACGTCGAGATGACCGGCGACGAAGCGGCGCGGATGCAGAAGCTCCTCGACGCCATCGAATCGCTCGACGACGTGCAGGACGTCTACACGTCCGCGGTCATCGCCGAGTAGCGTCGCGGTGCGCGCCGCCTCCCCGTCCGCGCCGTCGTCGGTCCGGCGCATCCTCGGGATCGACCCCGGCCTGCGGGTCACCGGCTTCGGCCTCATCACCTGCGACGGCGGCAAGATCGCCTACGTGACGAGCGGCTGCATCCGCGCCACCGGCGACAGCCTGCCGACGCGGCTCGGGGTCATCGCCCGCGACTTGGCCTGGGTGATCCGCGAGCAGGCGCCGACCGAAGTCGCCGTCGAGAAGGTGTTCGTCAACGTCAACCCGAACTCGACGCTGCTGCTCGGCCAGGCGCGCGGCGCGGCGATCGCCGCTGCGGTGCTCGCCGGCCTCCCGGTCGCCGAATACACGGCAGGTCAGGTGAAGCAGGCGGTCGTCGGCGCCGGCCGCGCGCAGAAGGCGCAGGTGCAGGAGATGGTGCGCCGGCTGCTCTCGCTCTCGGGGACGCCGTCGCCGGACGCCGCCGACGCGCTCGCCTGCGCGATCTGCCACGCGCACGGCGCAGAGGGCCTCGGCGGATTGCGCCGCACCGGCTATCGCGTCCGCGCCGGGCGTCTGGTCTGATGCATGCACCGGCGCTGATTCGCCGTCCGCCGGCGGTGATATTCGACATGGACGGGCTGATGCTCGACACCGAGCCGCTCGCCGCGCGGGCCTGGGGCGAGGCGGCGACGGCGCTCGGCGTCGAGTTCGACGACGCGCTGGCGATGCGCATGGTCGGGTGCAATTTCGTCGACTGCTCCGCGCTCGTGCGCGCCCGCTACGCCGCCGACTATCCGGTCGACGCGCTGCTGGGTTCCTGGCACGCCGCGTACGACGCGATCGTCGCGCGCGAGGGCTTCGCGCTGAAGCCGGGGCTCGTCGACCTGCTCGACTGGCTGGAGGACGCCGGCATCCCGAAGGCCATCGCCACGTCGACCCGCCGCGCGCGCGCGCTGGCCAAGCTCGAGCACAAGGCGCTGCTGCAGCGATTCGCGGCGCTGGTCGGCGGCGACGAGGTCGCGCGCGGCAAGCCGGCACCCGACATCTTCGTCGAAGCCGCCGCGCGCGTCGGCGTGCCGCCGTCGGCCTGCGTCGTGCTCGAGGACTCCGAGCCCGGCGTGCGCGGCGCGCTTGCCGCCGGGACGATGCCGATCATGGTGCCCGACCTGAAGCCGCCGTCGGCGTCGCTGCGCTCGCTGCTGCCGCTGGTGCTGCCGAACCTCGCCGAGGTCCGCGCCCACCTCGCGGCGCTCCCGGCCTGACGCGCTCGCGCGCGACCCGGGCGGACGTCGCCTTCGTGCCATAATCCGCCGAATCTTTCGCGCCTGCCATGATCGGTCGCCTCACCGGAATCCTCGTCGAGAAGAACCCGCCGCAGATCCTGCTCGACGTGCAGGGCGTGGCGTATGAGGTCGACGTGCCGATGAGCACGTTCTACAACCTCCCCGGCACCGGCGAGCGCGTGGTGCTCTACACCCATCTGGTCATCCGCGAGGACGCCCACCTGCTGTTCGGCTTCGGCAGCGAGAACGAGCGCCGCGCATTCCGCCAGTTGGTGAAGATCAGCGGCATCGGCGCGCGGATCGCGCTGGCCGTGCTGTCCGGCCTGTCGGTCGCCGAGCTCGCGCAGGCCGTCACGCTGCAGGAGTCCGGCCGACTCACGCGGATCCCCGGCATCGGCAAGAAGACCGCCGAGCGGCTGCTGCTCGAGCTGAAGGACAAGCTCGGCGCCGACCTCACGACGGCGGTGGGCGTCAACCGTGCGCCCTCGGCGTCGGCCGACATCCTCAACGCGCTGCTGGCGCTCGGCTACAGCGACAGGGAAGCGGTCGCCGCGGTGAAGAAGCTGCCCGAGGGGCTCGCCGTCGGCGACGGGATCCGGCAGGCGCTGAAGCTGCTGGCGAAGGCGTAAGCAGAGCGGCGGCATAGAATCACGCCATGGCAATCGAGAACGAGGAACTCAGCCGGCTGGTCACGGCGAAGCCGGCCGGCGTGCAGGAGGAGGTCGTCGAGCGCACGCTGCGGCCGCGGCTGCTCGACGAGTACGTCGGCCAGGAAAAGATCCGCGGCCAGCTTTCGATCTTCATCGAGGCGGCGAGGAAGCGCAAGGAAGCGCTCGACCACGTGCTGCTGTTCGGCCCGCCCGGCCTCGGCAAGACGACGCTGTCGCACATCATCGCCCACGAGCTCGGCGTGAACCTGCGGCAGACGTCCGGACCGGTGCTCGAGCGCGCCGGCGACCTCGCCGCCATCCTCACCAATCTCGAGCCGCACGACGTGCTGTTCATCGACGAGATCCACCGGCTGTCCCCGGTGGTCGAGGAGATCCTGTATCCGGCGCTCGAGGACTTCCAGATCGACATCATGATCGGCGAAGGGCCGGCGGCGCGCAGCGTCAAGCTCGACCTGCCGCCGTTCACGCTGGTCGGTGCGACGACGCGCGCCGGGATGCTCACCAATCCGCTGCGCGACCGCTTCGGCATCGTCGCCCGGCTGGATTTCTATTCGGCGGACGAGCTGCGGCGGATCGTCGTCCGCTCGGCGGGGCTGCTCGACATCGCCCTCGACGCCGA
>JBDTVU010000029.1:0-30212 GCA_040007035.1 Betaproteobacteria bacterium | reverse complement strand
CCGGCGAGCAGCGCCGACATGAAGATGATCACGCCGGCGCCGAGCGCGACGCCGAAGACGATGAGCAGCGTCTGGGTGAGGCCTTCGCGCATGAAGCGGAACGCCACGATCCATTCGAAGTACGCGAACGGGTTCACGGCCGGTCGACGGGTCCCGCCGCGGCAACGATCCGGATCCGCTGGCCGGGGACGACCGCGGCGGCCGCAGGGATCAGCCGGTCGCCCGGGCCGACGCCGGCGACGATCTCGACCCTGCCTTCGCCCTTCAGGCCCAGCGTCACGGGCTTCCTGGTGGCGCGATGGCCGTCGACGGCGAGCACCCACGGATGCGCACCCGCCGCATCGAACACCGTGTCGGCCGGCGCGACCAGCGTGCCGGATCGTCGCGCGATCTCGATATCGACAGATACGGTCATGTCCTGCCGCAAGTATGCCGGCGGGTCGGTCACGCGCAGCTTCACTTCCACCGATCCGCGCAAGGCGTCGATCCCCGGATTGATGTAGAAGAGCTCCGCGGGGAAGCGCTCGCGCGGGTAGGCGTCGGCCGAGCCGAGCGCCTTCTGCCCGAGTTTCAGCTGCGCCAGGTTCTTCTCGTCGATCTGCACCACGATGTGCGTTTCGCCGGCCGGTGCGAGGACCATCAGCTCCTTGCCGGGCTGCACGACGTCACCCGGCTCGACGTTGCGCCCGATGAGGACGCCGTCGGTCGGCGCGCGGATGACCGTCTGCTCGAGCTTCGCATTCGCCGCGCGCATCGCCGCCCGCGCCTGGTCGAGGGCCGTCTGCGCCATCCGGAAATCGCCGCCCGCGGGACTGTTCGTCTGTACCTGGAGGCGCGCCGCCCTGAGCTGGCTGTCGGCGACGTCGAGGTTGCGCTTCGCGTCGTCGAGCGCCGACTGGCTGATGAAGCCCTTGTCCTTCAGCTCCACATTGCGCTGGTATTGCTGGCGCGCGAGCCGCAGGTTGGCCTCCGCCTGGAGCACTGCCTGTTCCGCGGCGGGCAGGCCGAGCTCCCGCAGCTGCCGGATCCGCGCCTCCGCCTGCGCGATCGTGGCCTCTGCCTGCGTGACTGCCGCGCGCTCGTCGCGATCGTCCAGCGCGATCAACACGTCGCCGCGCCGCACCGACTTGCCCTCGTCGACCGGAATCCGCACGACCCGCTCGGTGACCACGGCGCCGACCGACACCCGCTGCGGCGTCGTCACGCGGCCGCTCGCGACGACGGTCTGCACGAGATCGCCGCGCGTGACCTCGTGCACCTCGACCGGCGTGCCGACGATCGTGTCGCGAAAGAAATACCCCGCCGCGACGACCGCGGCAAGCACCAGCAGCCCGCGCTTCACCCACGGGCTGGCGAGTGCGGCCCGGACGGCGGACGGATCGATGCGGCGGCGCCGAAAGGATGGGAGTGGCATGGGCGGGAACAACGGTGCGAACCGGCGCCAGTATTGCCGATAACGGCGGATCTCCCCTTGATCCGGGACAATGGAGAACGTGCGGCCGTCCCGGCGACGCGCTGCGGACGCCGTGCGCGGCGGGCCGGCGCTATTCGCGCTGGCGCGAGTCGAGCGCGATCGTCACCGGACCGTCGTTGACGAGCGCGATCTGCATGTCGGCGCCGAACGTGCCGGTCGGCACCGGCGCGCCGAGCTCGCGCGCGAGCGCCGCGGCGAACGCCTCGAACTTCGGTTGCGCGACCGCGGGGGGCGCCGCCGCCGACCACGACGGCCGGTTGCCTTTCTTCGTCGATGCGTAGAGCGTGAACTGGCTGACGGCGAGGATCGCGCCGCCGGCCTCGCGCGCCGAACGGTTCATCACGCCGGCGTCGTCGTGGAAGATCCGCAGCGCGACGATCTTCCGCGCGAGCCAGTCGCGGTCGTCGTCACCGTCGTCCGGCGCCATTGCGCCCAGCACCAGCAAACCGGGGCCGATCGCGGCGACGGTCTTGCCATCGACGGTCACCGAGGCTTCACGCACGCGCTGGACGATCGCCCGCATCCGTGTCGCTTACCGGTGCTTCACTTCTTGACGACCCGGCGGTCGATTTCGGTGACCACGCCGTTCGACAGCGTGATCGTGGTGACGGTGTCCGGATCGCCCGGCGCGGGCAGCCAGGTCCAGTGTTCCGCCTTTCCGCCCTTGACTCCGGTCGTCGTCTCGGGCGCGCCGACGCGCGCTCGGACTTCGCCGGCGGTCATGCCGGTCTTCAGGTGCTTGCGGTCGGTTGCGTCGCCGCCCGCGCGCGCCGGCCGGGCTTCCTTCGGCGCCTTCGCCTCCGGAGGCGGACGCGCCGCGGGTTTCTGCGCCTTGGCGGGACCGGCCGGGCCGGGCAGCACGGTGATGTCCGGCGGATCGGTCTGAAAATCGCGCAGCGCCTTGCCGGGCGGGCACGGCGTTTCCTGGTAGACGGGAACGTCGCCGTTGCCAGCGCATTTGTAGACGGCGGCGCCGCCATCGACGGGGACGAGCGATGCCAGCGCGGCGGCAAGCGCGGCGCCGGCAACACGGGCGGAGATAGGATTCGGAACAGGCATGGCCGTTGCGGCCCCTGCGGCTTGGTCGATCCGCTTCCGGGCTACGCGCTACCATACCGCTTTTCCCCGCCTGGCGGTCTACACCCTTCGATGGATACCCTCCCCGATATCGCACCCCGCGTCGACGCGATCGCGCCGTTCCACGTGATGGAGGTGCAGACGGCGGCACGCGCACTCGAGGCAGCGGGGCGTTCGATCGTCCACATGGAGATCGGCGAGCCCGATTTCCCGACGCCGGCGCCGGTGCTGGCCGCCGCGCAGCGGGCGATCGCCGGCGGCGACATCTACTACACGTCGGCGTTGGGGCTGCCCGCGCTGCGCGAGGCGATCGCGCGGCACTACGCCGACCATTTCGGTGTCACCGTCGCGCCGGAGCGGGTGATCGTCACCGCCGGATCGTCGGCGGCGCTGCTGCTGGTGATGGCGCTCGTCGTCGACCGCGACCAGCAGGTGTTGCTGGCGGATCCATGCTATCCCTGCAACCGCCATTTCGTCCGCGTGCTCGAAGGCGAGCCGGTCGGCGTGCCGGTGGGGCCCGATACGAACTACCAGCTTTCGGCGGCGCTGATCGAGCGCCATTGGACGCCGGCGACGCGCGCGGCGCTGATCGCGTCGCCGTCGAACCCGACCGGGACCACGGTGGCGCCTTCCGAGATGCGGCGGATTGCCGCGACCGTGGCGCGTCTCGGCGGCCGGCTCGTCGTCGACGAAATCTACCTCGGCCTGTCGTACGACGGCGAGCCGCGCTCGGTGCTGTCGATCGCGCCGGAGCACGCCGACGACCTGTTCGTGGTGTCGAGCTTCTCGAAGTACTTCAACATGACCGGCTGGCGGCTGGGCTGGGCGATCGCGCCCCTGCGCCACGTCCGCGACCTGGAGAAGCTCGCGCAGAACCTGTACATCTCGCCGGCGACGATCTCGCAGCGGGCGGCGCTCGCCTGCTTCACGCCGGAGACGATCGCGATCGTCGAGGAGCGTCGCCGCGCATTCCAGGCGCGCCGCGATTTCCTGGTGCCGGCGTTGCGGGATCTCGGCTTCGGCATCCCGGTGCTGCCCACCGGCGGCTTTTTCGTCTACGCGGAGTGCTTGCGCTTTTCCTCCGACAGCGAGCGCTTCTGCCGCGACGTGCTCGAAGGCGCCGGTGTCGCGATCACGCCGGGCGTGGACTTCGGCACGCACCGCGCGGCGGCGCACGTCCGCTTCGCGTACACGATCGAGCAGGCGAAGCTCGAGGACGGCGTCGCCCGGCTCGCGCGGTTCCTCGGCCGCTGATGCGGCGCCCGCTGCCCGCCGCGCGGCGAACTGCGCCGGCCGTCCACGGCGGTGGACGCAGCCGGGCGTTGCGCGCGCTGTCGGCCCTCGCGCTCACATCGGTGATTGCCGGCTGCGGGGCGATGGACTCGATCGAGTTCTACTGGCAGGGCGCCGCCGGACAGGCCGATCTGCTGGCGCGCGCGAAGCCCATCGGCGAGGTCGCCGAGTCGACGACCGACCCGCAGTTGAAGTCGCGGCTCGAGCGCGTGCTGGCGATCCGCGCGTTTGCGAGCCGCGAGCTCGCGCTGCCCGACAACCGCAGCTACACTCGCTACGCCGACGTCGGCCGGCCGTACGTCGTCTGGAACGTGTTCGCCGCGCCGGAGCTCTCGCTGGCGCCGAGGCAGTGGTGCTTCCCGGTGGCGGGCTGCGTCGCGTATCGCGGGTACTTCGCCGAGGCCGACGCCAGCGTAGAGGCCGCGCGGCTCGCGGCCGAGGGCTTCGACGTCCACGTGAGCGGCGTGCCGGCGTATTCGACGCTGGGATATTTCGACGACCCGGTGCTGTCGACGTTCATCCGCCTGCGCGAGGTGGAGGTGGCAAGGCTCGTCTTCCACGAGCTCGCGCATCAGGTCGTCTACGTGAAGGACGACACTGCGTTCAACGAGTCGTTCGCGACCGCTGTGGAGGAGGCCGGGCTCGCGCGCTGGCTCGCGGCGCAGGCGGGTCGGCCCGACGCCGCGCAGCTCGCGGCGGACGCGGCGCGGGCGGACGAGCTGCGCGCGGCGTTCCGCCGGCTCCTGGGCGACACGCGCGAGCGCCTCGCCGCGCTCTACGCGACCGACGCGCCCGAGGCCGACAAGCGCGCCGGCAAGGCGGCGACCTTCGCCGCGATGCGTGCCGACTACGAGCGGCTGAAGGCAGGCTGGAACGGTCTTCCCGGCTTCGACCGCTGGTTCGCCGGCGGCGCCAACAACGCCGGCGTCGCCGCGGCCGGGCTTTACGTCAACCGCGTGCCGCAGTTCGCGTCGCTGCTGGCGGCCGAGGACGGCGACCTGCCGCAGTTCTACGAGCGGGTGAAGGCGCTGGCGGCGCTGCCCAAGGCCGAGCGCGACGCGTGGCTCGCTGCTGGGCGGACTGCGGCTCCGGGCAGCTAGCGGCGCGGCGACGACCCCGGACCACCCGGCGCGACGCGGCGCCCCGGCTCGCGGGCGACGCGGTATCCGCTTGTTTTGCCGGAGAAAAGCCTTTATACTTCGCGGTTCCCTTGCCTCACCCGCTGCAGACGGGGAGGCCTACGGCGGCCAACGGTGCCGTCCCACTGTCCATGAGGAGCGTTCTGCATGCGTCACTACGAAGTCGTATTCATCGTGCACCCCGACCAGAGCGAGCAGGTGCCCGCGATGATCGAGCGGTACCGCACGACCATCGCCGGCAAAGGCGGCCGGATCCACCGCCTCGAGGACTGGGGCCGCCGGCAGATGGCGTACCCGATCGCCAAGCTGCACAAGGCGCACTACGTCATGATGAACATCGAGATCGACCAGGCAACGCTGGACGAGCTCGAGCACGCGTTCAAGTTCAACGACGCGGTTCTGCGCCACCTGATCGTCGCGATGCGCGAGGCGGTCATCACGCCGTCGCCGATGATGCGCGAGGAGAAGCCGCGGGCGCCGCGTGACGGCGAGCGTGGCGACCGGGGTGATCGTGGTGACCGCGGAGATCGTGGTGACCGGGGCGATCGCGGAGACCGTGGCGATCGCGCACCTCGCGCTGCGCCCGCCGCCGCGCCCGCTGCACCTGCTGCGCCGGCTACGCCCCCCGCAGCGACCGAGTAACGGACGCGACGGCAAGCTGGCGAATCCCGGACGAGACCCTTGACCGGCACCAACCGGTTGACGCTCGACGCGACGCTGACCGAACGCGGCGACCTGCGCTACACCCCGGCCGGAATCCCGGCGCTGGAATGCGTGCTGCGGCACGCGTCGGTCCAGCCCGAAGCCGGCGGCGAGCGCAACGTCGATTGCGAGCTGGCAGCAGTGGCGTTCGGCGCACCGGCGACGTCGCTGGCACGGGTGCCGAACGGGACCGCGGTACGCTGCAAGGGCTTCCTCGCACGCCGCTACCGCACCGGAATCACCGTCGCGATGCATGTGAACGAATTCGAATTACTGGAAGGAAACTGAAATGCCCCGTCCCCAAGGAAGGTTCGGCAAGAAGAAAGACGGCAAGAAGCGCGAGCGCGGGAACAATCTGTTCAAGCGCCGGAAGTTCTGCCGCTTCACCGCCGAAGGCGTCAAGGAAATCGACTACAAGGACATCGACATCCTGAAGGATTTCGTCCAGGAAAACGGCAAGATCATGCCGGCGCGGATCACCGGCACCAAGGCCCGGTACCAGCGACAGCTCGGCACGGCGATCAAGCGCGCGCGCTACCTCGCGCTCCTGCCGTACACCGATCTGCACTGAGGGGGACACGACGATGCAGATCATCCTCCTCGAGAAAATCGTCAACGTCGGCAACCTGGGCGACGTCGTCAAGGTCAAGCAGGGCTATGCGCGCAATTACCTGATCCCGCAGGGGAAGGCGAAGCGCGCCACGCCGGAGAACATCAAGCTGCTCGAAGGCAAGCGTGCCGAGCTCGAAGCCGCCGCGGGCGAGAAGCTCGTCGCCGCGCAGGCGCAGGCGGAAAAGCTCGAAGGTGCGACGGTCCAGATCACGCAGAAGGCGGGCGTGGACGGCCGGCTGTTCGGCTCGGTGACCAACGTCGACATCGTCGACGCGCTGAAGGCGCTGGGGTTCACCGTCGAGAAGGCGGCGATCCGGATGCCGGCGGGCCCGCTGAAGCAGGTCGGCGAGTATCCGCTCGTCGTCGCGCTGCACACCGACGCCGTGGCGAACATCACCGTCAGCGTGCTCGGCGACACCGCGACCGGCGGCTGACGCGTCGGCGCGGATCCTGCGCGCACCGCGAAAAATGGGGCCGGCGACGGCCCCATTTTGCTGCGTCCGCGCAGTAGAATCGAAGACGGAACGCGCGCCATCCCGCCATGCCCGACGATTCTGAAATCGAAGCCCTCAAGCTGCCCCCGCACTCGGTGGAGGCGGAGCAGTCGGTGCTGGGCGGGCTGCTGCTCGACAACGACGCGGCGGACAAGATCGGCGACGCGATCGCCGACGCCGATTTCTACAGCGAGGCGCACCGCCTCGTCTACCGGCACATCGTCCGGCTGCTCGCCGACGGCAAGCCGGCGGACGTGGTGACGGTGTCCGAGTCGCTGGCGTCGGTGCAGAAGCTCGATTACATCGGCGGCCTCGCCTACCTGGGCGCGCTGGTCGGAAACGTGCCGACGGCCGCCAACATCCGCCACTACGCGGCGATCGTCCGCGAGCGCTCGATCCTGCGCCAGCTCGCTGCCACCGCGGGTGACATCGCCGACGCCGCGTACAACCCGCTCGGACGCAGCGCGAAGGAGGTGCTCGACCAGGCCGAGGCGAAGATACTGCACATCGCCGAGCAGGGCTCGCGCGGGCAGGCGGTGTTCGCCGAGATCGGCAAGCTGTTGGTCGAGGTCGTCGACCGGATCGAGGTGCTGTTCAGCCGCGACGACCCGTCCGACGTCACCGGCGTGCCGACGGGGTTCTCCGACCTCGACCGGATGACGTCGGGCCTGCAGCCGGGCGACCTCGTCGTCGTCGCCGGGCGGCCGTCGATGGGCAAGACCGCATTCGCGCTCAACGTCGGCGAGCACGTTGCGCTGAAGGCCGGGATGCCGGTGGCGGTGTTCTCGATGGAAATGGGCTCGCATCAGCTCGCGCTGCGGCTGATCGGCTCGGTGGGCAGGCTCGACCAGCACAAGCTGCGCACCGGACGGCTCGCCAACGAGGACTGGGACAAGCTCACCGCGGCGCTCGGCCAGTTGAACGACGCGCCGATCCTGATCGACGAGACTCCGGCGCTGAACGCGATCGAGGTCCGCTCGCGCGCGCGCCGGCTGCAGAAGCAGTACGGCAAGCTCGGCCTCGTCATCGTCGACTACCTGCAGCTGATGCAGGCGTCGACGACCGGCGAAAACCGGGCGACGGAAATCTCCGAGATCTCGCGGGCGATGAAGTCGCTGGCGAAGGAGCTGAAGGTGCCGGTGATGGCGCTGTCGCAGCTCAACCGCTCGCTCGAGCAGCGGCCGAACAAGCGGCCGGTGATGTCGGACCTGCGCGAGTCCGGCGCGATCGAGCAGGACGCCGACGTCATCCTGTTCATCTACCGCGACGAGGTCTACAACGCCGACACGCAGGACAAGGGAGTGGCCGAGATCATCGTCGGCAAGCAGCGCAACGGGCCGATCGGCACGGTGAAGCTGACGTTCATCGGCGAGTACACGCGGTTCGAGAATTTCGCGGCGCCTGGGAGCTACTGAGTGGTGGGTGCGGCGTTCGTTCCGCAGCCGACGTCGCGCAACGCGGCGTGTCCCTGCGGCAGCGGCCGGCGGTACAAGGACTGCCACGGTGCGCTCGATGGCAGGGACGCGTCCTCGGCGGCCAGCGGACCGGTGGCAGCGATGATGGGGGAGGCCCGGCAACGGCTCGCCGCCGGCGATATGCCGGGCGCCGAGGCCCGGTCCCGCGACGTCCTCGCGCAACAACCCGACCAGCCCGAAGCGCTGCGTATTCTCGGTCGCTGCGCGTACGATCGAGGCCGCGTGCGCGAGGCGCTGCGCTATGCGCTCGACGCCGCACGGGCGCTGGAATCCCACCCGCTCGCTCCGCCAGACGAGTTCGCCGTCTGGAGCGACCTCAACTTCATGTTTACGCAGTCGTTGCCCGGTCTCGACAGCATGGTCGCCGAGCGGAAGCGCGCCGATTGCGTCCGCGATCGCGATACCGCAGTCGAGACGGGCCTGGACGAGACACTGGTCGGCGTCGTGCTCGTCGTGCCCGGTGGTGCCGGCAGCGCCATCGCCGCGCTGCGCTCGGTGGCGGCGCAGACGCACCGCCGTGTCGAGCTCACCATCGCGTACGCGGGCCCGGATCCGCGTGGAGATGCCGCGTTTGCCGCGGCGTTGCGCGACGGCCGGTTCGCGCCGCGTTGGGTCGAGGTGCCAGGGGCGAGCGCGGCGACGCTGGCCGACGCCGGCGTGCGCGCCAGTGCGGGCGCCTTCGTCAACGTGGTCACCGGCAGCGTCGAATTCACGCCCACGCGACTCGCGCGGATGCTGCGCGCGGTCGGCGGCGGCTGGGGATTTTCGAACGTCGCGTTTGTCGACGCGGGCGACCGACCGCTGCTGCCGGACCAGGATGCGCAGGTTGCGGCATGGTCGGAGCGGCTGGCGGCGATTCCCGAGGCCGATACGGTCGGCCACGCGTTCATTCATCAGGAATTCGTCGCTGTCGATGGGTCCAACCTTTTCTTCGCGCGTGTACTCTACGACGAGGCCGGCGGGTTCCGCGACCGGGCGCAGGCATGGGCGTGGGATTTCTGCCTGCGCGCGCTCCCGCTCGCGGAGCCGGTGTTCGTGCCGTCCGCAGAAGTGGTGGTTCGGATCGTGGACCCGACACCGGCGCCGCGCCGGCGATCGGCCGACGTCGACGCGGCACAGGTCGCGATGTTCGCCGCGTACTACGCCGATGCCTGCCGCGACGATTGCGTCCCGCGCAACCGGTTCGCGCCGTGTGTCGCGCACTGGCGGTTGCATTTTCTGAAGACGGTGTTCCAGACCGGCCACGTGCTCGCGTTTCCGCTCGCGACGCTGGAGCGCCTGGGCGCCGCGGTGCTCGGCCGGCTCGACGACCGCGCGAACACCGCGTTGGACGACGGCGTGGACCTCGTCGGCTTCGCGTTCGGCGAGTTTGGTCTCGGCGAGAACCTCCGCGCGTTTGCCATGGCCTGCATCGACGGCGGCATTCCGTTCGGCGTCAAGGACGTCGACATGCGGCTGAAGACGCGCCAGGCGGACCGCTCGATCGCCGTCCACATCGAAGACGCGCTGACGCATCGCTGCGCGGTGTTCTGCCTCAATCCCGACATGATGAAGCCGATCCGCGGCCTGGTCCTCGACGGCGCCGCGGCGGGCCGCTACAACGTCGGCTACTGGTTCTGGGAGCTGGAACAGGTGCCGCGTGAGTGGCGCTTCGCGCTCGACGATGTCGACGAGATCTGGGTGGCGACCGAGTTCGTCGCCGACGCAATGCGCGGCGCGACACCGAAGCCGGTGGTCAAGATCCCGACGCCGATCAAGGTGACGCTTTCGCGGCCGTACACGCGGGCGGAATTCGGGCTGCCCGACGGCCGGTTCCTGTTCCTGTTCAGCTTCGATTTCAACTCGTTCAGCGCGCGCAAGAATCCGGAGGGCGGCATCGCGGCCTTCAAGCGGGCGTTCGGACCGGCGCGGCGCAGTGTCGGCCTGGTGATCAAGTCGATCAACGGAGCCGGCAATCCGGAGAAGATGCGCGCGCTGCGCGATCTGATCGGCGGCGACACGCGGATCGCCATCGTCGACGGCTTCATGAGCCGCGACCAGGTGTCGGGCCTGCAGAGCGTGGTCGACGCGTACGTGTCGCTGCATCGCGCCGAGGGGCTGGGACTCGGCCTGGCCGAGTCGATGTACCAGGGCAAGCCGGTGATCGGCACCCGCTATTCCGGCAATCTCGAGTTCATGGACGACGACAACAGTTGTCTGGTCGACTGCACGCTGGTCCCGATCCGCAAGGGCGAGTACCTGTACGACGACGAACGGTTCCGGTGGGCCGATCCGGACGTCGGGCAAGCCGCACGCTGGATGCAACGGCTCGTCGACGACGCTGGATTCCGGACGCGGATCGCCGCCCGCGGCCGGCACGACATCCGAACGCGGTTCACGCACGCGAACGCGGCCGCGCTGATGCGGCATCGGCTGTCGGAACTCGGGTTGATGAACGCTGGCGCTGTCGCCGACACGGTCGCCGTGCCGCGAACGTAGCCCGGATGCCGGCGATGCCGTTTGTCTCCCACGCCCAGAACGGCGAAGACGTGCTGCTGTGGCGCGCGCTGCGCGACGTCGCCGCCGGCACGTACATCGATGTCGGCGCCAACGACCCGGAGCGCGACTCGGTGACCCGCGCGTTCTATGACCGCGGCTGGTCGGGCGTCAACGTCGAGCCTGTCGGCAGCCATTTCGAACGGCTGCGGCAGGCGCGGCCGCGCGACGTCAACCTGCGGGTGGCGGTCGGCGCCGGCGACGGCGAGCTCGCGTTCTTCGAGATTCCGGACACCGGCCTGTCGACGCTCGACGCGGCCGTGGCCGAGCGGCACCGCGCGGCAGGCTTCGCCGTCGTGCCGATTCGGGTGCCGGTCCGGACGCTGTCCGACATCTGGTCCGAACATGTCGCCGGCGACGTGCATTTCCTGAAGATCGACGTCGAAGGCACGGAAGCCGACGTGCTCGCCGGCGCGAACCTTCGCCGCCAGCGACCGTGGATCGTCGTGGTCGAGTCGACTGCGCCGCTGACGCGGATCGCGCGGCACGCGACGTGGGAACGCCTGCTCACCGACGCCGATTACCTATTTGTCTGGTTCGACGGGCTGAACCGGTACTATGTCGCCGCCGAGCGCGCTGATCTGACGCGGCACTTCGATGGTCCGCCCGGCGAACGCGACGATTTCGTTCGCGCCGCGGAGCTGGTCGCCTCCGATTCCGGCCTGCCGGAGGCCGCGCAGTTCGATCCGGCGCGTTTCGGCTTCCTCGACCTCGCGCAGCCGGAGCCGACGCTGGCCACGCCGACGTCGCAGCTGTGCACGGCGAGCCAGTTCGGCGAGCCCGTCTACGGGCAATGGTGCGAGGCGCTGGGCGAGGTACCGCTGCTGCATCGCAAACTGTGGGAATTCGCCTATGCGATGCAGGCGCTGGAGCGGCACGGGATGCTCGCCGACGGAAAGCGGGGCCTCGGGTTCGGCTGCGGCAAGGAGCCGATGCCCGCGGCAATGGCAGCGCGCGGATGCGAGATCGTGGCGACGGATCTCGACGCCGCGGCGGCGGCCGGCAGCGGCTGGATCGAAAGCCACCAGCACGCGGCGACGAAGGACGACCTCAACGATCGTGGCCTCTGCGATCCGGATCGGTTCCGCCGCAACGTGTCGTTCCGCGCCGTGGACATGAATGCGATCCCGGCGGACCTCGGCGGTTTCGACTTCGTGTGGTCGAGCTGCGCATTCGAGCATCTGGGCTCGATCGCGCACGGGCTGCGGTTCGTCGCGAACGCGATGCGATGCCTCAAGCCCGGCGGGGTGGCGGTGCACACGACCGAGTTCAATCTGAGCTCCAACTTCAGCACCGTCGAGGCAAAGTATCTCGTGCTGTTCCGTCGCTCCGACATCGAGCAGCTCGTCGGCACGCTCGAGCGCGACGGGCATGTCGTCGCGCCGCTCAATTTCAATCCGGGCGCACGGGCGCTCGACCGTTACGTGGACCTGCCGCCGTTCCGGTCGGAGCCGCACCTGCGGCTCAGGATCGAGCGGTTCGTCGCCACGTCGATCGGGCTCATCGTGCGGCGGGCGCCGTGACCGCGGAGCCGGCGGCGCCCGCCGCGGTAGAGCCGTTCGATCCACGCCGATCGACGTTCCTCGACCTTCGCCGGTCGGAGCCGACGCTGGCGGCGCCGACCTCGCAGCTCTGCACCCAGGGCCAGTTCGCGGAGCCGGCGTACCTCCGCTGGTGCACCGAGCTCCGGGAGCCGCCGGCGCTGAAGCGCAAGCAGTGGGAATTCGTCTACATTCTCGAGGTGCTCGACCGGCAGGGGCTGCTGGCACCGGGCCGGCGCGGGCTCGGCTTCGGTTGCGGCCGCGAGCCGCTCGCGGCGGTCATGGCGAACCGCGTATGCGAGATCGTCGCCACCGATCTCGCCGCCGATGCGGCGAAGGGCCTGGGCTGGATGGAAACCGACCAGCACGCGGCCGGCATCGACGATCTCAACGACCGCGGCATCTGCGATCCGGCGCGATTCCGCGACCGCGTGAGCTTTCGCAGCGCGGACATGAACGCGATCGCGGCGGACCTCGTCGGCTTCGATTTCGTCTGGTCGAGCTGTGCGTTCGAACACCTTGGATCGATCGGGCACGGACAACGCTTCGTCGTCAACGCGATGCGCTGTCTGAAGCCCGGTGGCATCGCCGTGCACACGACCGAGTTCAACCTGAGTTCGAACTACCGGACGATCGAGGCGCACAACCTCGTCGTCTATCGTCGCTCGGATATAGAGCGTCTGGTCGCGCTGCTGGACGCGGCCGGCCACGTCGTCGCGCCGCTCAACCTCAATCCGGGCGCGGGCGAGCTCGACCGCCACGTCGACCTGCCGCCCTACCGGACCGAACCGTCGCTGCGCCTGAAGCTCGATAACCACGTGTTCACCTCGCTCGGTCTCGTCGTTCGATGCGGCGGGACCGGAACGACGTAGCCCAACGCGAGACACCCGCGGCGAACGCGCGGTCGACCCATTACAATACGGATTGCGCTGCTGACCACGAAACCCGATGCCATGATCTCCCGAAAGACCGCGCTCGTCACCGGCGTCACCGGCCAGGACGGCGCCTATCTCGCGCAGTGCCTTCTCGACCATGGTTACGGTGTGGTCGGCACCTACCGGCGCACCAGTTCGGTCAATTTCTGGCGGATCGAGGAGCTCGGCATCGCCAGGCACCCGGAGTTCGCACTGGTCGAGCACGACCTGCTCGACCAGGGCTCCGGCGTGCGGCTGATCGGGAAGGTGCGGCCGCAGGAGATCTACAACCTTGCGGCACAGAGCTTCGTCGGCGTGTCGTTCGATCAGCCGGTGAATACCGCGCTGATCACCGGCGTCGGCGCCGTCAATCTGCTCGAGGCGATCCGGATCGTCGATCCCGCCATCCGCTATTATCAGGCGAGCACGTCAGAGATGTTCGGCAAGGTGCACGCGTCACCGCAGGACGAGCGGACGCCGTTCCACCCGCGCAGCCCCTACGGCGCGGCCAAGCTGTACGCGCACTGGATGACGGTGAATTACCGTGAGTCGTACGGCATCTTCGGTGCGAGCGGCATTCTGTTCAACCACGAGTCGCCGCTGCGCGGGCGCGAGTTCGTCACCCGCAAGATCACGGACGCCGTGGCCCGGATCGTGCGCGGGCAGCCGCACGTGCTCGAGCTCGGCAATCTCGACGCCCGCCGCGACTGGGGCTATGCGCGCGAATACGTCGACGGAATGCGCCGGATGCTGCAGGTGCCGCAGCCGGACACCTACGTGCTGGCGACCGGCCGCACCGAGACGGTCCGTCGTTTCGTCGAACTGGCGTTCGGCGCCGCCGGCATCGTCATCGAGTGGCGCGGCACCGGATTGGACGAGGTCGGCGTCGACGCGACATCGGGCCGCACGCTCGTCCGCGTCAACCCCGCGTTCCACCGGCCGGCCGAGGTCGATTTGCTCATCGGCGATCCGGGAAGGGCGAAGCGCGACTTCGGCTGGGAGGCGACGACGTCGCTGGAGGCGCTGGCGCGGATGATGGTCGAGGCCGACGGTGCCCGGGTGGAGCGTGGCGTTTCCTACTGACCGGGTTCTCGTCACCGGCGCGCGCGGCTTCACCGGTCGGCACCTCTGCGCGCGGCTCGCCTCGCTCGGGGCCGACGTCGTCGGACTGGTCGAGACCGACCCGGGCGCGCACGAGATCGCCTGCGATCTGCGCGATCCGCACGCGGTCGCGGCGGCGGTGAAGGACGCGGCGCCGGACCGTGTCGTCCACCTCGCCGGCATCGCGTCGGTCGAGCACGGCGACGCGGCGGCGCTTTACCGGACCAACGTCCTCGGCACGCTGGCGCTGCTCGACGCGCTCGCGGCGCAGGGCCGTGGGCGCGGCGGCGTGGTGCTGGCGAGCACGGCCCGCGTCTACGGCGAGCGCGAGTCCGGTGCGCTCGACGAGACTGCGACCCCGGCGCCGACGTCGCACTACGCGGCAAGCAAGCTCGCGATGGAGCACATGGCGGCGCAGTTCCGCGCCGCGCTGCCGATCGTCGTGACGCGGCCATTCAATTACACGGGGCCGGGCCAGCGGGAGCCCTACGTCGTGCCGAAGATCGTTCGTCATTTCGCGGCGCGCGCTGCCGCGATCGAGCTGGGCAACGTCGATGTGGTCCGCGATTTCCAGGATGTGCGTGTCGTGGTCGAGGCGTACGTGCGCCTGCTCACGTGTCCCGCCGCGGCCGGCCAAGCGGTCAACCTGTGCTCGGGGAACGGCTACGCGATCGGCGAGATCGTCGGCGAGCTCGAGCGGCAGACCGGGCATCGGATGGCGATCCGGGTCAACCCCGCGTTCGTACGCCCCAACGAGCCGCAACGCCTTGTCGGGTCGCCGGCACGACAGGTCGCCCTGATCGGCCCGCTGCCGGCGATCCCGCTGGCGACGACGCTCGCCGACATGCTGGCCGCGGCGATCGCCGCCGCGCGCTAGAGAATCTCCGCCGCGTGATCGGCGAGCCGCGAGCGCTCGCCGCGGGTCAGCGTCACGTGTCCCGAGTGCTCCCAGCCCTTGAACCGGTCGACGACGTAGGTGATGCCGGAGCTGCCCTCGGTGAGGTAGGGGGTGTCGATCTGCGCGATGTTGCCGAGGCAGACGACCTTGGTGCCGGGGCCCGCCCGCGTGACCAGCGTCTTCATCTGCTTCGGCGTCAGGTTCTGCGCCTCGTCAATGATCAGGAACTTGTTGATGAAGGTGCGGCCGCGCATGAAGTTGAGGCTCTTCACCTTGATCCGAGAGCGGATCAGGTCGCGCGTCGCGGCGCGGCCCCATTCGCCGGCCTCGTCGTCGGTCTTGTTCAGCACGTCGAGGTTGTCCTCGAGCGCGCCCATCCACGGGTTCATCTTCTCTTCCTCGGTGCCGGGCAGGAAGCCGATGTCCTCGCCGACCGGCACGGTGACCCGGGTCATGATGATCTCGGAGTAGACCTTGAACTCCAGCGTCAGCATCAAACCCGCGGCGAGCGTCAGCAGCGTCTTGCCGGTGCCGGCCTGGCCCAGCAGCGACACGAAGTCGATGTCCGGGTTCATCAGCAGGTTGAGCGCGAAGTTCTGCTCGCGGTTGCGGGCGGTGATCCCCCAGACGTTGTTCTTCGCGTGCGTGTAGTCCTTCAGCGTGGCGATGACGGCGGTGCGGCCGGCGAGCTCCTTGACCGTCGCGAACAGCGGCGCCTCGCCCGGCGTTTCCTGGTGCAGGAACTCGTTGACCAGCAGCGACGGCACCAGCGGGCCGGCGATCCGGTAGTAGGTGTGGCCACCCTGTTGCCACGACTCCATCCCCTTGCCGTGGCGGTCCCAGAAATCGGCGGGCAGCTCGCGCATCCCGCTGTAGAGGAGCTCGGTGTCCTCGAGCACCTTGTCGTTGTAGTAGTCCTCGGCGGCGATCCCCAGCGCGCGTGCCTTGATCCGCATGTTGATGTCCTTCGACACCAGCGCCACGCTGCGCTTCGGGTGCAGGTGCGCGAGATGCATCACCACGGCGAGAATCTGGTTGTCGGCCTTGCCGTTGGCGAGGGAGGCCGGCAGCACCGTCGTGATCACCTCGGTCTGCAGGAACAGCTTGCCGGTGGCGGCGCCGCCGGACTTGGCTTCGAGCGAGATCCCGTCGGCGATGCCGTTGGGGACGCTGTTGACCAGCTCGTCGAGGAAGCGCGAGACCTGCCGCGCGTTGCGGGCGACCTCTGTCATGCCCTTCTTGTTGTTGTCGAGTTCCTCGAGCGTGAGGATCGGCAGGTAGATGTCGTGTTCCTCGAACCGGAACAGGCTCGTGGGGTCGTGCATCAACACGTTGGTGTCCAGCACGAACAGCTTGCTGGCGGGATTGAGGCGAGTGGCCGAGCCGGCCTTGCCGGCGGGTCGGACGGGCTTGCGGACGACGAGGGTGAGGGGCGCGGGGCGGGTCTTGCGCTCGACCATGGGCCTCCTGGGCGGCGTGGCGTAGTGCGGTGGATGAAGGACGGCGTTGCGGCCTATCCTAGCTGCGGCTCCGGGCGAACACAAGCGCTGGTGGTTGCGCCGGGTGTGTGCTGCCACCGGTTGTGGTGGAAACGCCACGCGCCGCGGCGCGTCGCGTCACAGCGTCTGCACGAACGCGAGCACCTCGTCGACGTGCCCCGGCACCCGGACCCCGCGCCACTCGCGCACCAGCACGCCTTTGCCGTCGACGACGAACGTGCTGCGCTCGATGCCGCGCACCTTCTTGCCGTACATGTTCTTCATCTTGATGACGCCGAATTGCGTGCAGAGCTTCTCGTCGGCGTCGCTGACGAGCTCGAACGGGAAGCCCATCTTCGCCTTGAACCCCTCGTGCGACTTCAGGCTGTCGCGCGAGACGCCGACGATCAACGCGCCGGCTTTGGCGAACGCTTTCGCGCGATCGCGGAAGTCGGCGCCTTCGGTCGTGCAACCCGGCGTGTTGTCCTTCGGGTAGAAATAGAGGACGACCGGATGGCCCTTGTGCGCGGACAGCCGGAAGGGTGCGGCGCCGGTCGCGGGTGCCGAGAAGTCGTCGACCTTCTTTTCAAGCATCGTCATCTCCGTGGGGTTGGCGACAGCGCAGCGCGCGGCGGCTGTCGCGAACGGGTCGGCCGAGGCTGTCGGTTCGGGCGGTGTGGTGCCGTCGCTCACACGGCCTGCGCGAGATCGACGTCCCCCAGGAATTCCGGCCCCTGGACGAGCAGCGTGCCGGAGCGTCCGGCAATTTCGGCGGGGCCGACCTCGCATCGGGGCAGCGCCATCGGCTGCAGCGTGTCGTATAGCGCGCGCGTCGGCCCGAGCGTCCAGCCCTGCGCCTTCCAGCCGGTCAGCAGTCGGTCGAACGCGCCGGCGAGCCGCATCCCTTCGAGCTCGGCGTGCAGCGTGAACACGTGCCCGGCGGGCGCCGGGTCCTTCGTCAGTTCGAGCAGGTGCGCGGCGACGTTGTCCTCGGTCACGCCGCCGATGCCGATCAATTCGTCGAGCGTCGGCAGCGTCGTCGGGAGCTGCGCGCAACGAATGAGCTCGGCGTTCCAGACCGGGAGGTGCGGACGCGTGCCGCGGCCGTCGGAGCAGTAATCGAAGCCGAGCCGCTGCGTCAGCCGCAACGCGTGGAGGTTCATCTGCCAGCCGGCGGCGCCGTGCGTCGTCGGCGGCGCCTTGAACACGTCGGTGAAGCGCTCGCAGGCGCGGCGCATCTCGGCCGTAGTCCACGCCGCGTCGGCGCCGGCGACGCCGTCCTGCCAGCGGATGTGGTCCCAGGTGTGGATGCCGACCTCGAAGCCGTCGTCGCGGACCGCGCGCATCACGTCGCCGGCGCGGCGGCCGATGTCCGGGCCCGGCAGCAGCGTTCCGTAGAGCAGCGTGCGCACGCCGTAATGCCTGACCACCGACGTCCGCCGCACCTTGCCGACGAAGCCCCGGCGGAACACGCGCTTGATCGCGCGGCCGGTGTGGTCGGGGCCGAGCGAGAACAGGAACGTCGCGCTGACGCCGTGCTTCTTCAGCAGCGCGACCAGCGCCGGCACGCCCTCGCGGGTGCCGCGCAGCGTGTCGACGTCGATCTTCAGTGCGAGGAACATTCTTCGCAGCAGCTGCGGTCAGTCGACGAGCCGCCGCGCCTCGGCGACCTGGCCGGCGTAGGCGTCGAAGATCCGCTTCAGCGCCTGGTCCATCGGCACCGTCGGCTTCCAGTGCAGGTCGGCGCAGGTGTTGACGATCTTCGGCACCCGGTTCTGCACGTCCTGGTAGCCCTTGCCGTAGTAGGCTTCCGACGTCGTCTCGACGATCTTCACCCGCGCCGCGGTGTCGCGGTACTCGGGGTAGGTGAGCGCCAGATCGAGCATCATCGTCGCCAGCTCGCGCACCGAGAAATTGTTGGCGGGGTTGCCGATGTTGTAGATCTTGCCGCTGGCGATGCCGCCGTCGTTGGCGATGATCTTCATCAGCGCCGCGATGCCGTCGTCGATGTACGTGAACGCGCGCTTCTGGGTGCCGCCGTCGACGAGCTTGATCGGCTCGCCGCGGACGATGTGGCCGAGGAACTGGGTGATGACGCGCGAGCTGCCTTCCTTCGCCGTGTTGATCGAGTCGAGCCCGGCGCCGATCCAGTTGAACGGCCGGAACAGCGTGTAGTCGAGGCCCTCCTGCAGCGCGTAGGCGTGGATCACCCGGTCCATCAGCTGCTTCGCGCAAGAGTAGATCCAGCGCGGCTTGTTGATCGGGCCGAGCACGAGCTCGGACGCCTCGGAGTCGAACTCGTCGTCGCGGCACATCCCGTAGACCTCGGAAGTCGACGGGAAGATGATCCGTTTCTTGTGGCGGACGCAGTGGCGGACGATCGGCAAGTTCGCCTCGAAGTCGAGCTCGAACACCCGCAGCGGCTCGCGGACGTAGGTGGCCGGCGTCGCGATCGCGACGAGCGGCAGCACGGTGTCGCATTTCTTGATGTGGTACTCGATCCACTCTTTGTTGATCGTGATGTCGCCCTCGAAGAAGTGGAAGCGCTCCTCCGGCAGCAGGTCGGCGATGCGGTCGGCCTGCATGTCCATCCCGTAGATCTCCCAGTCGGTGTCGGCGACGATCCGCTGGGACAGGTGGTGGCCGATGAAACCGTTGACGCCGAGGATCAGGACTTTTTTCATGAGGGCTTCCGCGGGCGCGTGCACGCCGGGCAAAGCATGAATTGTAACCGGCGAGCACTGGCCGCGAGCGGTGGCCGACGCGGCGTGACCCCGCCCGCGCGTCAGGCGCCGAGCGGAACCGGCGCGCCGCCGAAGCGGGCGACGACGTCGGCGGCGGCCGTGGGATCGCCGTCGATCTCCAGCGCCAGCACCGCGAGCGTGCCGCCGCCGCCGCAGTGCGCGTACAGCCGGCCATTGCGGGCCTCGAGCGTGGGCGTCAACGTCGGCGGTGTCGCTGCGTCGGCGACACGCGTGCGCAGCAGGCGGGCGGGGCGCCCGCCGACGGCGGTGAACGCGCCGGGATAGGGTGGCGCGACGGCGCGGACGAGGTTGTGGATCGCCACCGCGTCCTGCCGCCAGTCGATCCGGCCGTCCTCCGGCTTGCGGCCGCCGAAATAGGCGCCTTGCGCGAGATCCTGCCGCATTCGCGGCGCGGTGCCCGCGACGAGCGCCGGCAGCACGCGGTCGAGCGTCAGTTCCGCCGCCACGGTCACCTTGTCGAACGCTTCCTGCGCGGTGTCGTCGGGCAGGATCGGCACCGCCGTCTGCGCGACGACGTCGCCTTCGTCCGGCTTCGCCGTCATGTAGTGCAGCGTCGCGCCGGTCTCGCGTTCGCCGTGAAGCACGGCCCAGTTGACCGGCGCGCGGCCGCGGTACTTCGGCAGCAGCGAGCCGTGCATGTTGAGCGCGCCGCGCGGCGCCAGCGCGAGCAGCGGCGCCTTCAGCATCTTCCGGTAGTAGAACGAGAACAGGAAGTCGGGCGCCGCCGCGGCGACACGGGCGACGATCTCCGCAGCGTTCGGATCGTCGGGGGTGATCGTCGGAATCCCGCATTCGGCTGCCGTGGCCGCAACCGAGCGGAACCAGACGTTCTCGCCAGCGTCGTCGGCATGGGTGACGACGAGCGGGACGTCGACGCCGCGCGCGAGCAGCACCCGGAGGCAGCGGACGCCGACGTTGTGATAGGCGAAGACGACGACGCGCGTCGCCACGTCAGGCGCCCGGTGCCGGATCGGCCGGCGCCGCCTTCGCCTCCAGCACCGCGCGGATCGTGTACCGCGGCCGCTCGCGCACCTGCTGGTAGATGCGGCCGACGTATTCGCCGATCACGCCCATGCCGAAGACGATCAGGCCGACCAGGAAGAACGCCAGGATGTCGCGATCCCACAACAGCCGAATGCCGAGCTCGGTCGGCACGAAGAAGATCCGGTAGCTGATCACCACGAGATAGACGGCGAGTGCCGTGGCAGACACCAGCATCCCGAACATCGAGAACAACTGCAGCGGGACGAGCGAGAAACCGGTGATGAGGTCGAAGTTGAGGCGGATCAGCTTGTACAGCGAGTATTTCGACTCGCCGGCGGCGCGTTCCTCGTGCGCGACCTCGACTTCGGTCGGGCTGGCCGCGAACGTGTACGCGAGCGCCGGGATGTACGTGCTGACCTCGCGGCTCTGCGCGACGGCGGTCGCGATCTCGCGGCTGTATGCGCGCAGCATGCAGCCCTGGTCGGTCATCTTGATGTGCGTCAGCCGCTCGCGCAGCCGATTCATCGCCTTCGACGCGACGCGGCGCCACCACGAATCCTCGCGGGTGCGGCGCACGCCGCCGACGTAATCGTGCCCGGCATCCATTGCCGCGAGCAGCTTTCCGATCTCCTCCGGCGGATTCTGCAGGTCGGCGTCGAGCGTGACGACGCGCTCGCCACGGACGCGCTCGAAGCCGGCGACGATCGCGATGTGCTGGCCGTAGTTGGCGTTGAACAGCACGACCCGGGTGACGTCGGGACGCCGCTCCCACTGTTCGCGCAGCATCGCCGCCGAGCGGTCGCGGCTGCCGTCGTTGACGAAGATCACCTCGTAGCCGACGCCGAGCGCGTCGAGCGCCGGGTAGAGCCGCGCGAACAGCGCCGCGAGGCCCGCCTCCTCGTTGTAGACGGGGATCACCACGGAGAGGTCGGGCGTCGTCATGGTCGCGGTGTCCGGTTGTCGCGGGCGGCGGTAAGCGGCCGTCACCGGCGGGCCGCGGCCAGCACCTCGGCGGCCGCGGCGCACACGCGGTCGACGTCGGCGGCCGTCATCAATGCGTGCAGCGGCAGCGTCACCGTCTCGCGGGCGATGCGCTCGGTGTTCGGCAGCGACCCTTCGCCGCGGCCGTACTGCCGTCCGAGCGTCGACAGGTGCAGCGCCTCGTACGATACACCGGTGCCGATGCCGCGTGCCTCCATCGCATCGCGGAACTGCCGCCGCGTGATCGTCAGCCGGGGCAGCGGCAGCAGCACCGAGAACATGTTCCACGACTGGCCGTCGTCGCCCTGCGGCCGCGGCGGCAGCACGCACGCGGGGTCGGTGGCGAAGCGCTCGAAGTAGCGGTCGACCAGCGCGCGGCGGGTGGCGAGGAACGCCGGCAGCCGGGGGAGCTGGCCGCAGCCGATCCGCGCGAACACGTCGGCGAGGTTGAACTTGCCGCCCGGAAAGTCGACGTCGCGCGTCCGGTCGGGCAGGTACGTGATGCCGTGGAAGCGCAGCGCGTCGACCCGCGCCGCCTCGGCGGCGTCGTTGACGACCAGCGCGCC
This sequence comes from Betaproteobacteria bacterium, assembly GCA_040007035.1. Classification (GTDB taxonomy): domain Bacteria; phylum Pseudomonadota; class Gammaproteobacteria; order Burkholderiales; family Casimicrobiaceae; genus CAIWHR01. Next base: position 8,183 of record JBDTVU010000029.1, on the reverse strand, counting down.
GCCTTCGACGGTGGTCATGTTCTTGTTCGGATGGAAGCTGAACGTGACGAGGTCGCCGAACGCGCCGACGTTGCGGCCCTTCCACTGCGAGCCCATCACCAGCGCCGCGTCCTCGATCACGCGCAGCCCGCGCCGCCGCGCGAGCGCGTAAAGCGCGTCCATGTCGACCAGCGAGCCGGGCCAGTGCGTCGGCACGATCGCCTTCGTCCGCGGCCCGATCGCGCGCTCGACTTCGGCGAGATCGAGATTGCGGGTGACGAGGTCGCAGTCGACGAACACCGGCGTCGCGCCGACTTTGGCGATCATGTTGAGGACGGTGAAGAAGCTCTGCGCCGGCGTGATCACCTCGTCGCCGGCGCCGATGCCGGCGAGCTGCAGCGCGACCTCGACCGCGGCGGTGGCGGACGTCAGCGCGCGCACCGGCCGGCCGCCGCAGAACGCCGACAGCGCGTCCTCGAACTTGCGCACCCACGGCCCGCTCGTCAGCTGGCCCGAGCGCAGCACGTCGGCGACACCGGCGATCGTCGGCTCGTCGAGGACGGGGCCGGCGAACTTGAGGTACGGCTGCGCGCTCACGGCGTCAACTCCGCGCGACCAGCCAGACGCCGACGACGATGAAGCCGATGCCGAGCCAGCGGGTGGCCGAGACCGCCTCGCCGAACAGGTAGTGCGCGGCGACTGCGTTGACGACGTAGCCGACCGACAGCAGCGGATAGGCCATCGACACGGGGACGCGCGAGAGACCGAGGATCCAGACGAACAGGCTGACGACGTAGCAGCTCGCGCCGAGGATGAACGGCACCTGCGTCGCCATCCGTAGCACCGTGTCGAGCCAGTCGTCCTTCGTCAGCGTGATCACGCCGAGCGCGTTGGTCCCGGCCTTCAGCAGCAGCTGCGCGCCGGCGTTGAGCAGCACTCCGGCCATCAGGAACGCGAACGCGGCCCAGGTCATTGCCGGCTCGCCAATACCCGCCGGCCGTCGCGGGCGAGGACGCGCATGGGGACGCCGGCGGCGCGCAACGCGTCGAACCGGTCCGGCGGCATCAGCGCGTAGCCCTGACCGAGGCCGGCCCAGACCGGGATCCACGCGTCCGTCGTCGCGATGCCCTTCGCCGGTTCGGCATCGAGGCCCAGCGACAGCTCGTCGCGGAACTCGACCAGCGTCGTCGGTCGGCCGAGGTAGAACGGTACGGTCTGGTCGTACATCTGGACCTGGTAGAAGGGCGCGTTGGCAGCGAGCGACCCGTCGGCCGTCTGCGCCGCGCGCAGCATAGCCCAAGCCGAGCGCGTCGTCGAAAAGGCGTCGAAGCCGGCGACCACGAGCTGGACGAACACGAGCGTCGACAAGGCCAGCGTGGCCACGCCCCAGAAACGCGCCGTCGGCCGCCGCTCGGCCTGCCGGAATGCGAGCCATCCCGCAATGGCGCCCACCGTCGCGAGCAGCAGCGCGCCTTTCAGCCACGGGCCGAACGCCTGCAGCGTCTCGATCGGCTGCCGCGCATCGGCGTAGCGGGGGACGGTGCTGTCGTAACCGGCGATCACGGCGATCGCGAGCGCGCCGGTGACCACCGCCCCGCTGAGGGCGAGCCGCGTCAGCGTCACCGCGTCGAGCCGGGCGAACAGCCACGCGGCGACGAGCGCCAGCGGTGCGAACAGCGGCACGATGTACGCCGGCAGCTTCGAACCCGACGCGCTGAAGAAAAGGAAGATGAACGCGGCCCACACCAGCACGAACCGCTGCCACGAGAACCCGATCGCATTCGGCACGCCCTCGCGCCACGCGCGGCGGACGCCGTACGCGAGCACGCCCAGCCACGGCAGGCTGCCGACCGCGAGCAGCGGGATGAAATACCACCACGGGCCGGTGCGGCGGTGGCTTGCCGTCAGGTAGCGCTCGAAGTGCTCGTGGATGAAGAAGAAGTGGAAGAACTCGGGGTTCGCGCGCGACACGGCGACGAACCACGGCGCCGTGAGCGCGGCGTACAGCGCGAGCCCGGACACGAGATGGAGCCGGCGCCAGACGGCGACGTCGCGGGTGACGAGCGTATAGGCGACCAGCGCGCCGCCCGGCAGCACCAGGCCGATCAGTCCTTTGGACAGCGTCGCACCGGCCATCGCCGCCCAGACGACCCACATCCACGATCGCCGCTCCGACCGGTCCACGCCGTCACGCTGGGCGACGACGAGCGCGGCGAGGCCGAGCGTGAGAAAGAATGCGAGCCCGGAATCGAGCGTGACGATCTGGGCGAGCCCGACGTGCCCGAGCGTGCCGGCCAGCGCGAGGCCGGCGAATGCACCCAGCGCCAACCCTTCGAGCGCGAATCCCGCGCCGGCGATCGCGACGACGGCGAGCAAGCCCGCGACTGCCGGCCACAGCCGCGCCGCGGCGTCGCCGGTGCCGAACACGCGGAACGCCGCCGCCGTCATCCAGTACTGGAACGGCGGCTTCTCGAAGTACTTGAGGTCGTTCAGGCGCGGCGTCACCCAGTCGCCGGTGACGACCATCTCACGCGCGATCTCGGCGTAGCGCCCTTCGTCGGGGTGCATCAGCCGGCGCGAATCGAGGTTGGCGAACCAGGCGAGGGCGATCGCCGCGACGAGCAGCCACAGCAGCGGGCGCGACGGCAGGGCGGGGGCGGGCGGCATGGGCGGCGGCGATCGACGGGGCGCGCGAGTCGTCAGCGGCTGCTTTCGCCGCGCGGCGCCGGCACGACGCCGGCGGCAGCCGCGATTCTACCGCGCCGCCGACGCCGCCGGCCGGGTGCGTGCCGGGTCGCGCCGCGCCTGCGTGTTAAGCTCGCCGCGTTTCCATCCGCCGTGCGGCCGCGCGTCGCCCCGTGCCCGAACCCTCTCCCGTCATCGTCGCGGCCGTCCGTGACGATCTGCCCGACGTCCAGCGCCTCGCGCGCACGATCTGGCACCGCCACTACCCGGGCATCATCACCGTCGCGCAGATCGACTACATGCTGGCGCGCGGGTATTCAACCGACGCGCTGGCGAAATTCCTGACGACCCTCGGCGCCGCCCTGCTGCTGGCGAAGGTCGGCGGCGAGACCGTCGGCTTTGCCGCCAGCATACCTGCCGACGAACCGGCGACGATGAAGCTCGACAAGCTCTACGTGCTGCAGGAACATCACGGGCGCGGTATGGGCCGGACGCTGATCGATGCCGTCGCCGCCGCCGCCCGCGCGCACGGCTGCACGACGGTGATCCTCAACGTGAACAGGCAGAACGTCACCGCGATCCGGGCGTACGAGCGCTGCGGCTTCGCGATCCGCGAGGCAGCCGTCGTCGACATCGGCGCGGGCCACGTGATGGACGATTACATAATGACACGCCCTGCCTGACCGGACGCCCGATGCCGAACCCGCTCGCGCTCTACGACAACTACACGCGCACGCTTCGCCCGTTCGAGCCGCTTAATCCCGGTGCCGACGTCGGCCTGTACACCTGCGGGCCGACCGTGTACGACTACCAGCACATCGGCAACTACCGGACGTTCCTGTTCGAGGACGTGCTGAAGCGGGTGCTGGCGTGGAACGGCTACCGCGTCCGCCATGTGATGAACATCACCGACGTTGGCCACCTGACGTCGGACGCCGACACCGGCGAGGACAAGATGGAGAAGGGCTCGCGCCGCACCGGCAAGACGGCGTGGGAGATCGCGCAACTCTACACTGACGCCTTCGTCGAGGACGGCCGGCAACTCAACCTGATCGATCCGGCGGTGCTGTGCCGCGCGACCGATCACATCGCCGAGCAGATCGCGTTCATCGCCGACATCGAGAAGAACGGCTACGCGTACCGCACGGGGGACGGCGTCTACTTCGACACCGCGAAGCAGGCCGGCTACGGCTATCTCGCGCGCCTCGACGTCAAGGGGCTCGACGCCGGAAAGCGGGTCGACCTCGGCGAGAAGCGGAGCCCGACCGACTTCGCGCTGTGGAAGTTCTCGCCGCCGGGCGAGCGCCGGCAGATGGAATGGGACAGCCCGTGGGGCAAGGGATTTCCCGGCTGGCACATCGAATGCTCGGCGATGGCGCAGAAGTACCTCGGCGACTACTTCGACATCCACTGCGGCGGCGAGGACCACATACCGGTCCACCACACCAACGAGATCGCGCAGACGGAGGCACGCGTGGGCACGCGGCTCGCCAACTTCTGGCTGCACGGCTACTTCCTGCTGTCGAACGACGCCAAGATGGCGAAGTCGGCCGGCGAGTTTCTGCGCGTCGCGCTGCTGGTCGACCGGGGCTACGACCCGCTGGCGTTCCGCTACCTCTGCCTGACCGCGCATTACCGCGGCCAGCTCAACTTCACCTGGGACGCGCTCGACGCGGCGGCGACGGCACTCGACAGGCTGCGCAACGGCGTCCACGCACTGCGCGACGCCGGCGCCGCGCCGCCCGACGCAGCATTGGTCGAGCGGTTCGGCAATCAGATCAACGACGACCTCAACGTCCCGCGCGCGCTCGCCGTGGCGTGGGAGGCGCTGCGCGGTGACCTGCCGCCGGCGGTGAAGCGCGCAACGCTGCTCCGCTTCGACGAGGTGTTCGGGCTCGGGCTTGCGGCGTGGGCGCCGACGCAGGAGCCGGTGCCGGCGGCGGTGCAGGCGCTGGCCGACGCGCGCGCCGCTGCGCGCAAGGCGAAGAAGTGGGCCGACGCCGACCGATTGCGGGGCGAACTCGCCGCCGCCGGTTGGGAGATGGAAGACCGTCCCGACGGCTACGCGCTGAAGAAACGCGGCTAGGGTTCCCGGTCCCGTCGACCCCCGCCGGACGTTTCGTCGCCCGTTCAGCAGGCCTGCGCTCGGATTCCCCGGTTTCGTCGCCTGCGTCTTGAGGGTGTCATCGCGGCTGCCTACGATGCAGTGTGGGTGCACGGCGGGCACGAACGGAAACGGACGCCGAACCGATCGCAGGGCGCTGAATCCGAATCCCCCGGACCCCGCATCCAAGGACCAAGCAGCCAGAAACCGAGCCAGGAGCCGACCATGAACCTCAACCGCCCCGAACTCCCGACCTTCCGCCCGCTCATCGGCCTCGCCGCATTCGCGATGATGGCAATCACGATCGGCGCGGCCGTCGTGGTGCCCGAGAAGCTCTACGGCCTCGACTTCGACAGCCGCACGCTGCTGGCGTCGGGGGCGGGCGCGCCGACCGCCGTGGTCATCAGCCCCGCTCGCCTCGACATCGTCGCCGTCCGCGAGCAGAAAGCCGCGCTGGAAAGCGCCCGCCCGGCGCCGTCGAAGGCAAAGCAGGCCGGCTGACCACCGCCTTCGTTTCCCCCGCAGTCGCGCGCTCCCCCAGACGCGCCGAGGGCGAAGGGTTGGACGCGCTGTCCGGCCGGTCGCCCATTCCTCGCCGGCGTCGCTAATACATCGTTTGGACGCTGCCGGAGTACAGCACCGGACCGGTCGGCTTGCCGGTCGGGGATCCGCCGGACGGCTCGAGGCTGACCGCCAGGGCCGGCACCTTCTGCAGCGCGATCCCGGCCGGCGCGCCCAGCGCCACGCGGCCGACTCCGTTCGCCGGAATCAGGCCGAGCGACAGCGGGTCGCGTCCTTCGGGCAGCGCCCACAGTTCGAGTGCGCGCCCGGCGTCGAGCGCGACCGGCAGCACCGCCTTGATCGTCAAGTAGCGCCCGCCGCGGTCGGCCGTCGCCACCAGCGCCGGTTTGGCGTCCGGGCCGGCCAGCACGACGACGATCGACTCCTCCGGCCGCTCGGTACGCGGCGCCAGCAGCGTGACGCCCAGGGCGAACGCCAACGCGAACCCGGCCAGCGTCAGGCCGCGCCACAGCCCGAGGCTTGCCCACCACTGCGTCGGGCCCGGCGGTTGCCTGCTGGGTTGACGAAGGCCCAGCCGCTGCTGGATGCCGCTCCAGACCCGGGGTGGCGGGGTGACCGGGGGCACCGCCGCGGCGAGCGGCGCGAGCCGCGCGTCCCAGTCGGCAATGGCGCCGGCGACCGTTGCGTCCGTCCGCGCGATGGCGGCGAGCCGCCGGCGCGCGCGCAGCGATAGCGTTCCCAGCGCGTATTCAGCGGCGAGCGCGTCGAGGCGGGTAGTGCGGTCGGGGCGGCCGAGATCCATGGCGTCAGCGGGCGAGTCCCGCCCGGTCGAGGCACTGCTTCAGCCGCTCGAGCCCGCGCCGGATCCACGACTTCACCGTGCCGAGCGGCTGCCGGAGCGCCGTCGCCAGCTCGGCGTGGGACAACCCCTGGAAGAACGCGAGCGCGATCGCCTGCTTCTGCGCCCCTTCGAGGGCGTCGACGCAGCGGCGGACCGACTGCGCCTCGGCGCCGGCGACGAGCAGTTCGACTGGTGTAGGCCCATCGGCGGGGAACTCCATCTCGGCGTCGTCGCCATCGCGGGTCAGCGTGACGGTGTCCACGTCGCGCCGGCGCAGCCGGTCGAGGCAGCGGTTGCGCACGACGCTGGTCAGCCAGGTCAGCGGCTGGCTCTTCGCGGCACTGTAGCTACCCGCGTGGTGCCAGACGCTGACGTAGGCCTCCTGCAGGATGTCCTCGGCGGCCGCCGGCTCGCGCAGGATCCGCAGCGCGACGGCGAGGAGGTGCGACGACGTCAGCCGGTAGAGCTCGGCGAACGCCGCCTGGTCGGCCAGCGCGGTGCGCGCGAGCAGGCCGGCGAGTGCCGCGCTGCGGTCGGCGGAGGTCGGGGAGATCATCGAAGTCGATACGGGTGCCGGCGGCGACCGGATGCAGCCGGTCGTCAGCCGGACGCGTTGCGGCCCTTCTGCCAGAGCACGTCGGGGCTGCCGGCGCCGCGGTTCAGCGTCCGGGCGAGCACGAACAGCAGGTCCGACAGCCGGTTGACGTAGCGTCGCGCGGCGTCGCTGACCGGCTCGGCCGCGGCAAGGTGGACGAGCGCCCGCTCGGCGCGGCGGCAGACGGTGCGGCCGACGTGCGCGAGCGCCGCTGCGCGCGTGCCGCCGGGGAGGACGAATTCCTTCAACGGAGCGAGGTCGGCGTTGAAGCGTTCGACGTCGGCTTCGAGCCGCGCGACGTGGGTGTCGACCACCGCAGTGTATCCGGGCACCGAGACCTCGCCACCGAGGTCGAACAGGTCGTGCTGGACGGCGGTCAGGCAATCGCGGACGACGGCGGGCAGCTCCTCGGCGAGCAGCACGCCGAGCGCCGAGTTGAGCTCGTCGATCTCGCCGATGGCGGCGATCCGCGCCGAGTCCTTCGCCACGCGCGAGCCGTCGCCGAGTCCGGTCGTGCCGGCGTCGCCGGTGCGGGTGACGATCTTCGAAAGTCGATGGCCCATGTCGCGGGGCAGCATACGAGATGCGGGCGGCCGGGGCAAGCGAGCGGAACGGCGTCGGACCTGTGCGGCGCGCACGCGAGGTCGCGGGGGCATTCGGGTTCGCGGCGCCGGCGCAGTATCATCGCGGTTCCGGTCCGGCGTCCGGCACCGGTCACTTTCGAGAGTCACCATGGCCCGCCCGAGCCCGTACGACGTCGACCTCGACCGCAATCCCGCCAACTACACGCCGCTGACGCCGCTGTCGCTGATCGCGCGCACGGCGTACACCTATCCGGCGCAGCTCGCGGTGGTCCACGGCGACCGCCGCTACACGTGGGCGGAAACGTACGCGCGGTCGCGCCGGCTGGCCTCGGCGCTGGCGGCGGCGGGGATCGGCGCGGGCGACACCGTCGCGGCGATGCTCGCCAACACGCCGGAGATGGTCGAGATGCACTTCGGCGTGCCGATGACGCGCGGCGTGCTCAACACGCTGAACACGCGGCTGGACGCCGAGGCGATCGCGTTCATGCTGGAGCACGGCGGCGCGAAGGTGCTCGTCGCCGACACCGAATTTTCTCCGACAGTGGAGAAGGCGCTGGCGCTGCTGGCGTCGCCGCCACGGGTGATCGACGTCGACGATCCGCTGGGGCCGGGCGGCAAGGGGCTCGGCACGACCGGGTACGAAGCGTTCATCGCTGCCGGGGATCCCGAGTTCGATTGGCGGCACCCGGCCGACGAGTGGGACGCGATCTCGCTCAACTACACGTCGGGGACGACCGGCAATCCGAAGGGCGTCGTCTACCACCACCGCGGCGCTTACCTCAACGCGCTGTCGAACATCATCGACTGGGGGATGCCGCGGCACGCCGTCTACCTGTGGACGCTGCCGATGTTCCACTGCAACGGCTGGTGCTT
>JBDTVU010000028.1:0-31149 GCA_040007035.1 Betaproteobacteria bacterium | reverse complement strand
GTCGGCTACGGCCCGTTCGTGATGAACACGCAGGCCGAGATCGTGCAGGCCGTCGCCGATTTCAACAACGGCAGTTTCGGACGGATGACCGCCTGACCGCCATTGGCGCCGCCGTGCCCGGCGGACAAAAAGAAAGGGGTCACGATTGAACGTAACCCCTTGAGTACTCTGGTGGCGAACCAGGGACTCGAACCCCGGACCAAAGGATTATGATTCCTCTGCTCTAACCAGCTGAGCTAGTTCGCCAAGGGGCGGAATTGTAAGCGATTCCCCCCGCGCTGGTCAAAGGACGGCCTCTCCCGTCGCGGTCGAGCTGCTGATCCGGCCGCCGTGCCGCCGCCCGCGCCGCGCGACGCCGTACGGCCCGCCGGCGTCAGCCCAGCCGGCGTTTCAGGTAACGCATCACCGGGCCGATCAGCGGCAGCTTCGAATACAGCTCGTCGGCCGCGTCCCAGTAATCGCGGTGCCAGACGATCTTCCCGTCGGCGTCGAACTTGAGGTGCGACGCGCCGTGGATCGTCTGCACGGTGTCGGGCCTGAATTTGCGCATCCGGAACGTCATGTCCCAGACGAGGAGCGCGCCGCCGTCGTCGACGACCGTGTCGCGGAACGTGAAGCGGCAATCCGCGAGCTGGTCGAACATGGCAGCGAAGACGCGCCGGATTTCCACGGTTCCGCGCACGTCGTTGAACGGATCGCGGAACCGGGCGTCGGCGGCGTAGAGCTCGGGAATGCGGTCCACGTCGGCTGGCGCTAGCGCTTCGTAGAAGGCGACGACGCGCGCAACGGCGTCCCGTGTCGACGCGCTCACAGCCCGGTCGCTTTGCGCACCGCGGCGAAATACTGGCGGTACGGGAGGAGCTGCAGGAACTTCAACTGCCGCGTGAACGCGCGCGGAAAGTGGATCTCGAACTCGCCGCGCTCGATGCCCGCGACGATCTCGCGCGCGGCCTCCTCGGCGGTGATGAGGTGCGGCATCGAAAACGCGTTCTTCGCGGTGAGCGGCGTGGCAACGAAGCCCGGATTGATCAGGTAGACGCCGATGCCGCGCGGGTGCAGGTCGAGGTAGAGCGTCTCGGTGAAGTTGATCAGCGCCGCCTTCGACGCGCCATAGATCAGCGCCTTCGGCAGCCCGCGGTAGCCGGCCACGCTCGACACGATGCCGAGCGCGCCGCGTGCCTGCGCGAGCAGGCCCGGCAGCACCGCGGCGACCGTCGCGATCGGGCCGTTGAGGTTCACTTCGAGCAGCGCGTCGGCGTCGGCCTCGGTCAGCTCCCACGCGCGGATCTCCTTGTGCGTGCCGGCGACGACGAGCACCAGGTCGCAGCCGCCCCAGGCTTCGCCGATCCGGTCCCACGCCGCCGACACCTCGGCACCCCGGGTGAAATCGAGCGGAGCGATCAGCGCGCGCGGGTTGCCGTCGGCGACGGTGCGCAGTTTGTCCTCCGAGCGCGCCGACAGCGCGACTCGCGCACCGGCGGCGAGCAGCGCCGCGGCTGTTGCGGCGCCGATCCCGTACGACGCCCCGATCACCCACACTCGCGCGTCGGGCCACGCCGGGACCGGCGGGTTGAGCGGCGTGAGGAACCTCATCGCCGGCTCAGCGCCTTCGGAAAGACAGCGTGACTTCGCCGACGCGGAAGCCCCACTTCGACATCGTCGTCCGGTTGAGCATCGTCCGTTCATCGATCAGGTACATCCAGTCGTCCATGTCCATGTTCCACGTCTTGCCGTCGACGGGCAGCGCCAGCACGTAGTTCCAGTGCAGCGCGTTACCCTGCGCCTCGCCCTGCGCGTTGCCGACGACGTCGGCGGCCGTGCCGGTGTAGCGGCCGCCCTCCTTGACCAGCGTCCAGACCCGCTGCTGCTTCTCTCCGTCGGCATACTCGAAGTGCTCGTCGAGCGTGCCGCGGTTGCCTTCCCACTTCGCGTCGATGCGGACGTAGAAACGTTTGACCACCTTGCCCGAGCGATCCTGGAACATGCCCCAGCCGTCGACCGTCCCGTTGAAGTACTGCGCGAGGTCGAGCGCCGGCTTCTCGGCGCGGTAATCGGCGATGTCGGTCGTCGCGCAGCCGGTGACGCCGGCGACGGCGAGCGCCACGAGCGCGGCCTTGATGCTCATGCGAACCTCCTTGCGGTGGTGTGGAAACGATATAGCGCAGCGATCGCGCCGAGCTTGAGCGCGCACGGGACCAAGGCGTAGACGAACGCCAGCGCCGACAGCGCGGCCGGCGATTTCGTGCCTGGCGTGTAGCCGAGGTAGGCGAGCAGAGGCAGCGCGATGCCCGCCGCCAGTGCCAGGTTGAGCTTCGTCGCCAGCGTCCACAGGCCGAAGTAGGCGCCAGCCGGACGTGCGCCGCCGCCGCGGCCGATGACATCGGCGAGCAGCGATGGCGGCAGCGCGAGGTCGGCGCCGAGGGCGAGCCCGGACAGCACGCAGATCGCCGCGTAGGCGGTCGTGTCGCCGGCCGAAAGCCCCCATGCCCAGACGAAGGCGACGATCGCCGCAACCATGGCGATCGCCCATGTGCCGGTCTTGCCGAGGCGCGCCGACAGTCGCACCCACAACGGCAGCCCAGCCGCGCCGGCGACGAAATAGAGCGCGAGGAAGACACCTTGCTGCGCATCCGCGGTGACGACGTCGGCGATGAAGAACAGCACCAGCGTCGCCGGGATCGCCGACGCGATGCCGTTCGCCATGAACGCGGCGAGCAGGTGTCGGAACACCGGGTCGGCGAGCGGCGCTACGAGGCCGGCCCACGTCGTGCCCCGCGCTGCGACAGGCCGCGCCGCCGCCGGTGCGGTGAGCGTCACGGCAACGCAGACGAGCGCGAACCCGGCGTAGAGTCCGGCAAACAGCGGCAGCCCGGTCTCGGGGTGTCCCGGCGTGCCGAGGTACGTCGGCGCGACGCTGGCGACGACGACACCGATCAACGCGAGACCTTCGCGCACCGCCGTGATCCGCGTCCGCTCGATCGGATCCGACGACAGCTCGGCGCCCCACGCGTTGTGGTTGATCGTCGCCAGCGAGAACGCGCCGTAGACCACCGCCAGCGAGACGCCGAGCCACGCGATGAGCGGGCCACCGGCGCGCGGGATCGGCATGAACAGCGCGATCATCCCGGCCGCGAGCAGCGGCGCCGCTGCGGTGATCAGCACCTTGCGCGAGCGGACGCGGTCGCTCCAGACACCGAGCAGCGGATCGAGGACGCCGTCGGCGAGGCGCAGCGCGAGCAGCAACGTGCCGAGCAGCGCGAGGTCGACGCCCAAGTGGTCGCCGTAGAATTTCGGCAGGTGCACGTACAGCGGCAGCGCGGCCATCGCCAGCGGCATGCCGAACAGGCCGTAGGCGAACAGCGAGCGCGGCGGAAGGCGGGCGGCGTCCATCAGGGCGACTCGCCGAGGAGCTGCCGGCGGAAGTCGGCGCGCGACGTTTTCGGATCGAGCCAGATGCCGAAGAACGCCCGCGCGAACTCCGCGTCGGCGATGTCGCCAATGGGCGCGCCGTTGAAGAAGAAGCGGACCACGCCGGCGGGAAGGTGCACGCCGGTGATCCGGTCGCCCTTCGTCACGTCGGGGAAGATCCGTCGCATCGCCTCGCCCCAGCGGAGCCGTTGCGACGGCGAGCCGCGGCCGATCGCCTCGATCTCGGCGACGCTGCGCTCGGCGATCCGCACACCGGTGAGGCTGCGATGGTAGTGAAGGTCGATGAGATACGTTCGCTCGGGCGCCCAGATATGGCCGTCACCCCAGTACCAGCCGTCGTAGATCGACAGCCCGAGCACCGTCATCTCGGCGCCGCCCTGCGCCGTGAGGCTGGGCACCAACGCGGCGACAGCGAGCGGCAACGACGGCGCGGCGACGGTGCGGTGGTTGGCGCCGACCCCCGTCGGCAGCGCGGCCGCCGCGACGGCGACGAGCGCGGCGCAGACGACGACGTCAGCGCGCGACCAGCGTGTAGTGGCCGACATCGGTCGAGCCGCTGTCGAAGCCGGCGGCACAGTACGCAAGATAGAACCGCCAGCAGCGGATGAATCGCTCGTCGAAACCCTGAGCGCGAACGGCGTCGACCCGGGCATCGAATGTCGCCAGCCAGCGTTTCAGCGTCGTCGCGTAGTCGCCGCCGAACGTCCGTGTGTCGGCGATGGCGAATCCGGCTGCCTCTGCCTTGGCCACGAACCGCGACGGCGAGGCCAGCATGCCGCCCGGGAAGATGTACTGCTGGATGAAGTCCGACTGCGTCCGGTAGCGGTCGAAGCGGTCGTCGGCGATCGTGATCGTCTGGATGCATGCGCGGCCGCCGCGCGGGAGCGCTGCACGCACGCGGCGGAAGAACGCCGGCCACCACCGCTCGCCGACCGCCTCGAACATCTCGATCGACGCGACGCCGTCGTAGGTGCCGCGCTCGTCGCGGTAGTCCTGCAGCCGGAATTCGACGCGGTCACTGAAACCGGCGAGTGCGATCCGTTCGCGCGCGTACGCGGTCTGCGCGGAGGACAGCGACAGCCCGGTGATGCGATGGCCGGCGCGCGCCGCGGCCTCGGCGAAGCCGCCCCAGCCGCAGCCGAGCTCGAGGATCCGGGCGTTCGGCGGGAGCGCGAGCTCGGCGACGATGCGCTCGTATTTCGCCGTCTGCGCGGCAGCGAGCGTGCGCGTCGCGTCGCCGTCGAACAGCGCCGCCGAGTAGGTCATCGTCGGATCGAGCCACAGCCGATAGAAATCGTTGCCGAGGTCGTAGTGGGCGCCGATGTTCTTGCGCGCCTGGCGCTTGCTGTTTGCGTTGAGCCGGTGCTTCAGCCGGAACAGCGCCTGCTGCCACCAGTGGCCGTAGAACGCCCGCTCGAGCGCGGAGTGGTTGTGCGCGAGCACCGTCAGCAGCGCGGTGAGGTCGGGCGTCTCCCAGCGACCGTCCATGTACGCGTCGGCGAACGCGACGTCACCGCCGGTGAGCGCGTCGCGCGCGAGCCGCCAGTCGGCGAACGCGAACTCGCCGCGAAGCGAGGCGTCGTCGCCGGGGCCGAAGCGGTGGGTCGTGCGCCCGGGGGTGTGGATCGTGAGCTCGCCACGGGTGAGGCGGGCGAGCAGCGCGAACAGGATTCGCCCGGTGGTGGGCGCGTCGGCGGGAAGCGCGGCGCGCGCGCTGCCGGCGGCCGCCGCCAGCGGGCTGCGGGCGGTGTGCTCGAAACTCGTCATCGGGTGGTCCGTCGCGAAGGCGGCGCCGGCTTGGAGAAGAACGGCACGCGCTTGGCGGCGAGCTTCACGGCCTGCCAGTGGATCCGCGCGACGACGCCGAGCGTGAACAACCGGTAGCGCCACGGCAGCGTGCGCGACGTCGCGGCCGACAGCGGTGCCGCGCGGCCCGAGATCGAGGTTTCCAGCAACGGCTCCGCGCCATCGTCGTCGAAATAGTCGATCCGCGCGAGCCAGCGCCCGGCGCCGAAATGGAAGCGGAACGCATACCGGCCGCGGACGTCGCAGAACGGCGAGACGTGGAAGACCTTGCGCGAGTGGAGCGTCTCGCCGGACGACAGCGCCCGGCCGTCCGCATGCGCGAGCAGGTAGTGGTGCCACTCGCCGAACGTGTTGCAGACCTCGCACAGCACGGCCCGCACGGCGCCGGCGCGGTCGTGGCAGACCCAGAAGCTCACCGGGTTGAACACGTAGCCCAGCATCCGCGGAAACGCGTGCAGGACGATCTCGCCGTCGGCAGCCACACCCTCGGCGGCCAGCAGCGCGCGGATCCAGCCGTCGAGCGGACTGCCGTCGCGTGGCCCGTGGTCGCGGTCGTGGAACGCCACCGCGCCGCGAGCGTTGTACGCGATGCCGCGCGCCGGCAGCTCGGCAAGGCGGGACAGCGGCAGCCGCAGGCAGAACGCCGGATAGGCGAACGAATTTTCCGCCGGTCGACGCCGACGGTGCCGCACTTCGCCCTCGATCAGCGCAGGTTCCGCGGTCATCGACGCCGCAGCCGCGGCGTCGTGGGCGGCCGGTGCCGCACGGTCGGTGGCACGCTCGGCGATCAGGGCGGAGGTCATCGCGGGGGGACAGGGCGGGCGGTTGATCGGCAATGTTACGCCGCGGCGCGATCGGCGGCAGCGGATGCCGCGCCACCGACACGCCGAGCGATCGCATCGGCGACGGCGTGCGCCGAGGCGAGGCCATCCTCGTGGAAGCCGTGGCCGAGCCACGCGCCGGCGTACCAGGTGCGGCGATCACCCTGAAGTTTGCCAACGGCTCCCTGCGCGGCCAGCGCGGCGCGGTCCTGCAACGGATGCGAATACTTGAATTCATCCAGCACCGTTGCCGGGTCGGGCTCGAACGGCGGGTTCAGCGTGACGACCACCGGCGCGGCGAAGGGCAGCGGCTGCAGCTTGTTGATGAGGTAGCTGACGGCGACCGGGCGCGATCCGTCGGCGTCGGCGGTGGCGAGGTAGTTCCAGGCCGACCACGCGCGGCGGGTCTTCGGCAGCAGCGCGCGGTCGGTGTGAAGCACGACGCGGTTGGGCTGGTAGCGGGCTCCGGCCAGCGCGCGCGACTCCAGCGGCGACGGATCGGCAAGCAGCGCCAGCGCCTGGTCGCTGTGGCAGGCGAGCACCACGTCGTCGAAACGCTCGGTCGCGCCCCCCGCGACGACGTCGACCCCGTGCGCGCCGCGCCGGACAGACGTCACCTTCGTCGCGCGCCGGACATCGGGCAGCGCGGCGGCGACCTTCGCGACGTACGTGCGGCCGCCGCCGACCACGGTCCGCCACTGCGGGCGGCCGCGCACGGACAGGAGCCCGTGGTTGCGGCAGAAGCGGACGAACGTTGGCAGCGGAAAGTCGAGTACCTCCCGCCGCGGCGACGACCAGATCGCGCCCGCCATCGGCAGCAGGTACCAATCGCGGAACGCCGCCGAATAGCCGCCTGCGCCGAGGTAGTCGCCGAGCGACACCGGCAAGATCGTTCCGCCGGTCACCATCGCCGTCGTTTCGCGGTTGAAGCGTGCGATGTCGGCGAGCATCCGCCAGTACGCGGGGCGCAGCGCGTTGCGCGGTTGCGCGAACAGCGCGGCGAGGCTGGTGCCGGCCCATTCGACGCCGGCGTCGTCGTTGCGCACCGAGAACGACATCTCGCTGGCGACGCTTTCGACGCCGAGCTCGTCGAACAGCGCGACCAGCCTGGGATAGGTGCGGTCGTTGAAGACGAGGAAGCCGGTGTCGACGGGCGCGGTGACGCCGCCGATCGTGACGTCGACGGTGTGCGTGTGTCCGCCGAGCGTCGCGCCCGCTTCATAAAGCGTGACCGCGTGCCCCTGCCGGTGCAGCAGCCGCGCGCTGCCCAGACCGGCAATCCCCGCCCCCACGATCGCAATCCGCATACGACTCCGCTCTTTTCGTAGTGCCAGTTTGTCCCCGGCGTGGCCCGGCGCCCCCGCCGGACCTGCCGCGCGCGCGTTGCGCGCCGGCGCGACGTCCTCGCTCCGTGCATACGTGGAAAGGAGGCGCCCGGATTCAACCTGGCGGCGAACCGGGCTTCTCGGCGAGCAGCCGCTCGATGATGCCGACGAACTCCCGCTGCGTCGGTTCGACATCGCTGCCGAAGCTCTGGATGCGCCGGCCGCTGCGGTCGACCACGTACTTGTGGAAGTTCCACTTCGGCGTGCTGCCGGTTCGCGCGATCAGCTCGGCGTAAACCGGTGTGGCGACGAGCTTCGTGCCGGCCGCCTTCTCGAACATCGGAAATTCGACGCCGTACGTGGTGCGGCAGAACTCCGCGATCTCCTTGTTCGTCCCCGGCTCCTGCGCCCCGTAGTCGTTGGACGGGAACCCCAGCACGACAAGCCCGCGGTCCTTGTACTTGCGGTATATCGCCTCGAGACCCTCGTACTGGTGCGTGTAACCGCAGTAGCTCGCGGTGTTCACGATCACCAGCACCCGCCCCTGGTATTGGCAAAGCGACTGCGGCTTGCCCGTCTGGAGGCTCGGCAGCGTGTGGCGCAGCAACGGAACGCACGCGGCGTCCGCAGCGGATCCCGGCTGGGAACCGGCGCCGGTTTCCGGCGCTGCCGCTGCCGGCATCGACGCCGGCAGCAGGAGGGCGATGGCCAGCGTCGCGATGGCGGCGGCGACCCGCCGATGGTCACGCCGAATGATCAACCTGGACATGGATCTACCGCTCCTTTCGACAATCCACACGTTTGTCATGGACATAAACGCATCTGGCGGCTATAATACGAACAATCGACGCCGCCGTCAACCGGGTGTCCTGGACAATGAACAAGCCGATCGAGAATCCCGGGATGCTGCTCAACATCAGCGCCGTCGAGCGCGAAACCGGCTTGTCGAAGGACGTGCTGCGGATGTGGGAGCGGCGCTACGGCTTTCCGAAGCCGGAGCGCAACGACAACGGCGAGCGCCAGTACACGATCGCCGAGGTCGCCAGGCTGCGTGCGATCAAGCGGCTGATGGACGTCGGGATGCGTCCCGGCAAGATCATCCGTCTCCCGCAGGACGAACTCGACGCGCTGCGCGACGAGCGGGCCGCGCCGCCGCGCGATGCGATCGCGCCGGCGCTGGAACGCGACATCCTCGCGCTGCTGCTGCGGCACGACGTGCCGGGGCTGCAGAACACGCTCGCCACGATGCTGATGAAGCAGGGCCTGCAGCAATTCGTCGTGGAGACGATCACGCCGCTCAACCGTGCGGTCGGTGACGCGTGGATGCGGGGCGAGTTGCAGGTGTTCGAGGAGCACCTTTACACCGAGCAGCTTCAGGTCACGATGCGGACCGCGATCAACGCGTTCCCGCGTCAGTCCGGCGAACCGAAGGTCCTGCTGACGACGTTGCCGGGCGAGCCGCACGGCCTCGGGCTGCTGATGGTCGAGGCGTTGCTGGTGCCCGAGGGCGCGCAGTGCATTTCGCTCGGCGTGCAGACGCCACTGGACGACGTCCACCGGGCGGCGCTCGCGCACAAGGTCCATCTGGTCGCGCTGTCGTTTTCGGCGGCGTTCCCGGTGCGGCAGGCGAGCGAGGCGCTGGCGACGCTGCGCCGTCAGTTGCCGACGACGATTACGGTGTGGGCGGGGGGCGAGATGACGCGACGGGTCCGCCGCACGCTGTCCGGCGTGGTGCTGATTCCCGACCTCGCGGCGACGATCGGCGCGCTGAAAAGCTGGCGCACGCATTGGGCGCAGGTGTCGCATTATCTGGCCGCGGGCGAGCGCTGACCGCGCGCCGGGGCATCCGGCGGTACCGCGACCGCATATTTCCCTCGACGATCGGGGGTCTGCCTTCCGCCACCGTTGCCGGCGGCACGCACGTACAATCAGGAGTCGAGCGGCGACGGAAGCCCCTATGCTCTACGCGGAATTGTTCAAGGCATTCGAGGACGTGCGCTGGGACATGGGCGAGGATGTGCCGTGGGAGTCGTTCGACGTCGCGCTGCTCACCGACGAGCAGGCGCGCACGATCAAGATGAACGCGATCACCGAATGGTCGGCGCTGCCGGCGACCGAGATGTTCCTGCGCGATAACCGGAGCGACAGCGACTTCTCGGCGTTCATGTCGATCTGGTTCTACGAGGAGCAGAAGCACGCGCTGGTGCTGATGGAATACCTGCGCCGTTTCCGCCCGGACTTGCTGCCGACCGAAGCGGAGCTGCACGCGGTGCGCTTCGAGTTCGACCCGGCGCCGCCGCTCGAAACGCTGATGCTCCATTTCTGCGGCGAGATCCGGCTCAACCACTGGTATCGCCGCGCGGCCGAATGGCACACCGAGCCGCTGATCCGGAGGATCTACGACCTGATCGCGCGAGACGAAGCGCGCCACGGCGGCGCCTATCTGCAGTTCATGAAGCGGGCGATCGAGCGCCAGGGCGAGGTGGCCAAGCGCGCGTTCGCGAAGATCGGCGTGCTGATGGCGAGCGCACATCGCACGGCCAAGCCGCTGCACCCGACGAACCTGCACGTGAACAAGGCGCTGTTCCCCAACGACACCGTGCAGAGCCGGTTGCCGGATCCGACGTGGCTCGAGCGCTGGCTCGACCAGCAGATCCGCTTCGACGAGCAGTGGGAACGGCGCGTCATCGGAATGATCCTGAAGAACCTTTCGTCGCTGTTCGGGCAGCCGTTCGAGTCCGTGCAGCAGTTGAACCGCTTCCGCAAGTCGCTGGCGCCGGCCTGACGCCGCGGTGCCCGCTCGCGGCGCCGGCGCGGCGCGGGTAACATCGGGACGATGTTCACCGCGGTCATCCTGGGCACGATCCTGTTCGGCGGCGCCGCCGCGTACGCCGTCTGGTCGTTGCAGGCGATGCTCCACGGCGCGAGCGCCTGGCCGTACGTTGCCGGCGCTGCCGGCCTCTACTTCGCAATCCCGTTCGTCGGCGCCACGCTCTGGTTCACGCTGGCGTGGATCTTTCGCGCGCCGCGGCCTCCGGCCTTCCGCATCGGCCCGGCGGCGAGCCTGTGGATGTTCTGGCAGGAGATGCGTGCGATAGGTCGCGCCGGTCCGCGGATGGCGCTCTACCGCTGGCTGCTGCCCGATCCGCCGCCGTTGCCGGCGACGGCACCGGTGCTGCTGCTGCACGGCGTGCTCTGCAATGCCGGTGTGTGGGTCGGCCTGCGACGCTTCCTCGCGACGCAGGGCATCGGCCCCGTCTACACGCTGTCGTACGGACCGCCGCTGGCGTCCAACGAATTGTTCGCCGATCAGACCGCGGCGAAGATCGACGCGATTCTGGCGGCGACGGGGGCCTCCGACGTCGCCATCGTCGCGCACAGCATGGGCGGGATCGTCGCGCGCGCGTATCTCCGACGCTACGGCGGGGACAAGGTCCGCCTGCTGCTGACGCTGGGAACGCCGCACCACGGCAGCGTCCATGCTTGGCTCTTCCCCGGCACGTCGCTCGCGCAACTGCGGCCGGGCAACGCCTGGCTGGCGGAACTGAATCGCGATGAAGGCGCGCCGATGCCGGCGCGGATCGTGTCGCTGTGGTCATGGCACGACTCGATGGTCGCGCCGCAGACGAGCGCGCGGCTCCCCGGCGCGCAGAACATCGAGGTCGTCGGCGTCGGCCACAACGCGCTGCTCGGCGACGCGCCGACGTTCGCGCGCGTGGCCGCACTGTTGCGGCGGCCGGCTGCTGCTGCTACCAGTGGATCCCCTGCGTGAGCTGCGCGAACGCCATCTGCTCGGGCGAAAGCTGTTGCGGCGCGCCGCCGTCCTTCTTGCCCTGCGCCGCCGCCGAGTCCGGGAACATGTTGAACGCGGCGTTGAGCATGATCTGCGTGAGCCGCGGCGCCGCGGCGTGGCTGATCGCGCCGAAGATGCCGAGCCGGGTTGCGATCCGCACCGGCTTGTAGACGATCGCCTCGACCACGAGATCGGCCGCCTGCTCGGGGGAAAGTGTGGGCACGTTCTCGTACATCTTCGTCGGCGCGATCATCGGCGTGCGCACCAGCGGCATGTTGATCGTCGTGAAGTTGATCCCCTTGTCGAGGAACTCCGACGCCGCGCACGCCGAGAACGAGTCGAGCGCCGACTTCGACGCCACGTAGGCCGAGAACCGCGGCGCGTTCGACAGCACGCCGATCGACGAGATGTTGATGACGTGGCCGCGCTTCTGCTCGAGCATCTTCGGCAGGAAGCCGAAGATCAACCGCAGCGAGCCGAAGTAGTTGAGCTGCATCGTCCGCTCGAAATCGTGGAAGCGGTCGAACGAGTTGATGACGCCGCGGCGGATCGAGCGCCCGGCGTTGTTGACGAGGTAGTGGCAGGTGCCGTGCTCCTTCAGCACCCGCGCGACCAGAGCGTCGCACGACGCGAGCTCGGACACGTCGCAGGTGTAGATCCAGCCCCTGCCGCCCGCCGCTTCGATCTCCTGCTTCGTCTCGAGGAGCTTCTCCTCGCCGCGCGCGACGAGGATCACTCGGGCGCCGGCGGCGGCCATCTTGATCGCCGTCGCCTTGCCGATGCCCGACGAGCCGCCGGTGATGACGATGACCTTGTCCTTCACCCGGCCCGACAGCGTGCGGTCGATGAACAGGTCCGGATCGAGGTTGCGCTCCCAGTAGTCCCACAGCTTCGCCGCGTAGCTCTCGACCTGCGGCACCGCGATGCCGGAGCCCTTCAGCGCCTTCGCCGCCTCGCGGTTGTCGTAGCGCGTCGGCCAGTTGATGAACTGGAAGACGTCCTTGGGGATGCCGAAGTCGGTCAGCACCGCGCGGACCATCCGCTTGACCGGGGCGAGCGAGCCGAGGCCATAGAGGATCGGCGCCGGGATGAAGCCGAACATCCGCGCGTTCAGGCGCATCGTCATCTGCGGCGCGTGCCCCGCCTTGGCGAAGATGTTGAGCACCTCGCCGATCCGCAGCGGCTCCGGGTCGGTCAGGTGGAAGCACTTGCCGTCCTGCCCCTTCTTGTGGGCGAGGAAATCCAGCGCGTCGGCGACGAAATCGACCGGCACGATATTGATGCGCCCGCCCTCGACGCCGATCGTCGGCATCCACGGCGGCAGCGCGTTGCGCATCTTCTGCAGGACCTTGAAGAAGTAGTACGGGCCGTCGATCTTGTCGATGTAGCCGGTCTTCGAGTGGCCGACGACGAAGCCCGGCCGGTAGATCCGGAACGGCCGCTTGCACTCGCGGCGGACGATCCCCTCGGAGTCGTGCTTCGTCTTGAAGTACGGATGGTCGAGGTCCTCGGCCTCCTCGAACATGTCCTCGCGGAAGACGCCGTCGTAGAGCCCGGCGGCGGCGATCGAGCTCACGTGGTGGAAGCAGCCGGCGCCGACCGCCGCGGCGAACTGGACGGCGTGGCGCGTGCCCTCGACGTTGGCGACCTGCTGCTCTTCGGCGCTGGCGGCCAGGTCGTAGACCGCGGCGAGGTGGAAGCAATGCCCGATCTTCCCCTTGAGCTTCCGGAGATCGGCGTCGGCGATGCCGAGGTTCTTGCTGCCGAGGTCGCCGACGACCGGTACGACCTGGCTGTCGGTGGCGCCCCAGACGTCGGCGCGCAAGGCCTCCAACTTCTTCACCGAGCCACGGCGCACGAGCACGTAGATCGGCTCGCCGCGTTTGACCAGGTTGGCGACCAGAAAACGCCCGATGAAACCGGTCGCGCCGGTGACGAAATACGCCATGAGGTTCCTCCTTGCGGGACGGGGCCGGCGGCGCCCGTGTGGGTCCGGGGTAATGCCGCGGTGGCGCCGGTGCGGGCGAAGCAATTCGCGGTGGCCGGCGCGACCGATTATACCGGCGACGAGCGGCCGTGACGCCGCGGCGCGGGTGTACCGTTCCGCGAGATCCGGCCGGGGCCGCCGGCGATGAAGGGGGCTTCAGCTCCCGGGGCGAGGCAGCACGGCCGGGTCTAGAGTGGAAGCTCTAGAACGCGGGGCCTAGAATGCAGTCTGGAGCGCGGCGGGCGTCGCGCGGCGCAAGCGGGGGGTGGGCGATGTTGAAGAAGGCGAAGGCTGCGATGGAGAGCGGAGCGGCCGGTGTGTCGAAGGATCTGGCCCAGTCGGTGCTCGATTCCTCGCATCACATCTGGCTTGCCGGCCTGGGGGCGTTTGCCCGTGCCCAGGCCGAGGGCATGAAGATGTTCGAAACACTGGTCCGGCAGGGCGAGCGGCTCGAGCAGAAGACGAAGCAGGCGGCCTCGGACACGGCCGCCGCGGCACACGGCGCCGCGAAGGCAAAAGCGAAGGAGATGCAGCAAATGGCCGGCGGAACCTGGGACAAGCTCGAGCAGGTCTTCGAGGACCGCGTGGAGCGCGCGCTGTCGAAGCTCGGTGTCTACACGCAGAACGACGTCCAGCGGCTCGCTGCCCGCGTCGACACGCTGTCGGCCGCGGTGAACAAGCTGCTGAAGACCACCGGGAACGCGCCGGCGGCCGGCGCGAAGGCCCGGGCGAAAGCGAAACCGGCAGCGGCGAAATCCGCGACGAAGCCGGCGGCGAAGCGCGGCCGCAAGTCGGCGTCAGCGAAGTCCACACGCGGCTGAGCCGGGCGCGCCTGTCGCGGCCCCCGGCCCGCAAGCGCGACGTCCGACCGCGCCGCGCAGTCGCGACCGTCAGTCGCGGTTGAGCTTGTCGACCTGCTTGACGTAGTTCTGCATCGCCTCGTCCTTGCTCATCCCCTTGAGCTTGGACCAGGCGTCGTGCTTGGCGCCGCCGACGAAGTCGAAGCCGCCGGGCCGCTCGCCCTTGGCGTCGCCGTCGGTCGCCTGCTTGTAGTACGAATAGAGCTTCAGCAGCGTCGCGTTGTCGGGCTTCTTCTTTGTCTGCTTGGCCGCGGCAGCGGCGGCTTCGAACTTCGCTTTGAGATCGGCCTTCTTCGGCGCGGCAGCCATCGTGCGTCCTCCTCGGTGGGTGTTCCCGTGCAGGGGGTTTGTGCTACTTTAGCGCGAAGCCGAAAACGCGCGCAAACCGTGTCCGTCGAACGCTTCCGCGGCCAGCCGGCCGCAACGCGTCGACGCCCACGCCCGACCCCCGGTTCCCACTTCCTCCCGTCCGCCTCGCATGGCCCAGCCTCGGCGCGAAAAGATCTCGGCGGTCGACACCGCATGGCTGCGGATGGATCGCCCCAGCAACCTCATGATGATCTGCGGGGTGCTGCTCTTCGCCGAGCGCGTCGCGTTCGACCGGCTGAAGGCGACGATAGACGAGCGCTTCCTCCGCTTCCGGCGATTCCGGCAACGCCCGGTGCAGACGGCGGGCGGCGCGTACTGGGAGACCGACGCGACGTTCGACATCGACCATCACGTCGTCCACGTCGCGCTCCCCGGCAGCGCGGGCAAGAAGGAGCTGCAGACGCTGGTGAGCCGCCTCGCCGGCACGCCGCTCGATCCGGCGCGACCGCTCTGGCAGTACCACCTGGTCGACAATTTCGACGGCGGCAGCGCGCTGGTCGTCCGGATCCACCACTGCTACGCCGACGGCATCGCGCTGGTGCAGGTGCTGCTGTCGATGACCGATTCGGCCGCCGACGGCCCGCCCGCGCTGCCGCCGCCGCCGACGAGGAAGGAGCGCTCGGGGAAGTCGGCCGACCCGGTGGCGCAGTTGATCGAGCCGTTCGCCGGCGCGATGCAGGCGGCGCTCAAGGTAGGCGCGACGCTGATCGAGAAGGGCGTCGAGATCTGGCAGGATCCGGCAAAGGCGGTGACGCTGGCCGAGCAGGGCGGCGCGCTGACGGCCGAGCTCGCGAAGCTCGCGCTGATGGGACAGGACTCCGCGACGCGGTTCAAGGGCACGCCGGGCGTGGCCAAGCGCGTCGCATGGGCGGAGCCGATCCCGCTCGACGAAGTCAAGGCGGTGGGCCGCGCGCTCGGCGCGTCGGTCAACGACGTGATGCTGTCCTGCGTCGCGGGTGCGCTGCGCGAATACCTCATGCACAAGGGCGACGCCACCGACGGCGTGATGGTCCGCGCGCTGGTGCCGGTCAACCTGCGCCCGCTCGAGAAGGCCTACCGGCTCGGCAACCAGTTCGGGCTCGTGTTCCTCGACCTGCCGATCGGCATCGAGAATCCGGTCGAGCGCCTGTACGCGGTGCGCGCCAACATGCTGGCGCTGCGCAACAGTTTCCAGCCGGTGCTGACGCTGGGCCTGCTCGCGGCCGTCGGCGCCGGGCCGAAAGTGCTGCAGGACCAGTTGCTGTCCGCGCTTTCGCGCAACGCCACCGGCGTGATGACCAACGTCCCGGGCCCGCAGCAGCCGCTCTACATGGCGGGCGCGAAGGTCGGGAGGTTCCTGTTCTGGGTGCCGCAATCGGGCGACGTCGGGATGGGCGCGTCGATCCTGTCGTACGACGGCCAGGTGCAGTTCGGCCTCATCACCGACCGCGGGCTGTGTCCCGACCCCGAGCGCGTGATCGCGCGGTTCCAGCCGGAGTTCGAGAAGCTGGTGCTGACGACGCTGCTCGCGCCGTGGCCACGGAAGGGGGACCTCGACCCGGCGCTGGCGGAGGCCGTGGCGTCGCCGCGGGCCGCGCCGCCGAGGCCGCGCGCGAAGGCGAAGCCGCGGCGCAGGCGGCCGTAGCTACGGCCACGCCGGATACGTATTCGGCACCGAGAACGCTTCCTTCAGGTACTGGTTGAGCGGCACCGTCAGGTCCTTCGTCGCGAACCACTTCGCATAGATGCGGCGGATCTCGCCGGACTGGAACAGCTCGTTCAGCGCGCGGTTGACGATGCGCTCGAGCTGTGGCTCGTCCTTGCGCATCATGATCGCGTAGGGCTCGACCGACATGTACTTGCCGACGACGGCGAAGTCGTCCGGCTTCTTCGACCTCGAGATGAGGCCGTAGAGCAGCACGTCGTCCATCGGGAACGCGACCGCCTCGCCGGTCTCGACCCTGCGGAACGACTCGGCGTGGTCCGGCGAAACGATGATCTTGAGCTTCAGCAGCCGCTCGTCGTTGATCGTGTTGAGCATCTTCTCGCTGGTCGTGCCCTTGGTGACGACGACTGCCTTTCCGCGCAGGTCCTCGATGCCGTTGATGCCGGACGACACCTTCGCCAGCATCTTGATGCCGGCGACGAAGCTGGTGTAGGCGAACGCCACCTGCTTCTGCCGGTCGCGGGTGTTCGTCGTCGATCCGCATTCGAGGTCGACCTTGTTCTCCAGCAGCGCCGGAATCCGGTTGGCGGAACTCACCGGCACGAACCGGACGTCGAGCCGCGGCATCCGCAATTCGGCCTTGATGGCGTCGGCGGCCCTGAGGCACAGGTCGACCGAATAGCCCTGCGGCTGCTTCTGCGCGTCGAGGAACGAGAACGGCACCGACGATTCGCGGACGCCGAGAATGATCACGCCGGTCTCGCGGATGCGCTTCAGCGTGTCGATCTTCTCGACCGGGGCGGGCGCCGCCGCCGGCACCGGGGCGGCTGCGGCGGGCGCTGCCTTCTGCTGCGCGCCGGAGCTGCCCGGCACCAGCGCACCAAGTGCGACGGCTAAGATCAGGTTCGACCAGCGCGGTAATCTCATCGGATTCTCCGGGTGACGCCTGACAGGGTGCCGCCGACGTCGTTCACTGCAGTTCCGAGCGCGCTCGCTCGATGTCGAGCCGCTCCATCGCGTCGGCCGGCGTGCAGGCGGCGGCCTCCTCGTACAGCGTCTGCGCCTCGGCGATCCGGCTCTTCCCGAACAGCAGGATGAGGCCGTTCGCGTACTCGATGCGGACGATCGGCGACGCCGGATAGAGCTCGAGCGCTTTCTGGAAGTGCAGCACCGCCGAATCCTTCTTCGCGCCGTAGGTCAGGCCCGCGACGAGGCCGCCGACCTTGGCGATCACTTCGGCCTGATACGCACCGAATGCGGTGTGTGCGTCGGCGTGCTTCGGGGCCAGCTTGATCGCGGCCTGCAGCGCGTCCCTGATCTTGCCGCCGAAGCCCTGCGCGAGCGCCTTCGCGACCGATATGCCCTGGCTGTAGCGGCCGAGCGCGAATGCATATAAATAGTGCGCGTTGGCGTCCTTCGGCGCGTCGCCGCGACGCTCTTCGGCCCAGCCCGCCGCCTCCTCGAACAGCGCGAGCTTCGTCCGCTCGGACTTCTCGAGGTAGCTCGCGTAGACGGTCTGCGCCTTCACCGCGACGTTCACGCCGGCGCCGCCGGCGGCGAGACCCGCATCGACCGCCGCCGCGAACTCGCCGGCATGGAAGTGGCGCCACGCGCCCTGCACCGCCGCGTCCTTCGGCAGCGGCTCGCAATCGCCGCGATGAAGCCGCGGCCAATGCTTCTTCAGACCGGCCGCGTCGTGGCTGAACGCCTTGTCGGCGTGCGGAAATCCGGCCCATTTCCTCGCCATCGTGACTCCTTCAGAGATAGTCGGCACCGAGCCGATCGAGCAGCGCGCGCGCGTCGCCGACGAGATAAGGCGAAACGAGCGCAAGGACCTGGTACGCGCCCCGCGGAAGGTCGGCTTCGTCCGCCGGTTCGCGCGCCGCGCGGGAGAGGCGCTGGAACGACAGCCAGTACGTGGCGACCAGCACGACGTTCTGCGCGACCGCGGCGATCTCGGGCTCGGATGCGCGCATCGAACCGGCTGCCACCATCCCGCGGCACAACTCTACCACGGTCGTCGCGCCTCGCCGCAGCAGCTCGCCGAAGCGTGCACCGAGCCGGCGATTGCGCGACGCCAGCTCGTCCAGATCCCGGTACAGGAAGCGATGCGCCCACATCCGCTCGAACAACAGGTGCAGCAGCAGCCAGAGATCCTCGACGTCGGCGCGCGGCGGGCCGCCCGACCCCGGAGCGACGAGCAGCGGCAGCACCTGCTGCTCGTACGCGGCGAACAGCTCGCCGATGATCTCGTCCTTGTTGCGGAAATGGTAGTACAGGTTGCCCGGGCTGATGTTCATCTCGTCGGCGATATCCGCCGTCGTCACGTGCGGCTCGCCGAAGCGGTTGAACAGGGCGAGGCTCGTTTCGAGGATGCGTTCGCGCGTGCGGCGGGGCCGCTTCTTTTCCGCCATGGCGGCAGCCGGTGGATGCGTACGGGATGGCGTCGAGTGTAGACCGCCGGCGCCGCCGCGGCAAACGGCGCGCGGACCGGAGTGGCGCTGCGCCGCATTGCGAAGCCGCTGCGCGCGGGGCTTGGGGGCCGCTGCGCGCGGAGCTCGGGCTGCCGCTACGCGCTGGCGAGCCAGCGCTCGAGCTGGTCGAGCGCGAACGAGAGATCGCGGGTCGTCCGCCGCATGTCGCCGCTGTGCGCGTCGGTGCGCAGCGGCCGCGGGTCGGTCACCGCGTCCAGCACGTGGCGGTCGGCGTTGTCGAGGCGATCCATCCGCAGCGTGACGCCGTGCTTCGCCAGTTGCGGCGCGAGCGTCCCGGCGCGTGCGATCAGGTTGTGCCGGGTCTTCCTGTACGCGGCCGCGCAGAGCCGCTTGCGTTGCGAGTAGCTGAAGATGTTCGCGAAGAACATGTCGGCGTCCTCGCGGTCGGGCTCGAACAGCACGATGTCGGCGTGCGGATACTGGCGGTGGTACTTCTCCATCCCGACCTTCATCCGCGAATGGATGATCGCCCTGAACGTCTGCGCCAGCACCAGCGGCAGTCCGCCCTGGTTCAGCTTTTCGACGGTCAGGTCGTGGCGCCGCGTGGCGCGGCTCGCGTCGAACGGCACCAGCGGATTCACGCAGAGCAGGAGCTCGATCCCCTGGTCGAGGGCGACCGACGCGTGGAGCGTCTTGTTGAGTGCGCCGTCGACGTAGTGTTCGCCCTCGATCTGCACCGGCGGGAACAGGCCGGGCAGGGCGGACGACGCCTCGATCGCACGCGAGATCGGCACGTGGTCGTGGCCCGGCGCGCCGAACGTGACCGAAGCCCCGGTGTCGAGGTTGGTCGCGACGAGGTAGAGCTTGCGGCCGAGCTTGCGGAAATCGTTGGTTCGCCCGGGGGCCGCGAACAGCCGGCGCAGGAAGTCGTCGATCGCGCCATTGTCGAACACGCCCGTGGGCATTGCCCGGGACAGCGTCGAGAACGACTCCATCACGCCGTGGTGGAACGGGTCGCGCAGGTACTGGGCGGTCGCGCGCAGCACCAGCCGCGGCAGCGATGCCGCACGGCGCCAGAATTCGCCGAACGCCAGCCGCAGGAACAACTCGGGCGTCATCGCCGCATCGGCGCCGTCGTCGATGAAGATGCGGTACATCTGCCCCGGCGAGATGCCATTCGCCAGCGCGGCAGCAACGAAACCGCCGGAGGAAACCCCGACATAGACGTCGAGGTCGTTGAAGTCGATCCCGTCGAGCGAGTCGGTCAGCGCCAGCAGCGCGCCGACCTCGTAGATGCCGCCGAGCGGTCCGCCGCCGGCCAGCGCGAGGCCGACGCCGGGACGCGTGCGTTCGGGTTCCTGCTTCCGGACCCGCTGTGGGTGCCCGGCAGCCGTGCGTCCCGGCATGAACCTTCCTTACTTGTGGCGATGGCAGCGCCGCGGATATTACCGAATTACGCGCGACGCGTCGCGGTCTTCACCGCGCGCTTCGCCTTCTTCGCCACCTTGGCCACCTTCGCCTTGCCGGTACGGACGGCCTTCTTCGCGCGCTTCGCCTTCACCGTCGGCAACTTCGCTTTCCTGGCGATGCGCGGCAGCTTGATCTTCGGCAGCGACTTCGGCAGCACCTGCTGCGCGATCGTGACCGCGGTCTCGGCCGCCTGCTTCACCGTCGACTCGACGGTCCGGCGCGTGTGCTTCCAGACGGTGTTGGCGCGCGTCATCGACGTCTCGATCTGGTCGCCGACGTAGCGGATCGCACGGGACTCGACGGCGGTCCCTTCCTTGACCAGCGACTTGAACACGCCGCCGGCCTCGTGCTGCACCCAGTCGCGGGTGACGACTACGGCGCCCAGACCCGCGAGCCAGACTTGCCGCGACGCGGCGTAGGCGGCTTCGGTCACGTGATTCGGTTGCAGGTTGTTCGTGGCTTGCTTCAGCATGGTGATGTCCTTTCGAGGGTGAACGGTCTCGCGCTCCATGGGCGATTGCGTTCAATCTACAGGCACCATCTAGAGCAAACACACTAATCGGCGCCGCGGTGCGGGGCCGGTGCCGGGCGGTTTGGGCGACTGCCTACGCGCGTGGGGCCAGCGTGCGGGCGAGCCCGTCGGCGAGGCGGGCGACGATGCCGTAGATCGACAGTTGCGGGTTGGCGCCGATCGACGTCGGGAACAGCGAGCCGTCCATCACGTAGAGATTGGCCAGGTGATGGTAGCGGCCGGCGGCGTCCACGGCGGCCCGCTTGGGGTCGGGGCCGAGCGGGCTGCCGCCCATCACGTGGGCGCTGACGACCGTCGTGGTGAGCGGGGCGAGTGTGAAGCCGTCGATCGCCGCCTTCGCCGCGCCCCACGTCGCATACGCGGCGCCTTCGCCGTGGATCGGCATCACGCGGCGGGCGCCGGCGGCGAACTGGATCTCGGCCATCGACAGGAATGCGCGGCGCGCGCCGTCCCAGACATACGGCGAGAACGGGTAGTCGAGCACCGGCGTCCCGTCGTCGCGCAGCACGACGGTCCCGCCCGGGCTGTCCGGCACGAAGCCGTCGCGGAGCAGCGCGATCAGCACCTGCAGCCGCGGCATCTCGCGCATCCAGCCGGCGTGCGCGGCGCCATGGTTCGGCAGCGTGATCGCGGCGAGGACGGGGTGCAGCGGCGGAGCTTCCAGCTTGTAGCCCATCGGGCCGTCGGGCGGCAGCGTATCGAGGAAGTGGTCGGAGTAGATCGACTGCGGCGCGCCGGCCCATGCGGCGACGGTTTCCGGCATCAGCGCCGCCGACACCACCGTCGGATGCAGGAACGTCCGCTTGCCGACGACGCCGGCCGGATCGGGGACGCGACTGCGCAGCAGCAACGCCGGCGTGCCGATCGCGCCCGCCGCCGACACGAACGCGCGTGCGCGGACGGTGAGCTGTCGCGACGTCGGGTCGTTGCCGCGCGCGTCCATCGCCACGCATCGGAGCGCGGTCACGCGGTCGCCCTGCATCTCCAGCGCGACGGCGCGGGCGCGGGTGACGAGCGTCGCGCCGCGCGCGAGCGCGCCCGGAATCGTCGTCACCAGCATCGACTGCTTGGCGTTGACGGGGCAGCCCATCCCGCAGTAGCCGAGGTCCCAGCAGTTCTTGACGTTGCGGCGGATCGACGCGGTGGCGATGCCGAGCGCCGCCGCGCCGCGGGCGAGCGCGTCGTTGTTGGCATTCGGCGGCACCACCCACGGCGCGATCGACAGCCGCGCCTCCATCCGCTCGAACCACGGCGCGAGATCGGCGGCACCGAAGCCGGTCAACCCGTAATCGGCCGCCCACCGCCGCAGCGTGGTGTCTGGCGTGCGGAACGAGCTCGTCCAGTTCACCGTCGTGCCGCCGCCGACGCAGCGACCCTGCAGGATGTTGATCGCCTTGTCCTTCGTCTTGCGCGCCGCCGACTCCTGATACAGGTCGGGATAGACCTCGGCCTCGCGCATCCGGAATTCGCTCGAGCTCCGGAGCGGGCCCTCCTCGATCAGCAGCACGGTGAGGCCAGCCTCGACCAGAATCTCGGCGGCGGTGCCGCCACCCGCCCCGGTGCCGACGATCGCGACGTCGGCTTCGAACGTGAGGTCGCCGTCTTGCATCGACGCGTCGATCACCTTCCAGCGTTCGGCGCCGGCGGCGCGGAACGGATCGAGCACCAGCGGGTTGTCGGTCGTGGCCATCAGAGCAGCGCGGGCGGTCCCGGATATCCGATCGCGGCCCAGCTTTTCGGGTTGGCGTACCACGCGGCGAGCACCAGTTGATGCAGCGCGTCGTAGGCCGAGCGGAGCAGCGCGAAGCGGCTCGTCCGCCAGTGCTCGAGGAAGGCGGCGACGTCAGCGCGCTCCGCCTGGGCCCATGGCGCCGACACCCGCGCGACGGCAAGCCTCGCCGGCGCGAACGCCAGCAGCGCGAACAGTTCAGACAGTTCGTTGCGCGCGGACGGCGGCAGCCCGGCCACGGTGGAGCTCACGTTGGCGACCGTTTCGCGGATCGCCTCCGCCCGCTGTGCCGCGGCGGCCGGCAACGCCCCGTCGAGCATCACGGGCACGATAGCCGCGATGATCGACGGTGCCTGCGCGTCGAGCGCCGACAGTGCATCGGTTCCGTCGGCGGGCACGGATCCGGCGTCGCGTCCGCCGCGCAGCCACCACGCGAGCGAGAGCGCAGCGCCGGCGGCGACACCGGCGACGAGGAAGGTGCGGCGGGAGGTCATCGGAAAGGGGCAAGCCGGCGCCGCCGGAAACGTCGGCGCGGCGTCGCGACACGAACGATTCTGGCGGTCCCGTTTAGACAAAACAATCTAAAACCCGACATTCGGTCTCCGCTAGACTGTCGGGGCGCGCGACATGCGCCGCAATGCCGTCGGCAATTGCTCCCGATCATGCCCCCCGCGCCGCCGCCCCCGACCGTTGCCCCATCGGCGTCTGCCGCGCTGATTCGCGAACTCGAGCGGATGGCGAAGCTCCACGCCGAGCGGCGCGCGAACCCGATCCAGGCCGGCGCGCTGGGGCGGGTCGCCGACTGGCAGGCGAAGCGGCTCGGGATGACCTATGCGGATCTCGCGGTGCAGCCGCGGTACGCCGGTGCGATCGCGTTCTTCCAGGCGGACCTGTACGGCGGCGACGACTTCGCGCAGCGCGACGCCGACCTCGCGCGCATCGTCCCGGTGATGGTGCGGATGCTGCCCGCGCGCGTGATCGCCACGGTTGCCCATGCGATGGAGCTGAACGCGCTGTCGCACGAGCTCGACCGATCGCTGCTTGCGCGGCTTCCGCGCGCCGACGGCCAGTTCTCGGTGCCCGAATATTGCCGCGGCTTCCGCAAGATGGGCAACCGGCCCGCGCGCGAGCGGCAGGTCGCGCTGATCGTCGAGATCGGCACCGCGCTCGACGGCTACGTGAAGAAGCCGCTGATCCGCGCGGCAATGGTGATGATGCGCCAGCCGGCGCGGCTCGCCGGCCTCGGCGCGCTTCACGATTTCCTGGAGCGCGGATTCAACGCGTTCCGCCGGATGGGCGCCGCCGCGGAGTTCCTGGAGGCGATCGCGACGCGCGAAACGGCGCTCCTCGATTCCATCTACGCCGGCGACGCAGCGCCGTTTCCGGATCCGCTCGGACAGGTCCCCGCGCCGTCGCCGCGGGCAGCGCCGGAGTAGCCGAGATCAGGCCTTTGGCTTGCCGAAGCGCTTGTCGAACTCCTTGTGCACGTGCATTTCGATCGCAGGCTTCAGCGCGGACATCAGGAACCCCAGCTTGCAGTCGAGGCGCACCTGGTCCTTGTGCACGTGGAGCCGGCCGGACAGCCCGGGCCGCTCGAAATCGATGCAGTCGCCGTCCCACTCGTACTCGAGGTCGAAGCGCTCGTTCAGATCCTCGGCGACCTTCTGCGCCGCCTCGAGCGCCTTCTTGTGCGACAGGTGGTGCTTCTTGGCGATCGAAATGGTGGCCATGCCTGCCCTCCTCCGAAGACGCGGAGTATAGCCAACGCCGACCCGCGTTCGCTGCGTGCGGTCGGGCCGGCGGATTCGCGCGGCCCTGCTCGCGGTGGCGAAAGCCGATCGGGCGCGGCGACGCCAACCTACGCGCGACGGCCGAGCGCGATCACGGCGATGACGAGCGCTGCGGCGGCAAGGGTCGCCGCATCGACGGTCTCGCCCAGCAGCCACGCCGACGCGAAGATCGTCAGGAACGGCTGCAGCAACTGCACCTGCCCGACGGCGGCGATGCCGCCGAGCGCCAGGCCGCGGTACCACGCGAAAAAGCCGAGAAACATGCTCACCGCGCTGACGTAGGCGAAGCCGACCCACGCCGACGTCGGCGCCGTCAGCACGCGCCCGTCGACGGCGAGAAGCGTCGGCACCAGCATCGCCGGTGCCGCCAGCACCAGCGCCCAGCAGATCACCTGCCAACCGCCGAGCGTCCGCGCGAGCCGTCCGCCCTCGGCATAGCCGATCGCCGCGGCGATGACGGCCGCGACGAGCAGCAGGTCGGCGAGATGGAGCGCGCCGCCGCCCTGCCACAGTGCGAAGCCGACGACGACGGCGCTGCCGGCCACGGCGCACCACCAGAACGTCTGCGACGGCCGCTCGTGGGCGAGCCAGGCAGCAGCAAGCGCGGTGGCGAGCGGCAGCAGCCCGACGACGATCGCACCGTGCGTCGCGGGCACGCGTCGCATCGCCCACGCAGTGAAGAGCGGAAAGCCGACGATCACCCCGCCGGCGACGATGGCGAGGCCGGGCAGCGCGGCGCGTCCGGGCCACGGCGAGCGCGTCGCGACGAGCACGATCGCGGCCAGCGCCGCGGCCACGACCGCCCGGCCCAGACCGACGAACACCGGATCGAGGCCGGCGACCGCGGCCCGCGTGGCAGGAAGCGTCAGGCTGAAGCTTGCGACGCCGACCAAGCCGAGAAGCAGTCCGAGTCGGCGATCGCGTGCTGTCGGCAACTGCCGGTCAAGGGGAGGTCTGCGGTCGGCCGGCATCGGCGGATTCTACCGGGGTGAGTGCGAGATCGACGCGTATGGCATTGATGTCGATAATGTTTTTTGTAAGTGGGGGGGCTTGCTCTGTAACGCGCTCCGGGCTCGGAAACCTCGGGACGATTTCGCTGCACCGCAGATTGACAATCGTTCCGAAACAAATTTAGGATTCAAACGAACGTTTAAACGAGGCCCTTCGGAAGACCTCACGGCGACTCCTTTGCGGACGGAGCGGATGGACGAGAGCGCAGCAGGCGGTGCCGTGGCGGTCGACAGGGGGATCCCGTTCGCGGAAGCGCGGGGCCCTGTCGCGACCAAGGACCGGATCCTCGACGCGGCCGAGGCGCTGTTCATGGAGCACGGCTTCGAGGCGACGAGCCTGCGCTCGATCACGACGACGGCCGGCGTCAACCTCGCCGCCGTCAACTATCACTTCGGCAGCAAGGAAGAGCTGTTCCAGGCGGTGCTGACGCGCCGGCTCGACCCGATGAACCAGCAACGCGTGGCGCTGCTGACCGAGCTCGAGCGTCGCGCGGCGCCGGCGCCGGTCGCCTGCGAGAAGATCCTCTCGGCGATGTTCATCCCGGCGCTGAATCTCGCCCGCGACCCTGCGCGCGGCGGCGAGAACTTCCTGCGGCTGCTCGGCCGGGCGTACGCCGACCCGGCGCCGTTCATCCGCCAGTTCCTCTCCGAGCAGTACGCGGTGATGATCTCGCGCTTCAAGACCGCGTTCGGCCGCGCGTTGCCCGAGCTGCCGAAGAAGGAGCTGTCCTGGCGGCTTCACTTCATCATGGGCGCGCTGTCGTACACGCTGGCAGGCACCGACGCGCTGAAGCTGATCGCCGAGCTCACGCCGTCCGAAACCGCCGACGACGAAATGCTGTTGCGGCGACTCGCCCCGTTCCTGCTCGCCGGGCTGACCTCGCCGCTGCCCGACTCCACCGAAGTCAGCCGCGCGCTCGACGGCGACCTGAAGCGCGTGCGCTGACGCGCGCCGCCCGATTCGCCGACCGCGCACCCGCACTCCACCCCACCCGCATCTCCACGCCACCCGCAAGGAGCTCCCGATGTTCGTCATCCTCTGGGTCGTTGCTGTCCTCGCCGGCACCCTCGCGCTGGCCTACGTCAACGCCGCCGGCATCGTCTGGACCGCCGCAATCGCCGTCGCCCTCGGCGCGGCATGGTTCGGCTCGGTGCTGCCTCCCGTGCTGACGCTGGCGCTTGCCGCCGTCTTCGTGCTGCTGGCGATCCCGCTGCTGATCCCGGCGTTGCGCCGCGTGCTGATCAGCGACGCGATCTTCTCGGCGTTCCGCAAGGTGATGCCGCCGATGTCGCAGACCGAGCGCGAGGCGATCGAGGCCGGAACCGTCTGGTGGGACGGCGAGCTGTTCTCGGGCAAGCCGGCGTGGCAAAAGCTGCTCGACTTGCCGGCGCCGAAGCTGACGGACGACGAGCAGCGTTTCGTCGACAACGAGGTCCAGCAACTGTGCGAGATGGTCACCGACTGGGAGACGAGCGCCGTCTACCGCGACCTGCCGCCGGCGGTATGGCAGTTCATCAAGGACAAGGGCTTCCTCGGCATGAGCATCGCCAGGGAGTACGGCGGGCTCGGCTTCTCCGCCTACGCCCACTCGCAGGTGATGACGAAGCTGTCGACGCACTCAGGGACGGTGTCCGTCACCGTGATGGTGCCCAATTCGCTGGGGCCGGCCGAACTGCTCGCGCATTACGGCACCGACGAGCAGAAGCGCCACTACCTGCCGCGGCTCGCCAAGGGTCTCGAGATCCCGTGCTTCGCGCTGACCAATCCGAACGCCGGCTCCGACGCGGCGTCGATTCCGGACTACGGCGTCGTCTGCTGGGGCGAGCACGAGGGCAAGCGCACGCTCGGCCTTCGCGTCACCTGGGACAAGCGCTACATCACGCTGGGGCCGGTGGCGACGCTGCTCGGCCTCGCCTTCCGCGCGCATGACCCGGAGCATCTGGCCGGCGACAAGGACGACATCGGCATCACCTGCGCGCTGATCCCGGCGACGCACCCCGGCGTCGAGATCGGCCGACGGCACATGCCGCTCTGCGCGGTGTTCCAGAACGGCCCGACCTTGGGCAAGGACGTGTTCATCCCGATGGAATGGGTGATCGGCGGGCAGCCGATGCTCGGCCGCGGCTGGCGGATGCTGATGGAGTGCCTCGCCGCGGGTCGCGGCATCTCGCTGCCGTCGTCGGGCACCGGGATGGCGAAGCTGGCCGTGCGCGCCACCGGCGGCTATGCGCGGGTCCGCCAGCAGTTCAAGACGCCGATCGGCAAGTTCGAAGGCATCGAGGAAGCGCTCACCCGGATGGGCGGCAACCTGTACATGATGGACGCGACGCGCGAGCTCACGGCGGTCGCCATCGACCTCGGCGAGAAGCCGGCCGTCGCATCGGGAATCGCGAAGCTCCACCTGACCGAGCGCGGCCGCCAGGTCGTCAACGACGCGATGGACATCGTCGGCGGCAAGGGGATCTGCCTCGGGCCGTCGAACTTCATCGGCGCCGCGTACATGCAGGTGCCGGTCGCGATCACCGTCGAAGGCGCCAACATCCTGACCCGCAGCCTGATCGTGTTCGGGCAGGGCGCGATCCGCTGCCATCCGTTCGTGCTGAAGGAGATCACCGCGACGCGCGAGACCGACAAGGCGAAGGCGTTGCTCGCGTTCGACGAGGCGATGTTCGGGCATGTGCGGTTCACCGTGTCGAACATGGCGCGCACGCTGGTCACCGGGTTCACCGGCTCGCACTTCGTCGGCGTGCCCGCCGGCGTCGCGCCGGAAACGCGGCGGTACTACCAGCAGTTGACGCGATTCTCGGCGGCACTCGCGTTCCTCGCCGACGTGTCGATGGGCTCGCTCGGCGGCGCGCTGAAGCGCAAGGAGAAGCTCTCCGCGCGGCTCGGCGACGTGCTGTCGCTGATGTACCTGTGCTCGGCGACGCTGAAGCGCTACGAAGACCAGGGCCGCCAGCAGGCCGACGCGCCGCTGATGCACTGGGCGATGTGGGACGCGATGTTCAAGGCGCAGACGGCGCTCGAAGGCGTGATCTCGAACTTCCCGAACCGGTTGATCGCGGCGGTCACGCGGCGGATCGTGTTCCCGCTCGGCCGGCCGTACTTCGTGCCGTCGGACAAGCTGGGCCACGACGTCGCGAAGCTGCTGATCGAGCCGTCGGCCGCCCGTGACCGGCTCACCGCCGGCATGTTCATCGCCCGCTCCGGCGACGGGCCGGTGCTGGCGATCGAGCGCGCTCTGGCGGCGACGATGATTTCGGAGCCGATCGAGGCGAAGATCAGGCAGGCCGCGAAGGACGCCCGCTTCGACGCGAAGCTGCCGCCGGGCGCCGGCCTCGAGATGCTGATCGAGCGCGCGAAGGCTGCGGGCGTGATCGACGTCGCCGAGGGCGTGGCGGTGCTCACCGCGCGGGACCTCACCGCGGTGGTGATCCGCGTCGACGACTTCGCGCAGGATCTCGGCGCTTCCGAAATGAAGCTCGGCGGCATGACGGCGACGGCGGCCGCGCCGGCGCCGGCCATCGTGCACAAGGCAGCGGCGTAACGCGCCGGCGCAGGCCGCCAGCGACGGGACAGACGCCGGGCGCGCGTCCGCAGGAGCGACTGCGCGCGCGGCGCAACGCCTGCCGCAGCGCGCACCCGGTCCGGCGGTTGCGCCCGCGGTGCCTGCGCGGCGCCCGCGTGCCCATTGCGGCGAACACTCTTTCCTCGACCAGGCCCCCTCTCATGACCGAACCCATCTACATCGTCGACGGCGCGCGGACGCCGTTCCTCAAGGCACGCAACCGGCCCGGGCCGTTCGCCGCGTCGGACCTTGCCACCGCCGCCGGCCGCGAGCTGCTGGTTCGCCAGCGGTTCGCGCCGCCCGAGCTCGACGAGGTGATCCTCGGCTGCGCCGCGCCGTCGCCCGACGAGGTGAACATCGGGCGCGTCGTCGCGCTGCGGATGGGCTGCGGGCACAAGGTTCCGGGCTGGACGGTGATGCGCAACTGCGCGTCCGGGATGCAGGCGCTCGACTCGGCGATCGCCAACATCCGCACCGGACGCTCGAACCTCGTGCTCGCCGGCGGCGTCGATGCATTGTCCCGCGCGCCGCTGCTGTTCTCCGATGCGATGGTGCTGTGGCTGTCGAACTGGTACGCGGCGAAGACCTTCGGCCAGCGCGCGGCGCTCGCGGTGAAATTCCGGCCCGGCTACCTCGCGCCCGTCATCGGGCTGATGAAGGGGCTGACCGATCCCATGGTCGGCCTGCTGATGGGCCAGACGGCGGAGAACATCGCGTTCCGTTTCGGCATCACCCGACGCGAGATGGACGAGTTCTCGGCCGAAAGCCACCGGCGCGTGCTCGCGGCGCAGAAGGCCGGCCACTACGACGGCGAGATCGTTCCGCTCTACGACAGGACCGGCAAGCTTTACGCCGCCGACGACGGCGTGCGCGAGGACTCGACCGCCGACAATCTCGCGAAGCTGAAGCCCTTCTTCGACCGCAAGTACGGCAACATCACCGCCGGCAACAGCTCGCAGGTGACCGACGGCGCGGCGTGGCTGGTGCTCGCGTCCGAGCGCGCGGTCGACAAGCACAAGCTCCGGCCACTGGGCCGCATCGTCGACTCGCAGTGGGCGGGCCTCGACCCGGCGCAGATGGGGCTCGGCCCCGTCCACGCGTCGACGCCGATCCTCAGGCGGCACGGCCTCGGCCTGAGCGACCTCGACACGTGGGAGATCAACGAGGCGTTCGCCGCGCAGGTGATCGGCTGCGAGCGGGCGTGGGAGAGTGCCGACTACTGCCGCGACGAACTGGGCCTTGACGCGCCGCTCGGCAAGCTGGATCCGACGAAGCTCAATGTCGATGGCGGCGCGATTGCGCTCGGCCACCCGGTCGGCGCCTCCGGCGCGCGGATCGTGCTGCACGTGTTGAACGTGCTGCGGCGAACCGGCGGCCGTCGCGGGATGGCGACGATCTGCATCGGCGGCGGGCTCGGCGGCGCGATGCTGGTCGAAAGGACGTAGCCCGCGCGGTCGCTCGCAATTCGCGTTGCGCCTCCGGCGCGCGCGCCCATCATTCAAGGGAGTCTCGACGATGCAACACTGGACGATCACGCGCGAGGCCGACGGCCTGGCCCGGCTGACCTTCGACAAGGCAGGGGCCACGACCAACACGCTGTCCGCCGCAGTCCTGACGGAGTTCAACGAGGCGCTCGACCAGCTCGACCGCGAACCGCCGGCGGCGCTCGTCATCGCGTCGGGCAAGGCCAACGGTTTCATCGCCGGCGCCGACGTCGCGGAATTCAGCGAGGTGAAGAGCGAGGCCGACGCCGTTGCGCTGGTCAGGCGCGGTTGGGACACGTTCGAGCGCCTGGCCGCGGTCCGGTACCCGACGCTGGCGCTGGTGCGCGGCTTCTGCCTCGGCGGCGGCCTCGAGCTCGCGCTCGCCTGCCGTTATCGCGTGGTCGTCGACGAGCCGGGCACACGCCTCGGCCTGCCGGAAGTGATGCTCGGCATCGTCCCCGGCTGGGGCGGCATCAAGCGGTTGCCGAAGCTCATCGGTGCGCCGGCCGCATTCGACCTGCTGCTGAGCGGCAAGACCGTCGACGCGCGCAAGGCGAAACGGCTCGGCATCGCCGACGAATGCGTGCCGCGGCGGATCATGGAAAGCACCGCCCGCGCGGTGCTGAAGGCACTGCCGCCGCCGCGCACGCTCGGGTTTCCGCAGTCGCTGACGCTCCATCCGCTCCTTCGCGGATTCATCGCCGGGCAGGCGCGCAAGCAGGTGGCGAAGCGCGCGCGACGCGAGCACTACCCGGCGCCCTACGCGATCCTCGACCTGTGGGTGAAGCACGACGGCAACGCGCTGGCCGCGGCGCCGACCGATCCGGAATCGATTCCGGCGCTGCTGAAGACGCCGACGGCGGCGAACCTCATCCGCGTGTTCGGGCTGCAGGAGCGGCTGAAGTCGCTGGGCAAGGACGGCGATTTCAAGGCGGCGCACGTCCACGTGATCGGCGCCGGGACGATGGGCGGCGACATCGCGGCGTGGTGCGCGCTGCGCGGGCTCACGGTGACGCTGCAGGACCAGAACGCCGAGCGGCTCGCGCCGGCGATGGGGCGCGCGGCGAAGCTGTTCGCCGAACGGCTGAAGGATCC
>JBDTVU010000027.1:0-31736 GCA_040007035.1 Betaproteobacteria bacterium | reverse complement strand
GCTAACGCCCCGCAGCCCGCGCCCGTCGCGACGCGTACAGGCAGATCCCGCTCGCGACCGAGACGTTCAGGCTCTCGACGCTGCCGGTGATCGGGATGCCGACGATCCGGTCGCACAACTCGCGCGTCAGCCGCCGCAATCCGGTGCCCTCCGCGCCGAGCACCCACGCCACCGGCCCGCCGACGTCCGCGTCGAACAGGCTCTCACCGCCGGCATCGGCGCCGAGGATCCAGACGCCGCGGTCCTTGAGGTCGCGCAGCGCGCGCGCGAGATTGGTCACCGCGATCACGGGAACGGTGTCGGCGGCGCCGCTCGCCGCTTTGGCGACCGTGGCGTTGACGCCGACGGCGCGATCCTTCGGCACGATGACCGCCTGCGCGCCGAACGCGTCGGCGTTGCGCAGGCAGGCGCCCAGGTTGTGCGGATCGGTGACGCCGTCGAGCACCAGCAGCAGCGCCGGTTCGGTCAGCGTGTCGAGGACGTCGTCGAGCGTGACGTGAGGCATCGCGGCGTCGACGATCGCAACCACGCCCTGATGCTGCGCAGTTCCCGCGAGCTCGGCCAGTCGCGCGTCTTCGACGGCGTGGACCGCGCAGCCCGCCGTCTCCGCACGGGCGACGAGGTCGCGCGCGCGGCCGTCGCGGCGGCCGGCGGCGACGTAGATCGCGCGCACCGAGTCCGGCCGCTGCCGAACGCGGGCGGTGACTGCGTGGAAGCCGTGCAGGGTGCGGGTGGTCGACAAGCGGCGGCAATCGAATGCTTCCACGAGCGGAAGCCCGGCGCCGAGTTTACCGCAGGGGGATGCGTCAGCGCGGCGCCGCGATGCCGGCGGTCTTGCGCACGTCGACCGCCTCGGCGGCAAGCGCCGCGTTGTCCGGCGCCTTCTTCAGCGCACGACCGTAGGCGTCCAGCGCCTCCGGATAGCGCCTCATCTCGCGATAGCTCCGCGCGAGCAGCGTCCAGTCGTCGGCGCTGCCGTCCTTTTCCGCGAGCCGCTTCGCGAGCTTGTCGGCCGCAACGTCGATGGATGGGACGTTCGGCATCGGCTGCGCGCCCGGCGCCGGCACCGGCGCGGGCATTCCGGCCGTCGGGTGCGGCGGCGCCACCGGCACCGCACCGGCGGGCGCGCGGTCGGCGAGCCGGGCATACAGCCAGCCGCCGCTACCGGCGACCGCCACCACCACGATCGCCGCGACGACCAGGAGTCGTTTGCGGTCCGGTGCCAGCGGCGGTGCGTCGTTCGTCACAGGTCCCATCTCCAACCCAGGTAGAAGAAGCGGCGCGTCACGTCGTCGTCGACGAGCGGACCGGTCGAATGCGTGCGCTCGAGGTCGAATTCGGCCTCCAGCGAAAAGCGCTCCCGGATCCGCCACGATGCCCGGATGCCGGGAGTCGTCCGCGACAGGTGGAGCCCCGCCTTGTCGTGCTGCTGATAATACTTGAGCAGCGGCTCGAGCGTCAGATTCTGCATGACGACGAAGCGGTAGTCGAGCCCGAACAGCCACGCGTCGAATTGCGCCCCGCGCAGTGCGCTGCCGTTGACGACGAGAATGTCCTGGTATTTCGTGAGGCCATTGCCGATCGCCTGCAGCGTGTAGGTAGACACGTTGCCGGTGCCGGGCATCGCCGGCAGCGACTGCACCGCCGGCGTGCCGCTCAGCGTCGACAGTCGGTAATCGAAGCCAAGCTGCCACTTCGGCGACAGTTGCTGCGTCACGCCGACGAGATACATCTTGCTGATCGGCGTCACCGACTTCGCCAGCTCGCGGGTTGCGTCGATGCCCAGCGTCTGCACCAGCGCGCTGATCGACGACGTCGGGTTCGCCACCAGCGCGTTGGTGAGCTGCAGCGTCGGCGTCCGCCGGTAGTCGGCGATGAAATTGAGCGTCGTTTGCGTCGGGAACTGCCAGGTCCCCTGCACCATCCCGACGTTGAGCGCGCCGAACGTCGGGTCGTAGTCGACGAGCGAATAGACGTTGCGCTCGGCGTCGAAGTAGCGGAACTCGCCGCCCACGCCGAAGCGGTCCTCGTTGCCGGACACGACCTGCCGGATCGCGAACAGATTGCCGGAAAAGCGGTTGGCAATGTTGTCGGCGTCCACACTCGCGCCGTAGAACGTCTTGCTGGTGTTGAATGCCGGATCGACCGGTTTCCCGGCGACGGCGTTGACGCGGTAGTCGGGCCGGAAGCCCCAGCTCGCAAGGGCGCCGTCGAACAGTCCCAGCACGCCGCCGCTGGTTCCCGATTGTCTGCCGACGCGCCCCATCAGCTGCCACGGCAGGTAGCGCGACTCGCCGTACGCCGCGGTCAGCCGGTTCTGGCTGTTGCCGCTGCTGAGGAAATTGGCGTTGTACGAATCGCGGATGACGGCGCGACTGTCCCAGTTGCCGATCCGGTAACGCGCGGTGAGGTCGACGTTGGTGATGAGCTGCGACTGGTCGGTCGCGGTGATCTTCGCGGTGTCGATCGTCGTCGCGCCGGTCGCCGGCGTCACCGTCGTCGTCGTCGTCGTCGCCTGCGACTGCCCGCCGTAGTAGTACTGCGACACGCTCCCCCAGTACGTCCACGGCGACACGGCGACCGCGGGTGCCGGGCCACCGCCCGGAATCGGCGCCGAGAGCCCGGGCACCGCCGGCGCAAGCGCTGCCAGCCGCTGCGCGACGCGCGCCGCACCCGGCCCGTCGGGGTAGAGCTTGAGGTACAGCTCGAATTCTGCCTTCGCCTTGGCCGTCTCACCGCCCTTCTCGCGGGCGATCCCGATCAGCTCCTGGCCGGTCTGCGTGTACGCGTTCGGCGGCAGGTTGAGCAATCGGTTGAGCGCGAGCGTCGCCCTCTCGTGGTCGCCGGCCTCGAGCGCTGCCCGGCCCGCGGCGTAGTCGGTGGCCGCCCGCTGGTCGACGTCGGTCGGCGCGGCGGGTGCGGCGGGCGTCGGCGGCAGCGGAATCGCGCCTGCCGCAAACGACGCGGCCGCAGCGCCCGGTGACGATGCGCCCGCCGCCTTCAGCTTCGCGCGCTGCTCGTCGGACAGCGGGATCAGCAGTTCCAGTGTGTGGTTGTCGACCGGGCGCAGCCGGAAGCTGACCGGCTTGTCGAACAGGATGTCGATCCGTCGCTGGACGCCGGGCGCCTGCGCGGGGTAGACGACGCGCATCCGCGGCACGAGATCGTTGGGCTGCGGCCGGCGCTCGACCTCGACCAGCCCGGCGGCGTTGTCGTCGGACGCGGTGATCTGGAAAAACACTCGGATTGCGTCGCCGGTATCGACCGGCACGTGCCGCAGGTACTGAATTCGCACGGCGAAGTCGATGCGGACGACCGCGTTGGTGCCGTCCTGAGTGACCCCGACGTTGTCGAGTACCTGCGCGTGCGCTGCGGCACCGGCCACCCACACCATCGCGGCCAGCACCCAGCGCGCCAGCCGTCCCCCCCTGTTCGGTCTCATCGGATCCGTTCTCTCTTCCGGGCGGGACTAGTTCGGACGCATGCCGGTGCCACGCGGCGGAACGGCGGGCTTCAGGCCGGGCTTCGGCATGTTCTGGTGGCAGCCGGCGCAATCCGGCTTCGCCGCCGGGAACCGCCAGACGACCATTTCGCTGTTGCCCTTGTGGCAGGCAATGCACTGCACGGTCGGATGCGGCGAATACGCCGGCGACAGGTGGCGGTACGGCATCGGCGGCCGCCACGACGTCATCCGGTGGCAGCCGTCGCACGACCGCGTGGTGACAAAATGGCTCGCCGGCCGCGCCGATGCCGCGCTGCCGTTGTGGCAGGTTGCGCACGTCGTCGGAGCCACGCCTGGGTGGGTGTAGGTCGCCGGCAACCACGCCGTCGTCCGGTGGCAGGCGTCGCACGACAGCATCGTCACGAGGTGTCGGCCCGGCTTCGCCGCGGCGGTCGAGCCGTTGTGGCAGCCGGTGCAGCTGCCCGGTGCAATGCCGATGTGTACGTTGACCGCCTTCGCCAGCCCGGGCTTGGCGGCAATGGTGTCTCCGATCGTACCGGGCGCCTTGGCCGCACCGATGAGCAGCGCCTTGCCCGCCGGCAGCAGCAGCATCTTGCTGAACGTGTTGATCGAGTGGCACTGCTCGCACACGTTCGATGTCTGCGGATGGTCGTTCGGCTTCTTCTCCACGCCGGCGAACTGACCTCCGTGGCAGTTGACGCAATTCGTCGTGATGCCGGAGTGGCTCATCTTCCAGGTCTTGAACGACGTCGTCGACGAGTGGCAACCTTTGCAATCCAACGCCGACGGGTTCGGGATGTGACCCGTCGATGGCAGCGTCACGATCGTCACGCCGTACCAACTCTTGCCGGCGCCGTGGCAGGTGGCGCAGGAGATGCTCGTCACCGGCGCATGGTTCATTGCGGTGCCGCCAAAGTTGGTGAATTTCGCCGGTGCATGGCATGCCTCGCACGCCGCCCCCGCGAACGGAATGTGCGTCGCCGGCGGCGTCACCACCGTCACCCCGGTGAACGTCTTGCCGCTCGCGTGGCAGGTCGCGCAGCCGCTGCTGATGCCGGTGTGATCCATCTTGCCGTTGCCGAAGCTCGCGAATCCCGCGTGGCATCGCTCGCACGACGCCGAGGTCGGGATGTGGCCGTTGCCCTGCGCCACCGGCGTCACGCCGAGGAACGCCTTGCCCGCAGGC
The DNA here is from genome assembly GCA_040007035.1 of Betaproteobacteria bacterium. Lineage (GTDB taxonomy): Bacteria > Pseudomonadota > Gammaproteobacteria > Burkholderiales > Casimicrobiaceae > CAIWHR01. Next base: position 27,087 of record JBDTVU010000027.1, on the reverse strand, counting down.
GCCGCAAGGTGGCACTGCGTGCAGTTGGACGTGATCCCCTGGTGGTCCATGATCCCGGGCTTCATCACGCCACCGGGGTTGTGGTGGCACAGCGTGCACGCCTGAGCCGTCGGGACGTGATTGGCCGGCAGGCCCTGCACGCCAGTCGCGAACGACGTCGTCGACGTGTGGCAGGTTCCGCAGTCGCCGGTGGTCGGATGGTTCGGGTCCTGCGCCGGCGTCGGCCGGGTCACGATCGTCACGCCGTACCAGGTCTTGCCGGTCTCGTGGCAGGTCGCGCAGGCGATGCCCGACACCGGGCCGTGGTTCATCGCGGTACCGGCAAAGTTGGTGAACTTCGTCGCCAGATGGCAGGCCTCGCAGGCAGCGCCCGCGAACGGGATATGCGTCGCGGGCGGCGTCACCACCACCACGCCGGTGAAAGTCTTCCCGGTCGCGTGGCACGTCGCGCAACCGCTGCTGATGCCGGCGTGGTTCATCTTGCCGCCGCTGAAATTGACGAACCCGGCATGACACTGCTCGCACGACGCCGACGTCGGGATGTGGCCGTTGCCCTGGGCCACCGGCGTCACCCCGAGAAATGCCTTGCCCGTCGGCGCCGCGAGATGGCACTGCGTGCAGTTCGACGCGATCCCCTGGTGGTTCATCACGCCGGGCTTCATCACGCCGCCCGGATTGTTGTGGCAAAGCGTGCACACCTGCGCCGTCGGGATGTGGTTCGCCGGCAGGCCCTGGATTCCGGTCGCGAACGATGTCGTCGACGTGTGGCAGGTTCCGCAGTCGCCGGTGGTCGGATGGTTCGGGTCCTGCGCCGGCGTCGGCCGGGTGACGATCGTCACGCCGTACCAGGTCTTGCCGGTCTCGTGACAGGTCGCGCAGGTGATCCCCGACACTGGGCCGTGGTTCATCGCGGTGCCGCCAAAGTTGGTGAATTTCGCCGGCGCATGGCAGGCCTCGCACGCCGCCCCCGCGAACGGGATATGCGTCGCCGGCGGCGTCACCACCGCCACCCCGGTGAACGTTTTGCCGGTCGCATGGCACGTCGCGCAGCCGCTGCTGATGCCGGTGTGGTTCATGCTGCCGCCGGCGAAGGTCGCGTACCCGCTGTGGCACGTCTCGCACGATGCCGACGTCGGGATGTGGTTGTTGCCCTGGGCCACCGGCGTCACCCCGAGAAATGCCTTGCCCGTCGGCGCCGCGAGATGGCACTGCGTGCAGTTCGACGCGATCCCCTGGTGGTTCATCACGCCGGGCTTCATCACGCCGCCCGGATTGTTGTGGCAAAGCGTGCACACCTGCGCCGTCGGGATGTGGTTCGCCGGCAGGCCCTGGATCCCGGTCGCGAACGACGTCGTCGACGTGTGGCAGGTGCCGCAGTCGCCGGTCGGCGGATGGTTCGGGTCCGCCTGCGCGGTCGGCCGGGTCACGATCGTCACGCCGTACCAGGTCTTGCCGGTCTCGTGACAGGTCGCGCAGGCGATGCCCGACACCGGGCCGTGGTTCATCGCGGTACCGGCGAAGTTGGTGAACTTCGTCGCCAGATGGCAGGCCTCGCACGCCGCGGCCGCGTACGGAATGTGCGTCGGCGGCGGCGCCTTCGGCACGATGTTGGCGAAGCTGAGGCCGGGCCCGTGGCAGGTCGCGCAACTGCCGCCGATGCCGGTGTGGTCCATCGCGAAAATCTGGTAGTTCGCCGGGTTGGAGTGGCACAGCGCACAAGGCTGCGACGTCGGGATGTGGTTGGCCGGCTTGCCGCCGGTGACGCCGGTGGCGAACGATGTCGTCGACGTGTGGCAGGTGCCGCAGTCGCCGCCGGTCGGATGGTTCGGGTCCTTCGCCGGCGTCGGCCGGGTCACGATCGTCACCCCGTACCAGGTCTTGCCGGTCTCGTGGCAGGTGGCGCAGGAGATCGACGACACCGGGCCGTGGTTCATCGCCGTGCCGCTGAAATTGGTGAATTTCGTCGGTGCGTGACACGATTCGCAGGCTGCGCCCGCGAACGGAATGTGCGTTCCCGGCGGCGTCACCACGGTGATCCCGTAGAACGACTTGCCGGTGCCGTGGCAGTTCGCGCACGCCACACCCGGAACGGCAGCGTGGTTCATCGCCGTGCCCGAGAAGTTGCTGAACTTCGCCGGCGAGTGGCACGTCTCGCACGCCGCGGAGCCGAACGGCACGTGCGTCGCGGGTGGTGCCACCGGGACGATGTTCGCGAACGACAGTCCGGACGCGTGGCAGGTTGCGCAGCCGGACGTGATGTTCTGGTGGTTCATCGTGAACACGCTGTAGTTGGCCGGGTTCGAGTGGCACAGCGTGCAGACTTCGTTGGTCGGGATGTGGTTGGCCGGCTTGCCGGCGATGATCCCCGCGGCGAACGACGTCGTCGACGTGTGGCAGGCGCCGCACTCCCCGGTCAACGGGTGGTTCTTGTCCTGCGCTGGCGTCGGCCGGGTGACAATCGTCACGCCGTACCAGTTCCTGCCGGTCTCGTGGCAGGTCGCGCATGCAATCCCCGCAACCGGACCGTGGTTCATCGCGGTGCCGGCGAAGTTGGCGAACTTCGACGCGGCATGGCACGACTCGCAGGCGGCACCGGCAAACGGGATGTGCGTCGCCGGGGGCGTCACCACCGTCACGCCGACGAACGTCTTGCCGGACGCATGGCAGGTCGCGCAGCCGGCGACGATGCCGGCGTGATTCATCGTGCCGCCGGAGAAGTTGGTGAACTTCGTCGGGACGTGGCAGCTTTCGCAGGCGGCGTTGGTCGGGATGTGCGCCGCCGGCAGCGACACGACGTCCGAGAACTGCCCGCCGTGGCACGAGGCGCAGCCGGACGCGATGCCGGTGTGGTCCATCGCCAGCGTCGAGAACGCCGTCGTGCTCTTGTGGCAGGTCTCGCACGGCGCCTGCGTCGGAATGTGGACCGCCGGCTTGCCGGTCGCGGTCTTGCCGTCGTGGCAGCTCGCGCAGCCGGAGGCGATCCCGGTGTGCGCGAACGTGGCCAGTTTGAACGACGAGGTGCTCGTGTGGCAGGTCTCGCACGCGGCGGCCGTCGGCAGGTGCGTCGGCGGCTTCGTCCTTACGTCGGTGAACTTGCCGCCGTGGCAGCTGGCGCAGCCGGTGGCGATGCCCGAGTGGCTCATCGTCCACGACGAGAACGCCGACGTGCTCTTGTGGCAGGTCTCGCACGGAACGCTGGTCGGAATGTGCGCAGTCAGGGACTGTGCGCGGACGTCGGCGAACTGGCCGCCGTGGCAGGTCGCGCAGCCGGCAGCGATGCCGGAATGATCCATCGTCAGCGTCGAGAACGCGGTCGTGCTCTTGTGGCAGGTCTCGCAGGGGGCCGTCGTCGGAATGTGGATCGCCGGCTTGCCGGTCGCCGTCTTCGCGTCGTGGCAGCTCGCGCAGCCGGAGACGATCCCGGTGTGCGCGAACGACGCGACCTTGAATGACGTCATGCTCGAATGGCAGGTTTCGCACGCGGCCGCCGTCGGCAGGTGCGTCGGCGGCTTGGTCTTCACGTCGGCGAACTGGCCGCCGTGACAGGTCGCGCAGCCGCCGACGATCCCGGTGTGGTCCATCGTCAGCGTCAAGAATGCGGTCGTGCTCCGGTGGCAGCTCTCGCAGACCGCCGTGGTCGGAATGTGCACCACCGGCTTGCCCGCGGCGCCCTTGCCGTCGTGGCAGCTCGCGCATCCCGTGGCGATCCCCTCGTGCTTGAACGTGGCGAGCGTGAACGTCGTCGTGCTCGTATGGCAGGTCTCGCAGGACGCGCTGGTCGGAAGGTGGGTCGTCGGCTTGGACCGGACGTCGGCGAAACCGCCGCCGTGACAGGACGTGCAATTGCCGACGATCCCGGCGTGGTTCATCGTCCACGCGGCGAACGACACCGTGTTCGTGTGGCAGGTGTCGCAGGCCTGCGTCGTCGGGATGTGGTTCGGCGTGCGGCCGGCGGCAACGGCGCCGTTGTGGCAACTGGCGCAAGTGCCGGGGACGACCTGCGCGTGATCGAAGCCGGCGCCGGCCCAGGTCGAGGTGCGATGGCAGGTGTCGCACGACGACGCGGTGACGACGTGGCCGGACGGCTTGCCCGGCGCATTGGTGGTGTTGTGACAGCTCGCGCACGCACCGGGAAAGACGCCGGCATGATTGAACTTCGCGCCCGCGAACGAGAGCTGGTTGTGGCAGACCGAGCACGGCTGCAGCGTCGGCACGTGCGACGTCGTGATCGTCACGTTGCTGACGCGGGCGGACGGCGTGTGGCAGCCCTCGCAGGTCTTCGGCGTGTTCTTGAATATGCCGCGGACGTGGCAGGTCTCGCAGCGGATGTTCTGGTGCGCGCCGACGAGCGGGAATCCCGTCGTCAGGTGGTCGCGGATCGCCATCGCGCCCGCCGGCCCGTCCTGCGCAACGGCCCCGCCGCCCAGCCAGACGGCGGCCAGCGCAAGAGCGCATCCTAATGCCGCGACGCTGCGCCAGCCGAGAGCAACCGTGTCCCGCACCTGTTTTTTCATGGCCTGACTCCTGCCGGTTCACGTACTTCTCGCGGAGGCCGCGCCGCCCTGCTGGCCGGCATCGCAACGTCCTTCCACGACCGCGCCGTGTGGCAGCGCTGGCACAGCGGACCGAACTCGCCGTCGTGGACGTCCTCGTTCCGATGACACTCGATGCAAGCGACCGGCAGCGGCGGCACCTTGTCCGCCGGCGCCTTGTGGCAGGTCACGCACGCGGCCCGCAGATGGGCGCCGTCGAGCGCGAACCGCGTCTTCCGGTGGTCGAAGTCCCATAGCTTCCAGTCGCGCGCGTTGTGGCAGGCCGCGCAGTCGATGCCCAGCATCCGCTTGTGCTTGTCGTCCTTCGCGTGGCAGGCGATGCACTCGGTCTTCGCATCCTTGTAGGCGGGAGTCGCGTGGCAGTCCTTGCAGAGGACGCGGGCGTGCCGTCCGAGCAGCGGAAACTTCGACCGGTTGTGGTCGAACCGCAGCGTCTTCTTCCAGTCGGCCGTCTCGTGGCAGTCCTCGCATCGGCGCCCGAGTTGGTCCTTGTGCTTGTCGTCCTTGCGGTGGCAGGCGAAGCAATCGGTCCCGAGCTTGTCGCGGTAGACGTGCCCGGTGTGGCAGGCATCGCACTTCGTCGTCGCGTGCTTGCCGGTCAGCGCGTACTTCGTGTCGCGCTCGTGGCGGAACACGATGTCCTTCCACGTGCGGTCGGTATGGCACGACGCGCACTTGTCGCCGTAGCGATCCTTGTGGGTGTCGTCCTTGCGATGGCAGCCGATGCAGGTCTGCGGCGTGCCCTTGTAGCTCTTCGGATCGCGATGGCAGTCCTTGCACTCGACGTCCTTGTGCTTGCCACGCAGCTTGAACGCCGACAGGTCGTGGTCGTACTTCGCTTCCTTCCAGTTGCGCTCGGTGTGGCAGTCGGCGCAGGCGGTGCCGAGTGTCGCCCGGTGCTTGTCGTCCTTTTCGTGGCAGCCGATGCAGGTCGTCGCCGTCTTCGCCACGACCGGGGCAGCCACGGTGTGGCAGGCCTCGCACTTCGTCGTCGCGTGTCGGCCTCGCAGCGGATATTTCGTTTCGCGGTCGTGGCGGAACGCGCCGACGTCCTTCCAGTCGGTGGCGTTGTGGCAGGCCTCGCACTTGTCGCCCAGCTTGCCGTGATGCTGCTTGTCGTCCTTGCGGTGGCAGCCGACGCACGTCGTCGGCGCCCCTTTGAAGACGTTGTTCGCGTGGCAGTCCTTGCAGGCCGTCGGCACGTGCTTGCCGACGAGCGCGAAGCGCGTCTTCGCGTGGTCGAAGCGGGCGTCCTTCCAGCTCGCCTGGGTGTGACAGTCGGCGCACAGCACGCCCAGCGCGGCCTTGTGCTTGTCGTCCTTGCGGTGGCAGTCGTTGCAGCCGCCGGGGGCCTGCCGGTATTTCTTCCCGACGAGATGGCAGGCCTTGCACTCGACGCGCGGATGCGCCCCGAGCAGCGCGAAGTCGGTCTTCGCGTGCTCGAAGGCCTTCGGGTCGAACGCGGCGATGTTCACGTCAGGCCCCTTGTGATCGGTGTGGCAGCTCTTGCACGATTCGATCTTCAGCCTGCCGTGGTAGCCCTGCTTCGCGCGCACGTCGGCCGCGGTTTCCTTGTGGCAATCGAGGCACAGCCCGTCCTGCGCCGCCTTGTTGAACTTGACGTGGCACTTCGCGCAGTCCTGCTCGAGCTTGGCGTGGCCGGCGATCACCTTCCCCGGCATCAGCACGCCTTCGAGCGCCTGCCCGGCCGCGCCGCCCGCAAGCCATGCCGCCGTGAGTCCGAGTGCGAGTCGCCATCGCCAATGCCTCATGAACGCCCGCGGTCAGTACATGTGGACCGCGACGACGTGCGCGATCGCGGAGAGCACCAGCATGTAGACGAGCGGCACGTGCAGCACGTGCCACCACGAGAACAGCCGCTCGAACACGCCGAACTGAGCCACGCGCTGGACCGCGCGCAAGTAGGCGGCGACCAACGCCCGGCGGCCCCGGCTTCGCCGCGCGAGCTTTTCCTCGGACCATTGCTCGGCGACACCGCACTGGCGCAGCAGCCGGGTGACCTCGGCGACGCTGCGGCGACGCTCGACTAGCGCGACGAAGCCGAGCGCGAAAAACCGCAGCGGATTGGCGAGGCCCTCGCGGCTGGCGGCGTCGGCGCGCACGCCGAACGCCGCCAGTCGCGCCGCGACGTCCGGCGCGAACGCGAGTTTCGAGTGCACGGCATCGGCGTCGAGCCCGGCCTGCGTGCGCAACTCGGCCAGCGACGCCCGCCGGCCGTAGAGCCCGTGGTGGATCCGCGCGTACAGGTAGCGGCCGACGATGCCGCTCGACGCGACCAGCGACATCGACGCGAACGCGACGATCGCGTTGACCGAGCCGAACCGCAGCGTCGAATGAACGATGACGAGCAGCGGGCCGCCGATGCCGAGCATCATGTGGACGGCGAACCAGAACCGCGTGCTGCCGAAATTGCGAAGCCCGCGGACGCGCTTGCGCAGCGGATAAAGGAACAGCAGCAGCATCGCGATGCCGCCGGCGACGCCGATCCAGTAGCCGAGGTCGGAGCCGGCGGTGAACAGGCCCGAGCGTGCAACGGCCATCGCCGCCGCTACCAGCACGGCGACGATCGCCAGCAGCACGCCGTCGCGTCGCGCATGGGGCCGCGCCGCCGCCTGACGGTGCGGACGTGCCGCACCCGCGACCTGGCTCACGCCGATCACCGTGGTGAACGTCGGGGTGCCGGCCGATTCGTCGAGTGGCATGTCGTTCACTCCTGTGCGGTTCGTGCAACCGATTCTCGTTTCGGCAATCCAACCGGAAATGGCTGCGGCGCGCGGCCGTTGCCGTTACACTTCGCGCCGCATGCATCGACTTTCGTGCGTGATCGAGGGCTCTTTCCGCCGTGTCCGACGCTTCCTGGTTCGCCGTCGCGCTGTACGCGCTCCCGCTGCTCGCGATCTTCGCGGTCTACGGCGCGCGTCGACGTCGCCGCGATCGCATCCAAAGGCGCGAGCTCGACTCGGCCGTGAAGTCGGGGCTGGCCGAGCCGCCGTCGCTGCACCCGATCGTCGACCCAGCACGCTGCATCGGCTCGTCGACGTGCGTCAGCGCATGCCCCGAGCAGGCGCTCGGCATCATCGGCGGCAAGGCGCAGCTCGTGCATCCGGCGGCCTGCATCGGTCACGGCGCCTGCGCGGCTGCCTGCCCCGTCGAGGCGATCACGCTGGTGTTCGGCACCGAGCGCCGCGGCGTCGACATTCCGCGCGTCAACCCGAATTTCGAGACCGATGTCCCGGGCATCTTCATTGCCGGCGAGCTCGGCGGCATGGGCCTGATCCGGAAGGCAGCCGAGCAGGGATTGCAGGCGATGGCGACGATCGCCAAGCGGCCGCGGACGAAGGCGCCGTTCGACGTCGTCATCGTCGGCGCCGGCCCGGCCGGCATCGCCGCGGGGCTCGGCGCACTCGAGCACGGCCTGCGCTACAAGCTGATCGAGCAGGAAGCCGACCTCGGCGGCGCGGTGTTCCACTACCCGCGGAACAAGATCGCCATGACAGCGCCCGTCGACCTGCCCATCGTCGGCCGCGTGCAGTTCGAGGAAGTGAGCAAGGAAAAGCTCCTCGCGTTCTGGCAGGACGTCGTCGTCCGCGCCGGCCTCGTGATCGACTTCAACGCGCGGATGGAGAAGATCGAGACCGCCGACGGCGCCTACCGCGTCGAAACCCCGCAGGGAGCGATCGCGACCGGCGCGGTGCTGCTGGCGATCGGCCGTCGCGGCACGCCCCGCAAGCTCGACGTTCCCGGCGAGGATCAGGCGAAGGTCGTGTACAGGCTGATCGAGCCGGACCAATACCGCGGTCGTCGCGTGCTCGTCGTCGGCGGCGGCGACAGCGCGATCGAAGCCGCACTCGCCTGCGCCGAGCAGCCGGGAACGACGGTGACGCTCGCCTACCGCGGCGAAGCGTTCAACCGGCTCAAGACAAAGAACCGGGAGCGGCTGGACGCGGCGCGTGCGTCGGGGCGGATCGACGTCCTGCTCCGCGCAGAAGCCGGACGCATCCTTGCCGACCGGGTCGAGCTGACGGTCGACGGCAAGGCAGCGACAATCGCGAACGATGACGTCATCGTCCAGGCCGGTGGCGTGCTTCCGACGGCGCTGCTGCGCGAACTCGGCGTGACCGTGGAAACGAAGTACGGCACCGCGTAGGACGACGCGCGTACCCGTTCGGTCGGCGCGCACGCCGCATCCGGACCGACACGCTCGCGCCGGCAATGCAGTCGCCGACGCCGACCGCGACTCCTGCGGCAGCGGGCAGACGAACACGTTCGGGCTTCCATACCTCATGGCGGTCGCAGGCACCTCGCGTCAACGTGGGAAATAGTCCCACGTTTTTAATGTCTATGCAACTGACATAAAGAATTAGATCCCCACCAGTTCTGCCAATTGTGAACAACGGCGCCTCATCACGTTGCACAAATGAGTCGATCACCAACCTTTCCTGGCGAGATAACGATTCTGTGGCTGGGTGCTCGTCGACCAGCGTTCTACGCGTGACGCCCGGTCGAATGGTAGTAGCAGGAGCCGCATTTGTCTCCGGATGGCGACAACGACAGCGCCTTGCCGCCAAGCGCCGCGTTCACAACCCAGACGTGCGAAACCAAGCCGGAGGTGCCGAGTTCAGGTGGAGTTACGCGGTCCCGGCCAACAACGCGGGCGTGGCCGGTGGCCGTCCTGCGAGACCCGACGCGGCAGGAGGATCTCGCGGGCGGGATGCCCGGCCGGCCGATCGTCAGTCGGCGAAAGCGACCTTGTCCGCCTTGAGCACCGTGCCGACGAGCTTGCCCTCGACCTCGACCTGGACGCCGTTGGCGAGATTCGCCGCGGTACCGCCCTCGAATTTCGCGCCGGACGCGTCGATCGACCGTCCGCCGACCTTGAAATTCGACGCCGAGACGAAGTTGGTGATCTGCCCCTTGGTACTCGCGCCCTGCAATTCCGGCGCATCCTCCAGCTCGACGGTAATCGCGACCAGCACGCCGGCAATGACCGTGCCCTTGACGTGACATTTGCGCCCGTTGGCGAGGTCGGCGGCCGAGCCGTTCTTGATCGTCGCCTTCGACGCGTCGACATGCTGCCCGGACACTGTGAAGTTCGCGATCGAGACGAAATTGCTGATCTGACCTTCCACTTCGAGCGTCGTGTCCGTCGGCGCCGCCTTGACCGAAACCGTTCGTGCGACCAGCACGCCGTTGACCAGCGTCCCGACCACCTCGACCCGGACGCCGTTGGCGAGGCTCGCCGCCGTGCCACCGTCGAACGCGGCGCCGGTCGCGTCGATTCTCTGGCCGGCGACGACGAAGTTGGCGGCGGAGACGAAGCCCGCGATCGTTCCCTCGATGTCGACGGAACCCGGCGCCGCCGGATCGTCGACCTTGAACGTGATCCTGGTGGCCAACAGGATGGTTCCCGACAGCACGCCGTCAGCCTCGACGCGACGACCGTTGGCGAGGTCGGCGGCGGTGCCGCCGGCGAACGTCGCCGAGCTCGCGTTGACGCTGCGGCCGCCGACCTTGAAATCGGCGATCGAAAGGAATTCGCTGATGACGCCCTCCGCCGACGCGTCCGGCTGCGTCGGCCCGGGCGCCGACCGGTCGAGCCGCTCGATCCGCGTGGCGACGAGACCGGCGGCACCGTGCGTCGCCCGGATCGACAGCCGGTCGCCGACTGCAATCGCGGCCAGCCCGAAGTTGCGCAGGGCCGCGGCGCTGCTGTCCTGGAACTGCGTGCCCTGCGTCGTCGCGACTCGCTGGCTGCTCACGGTCACCGCGCCGCCGGATGCGTCGACCGCTTCGGCGAGGCCGTCGAGGGTCACGGTCGCGTCTTCCTCGATCTCGATCTTTGTCGCGACGACCACGCCCTGCGTCAGCCGGCCCTCGACTTCCACCTTGATCCCATCGGCAAGCGCGGCCGCGGAGCCGCCTTCGAACGTCGCGCCGCGACCATCGACCAGCTGGCCGTTGACGCGGAAGTTGCCGAGGTTTGCGAAGCCCGAGACGATTCCTTCCAGCTCGACGTTCGACGCTTCGGGCGCCGGTAGCGTCGTCGCGACGAGTTCGATCGTCGTGGCGAACAACCGGTCGCCGGCGCCGACCATCGTGCCCTGCGCCTTGACGACGACGCCGTTGGCGAGCCCCGGCGGGACGAGCGCGGCCGGGACCTGCGTGTAGTCGACCAGTTGCGCCCCGACGAAGAACGACCTGGCGGCGGAATCGAGCTGCGCCGCCGCGCCGGTCACCGCGAGCGGCGCGCCGGGCGGGACCGACGGCCTGATCTGCACCAGCGTCGCGAGCATCTCGCCCGGCGACGAGCGGAATCCGCTGACTTCCACATACTGGCCGACCAGCGTCGCGAACGTGCCGCCGTCGAACACCGTCTGCCGGTCGGTACGCACGCGCTGGCCGAGCACGGTGAACGCCTGACTGGCGCTGTCGACGCCGCTGACCACGCCCTGCACTTCCGGCCGGTAATCGACCGACGTTGCCGGAACCGATCCGTCGGGTTGCGTCGCGCCGCCCTGCACGGTGACGACCATGCCGAGCTTCAACGCCGTTGCCGCTGCCGGCTGTCCGCCGAAACGGACGGTCGCCGTCGCCGTGGTGTAGCGCACGCCGTTGACGGTGATCGATCCCGGGCCGAATGCCGAGATCGTGCCGACGGCGATCACGCCAGCGTCGCCGGTGCCGACGATGCCGCCGCTCGCGAACTGGTCGCCGCCGCCGCCGCAGGCCGCGAGCGTCGCCGCGGATACGAGGAGCGCAACTCGGACCAGCCCGCGCAGGAAATCGCGCAATGCGCGGATGGGATTCATTTGCCACTCCTGGGTTTTGCCGGCGGTGGGTCGGCGGCCGGCGGCGCATCGGCCACCCGCTCCGCGTAGAAGAACACGCCGAGGCGCATCCGCATCCGCTGGCCGGGACCGGGCGGATCCGCGGCCTCTGCCGCCATTCCGTCGCGGTTGATTTCCTGCAGCGCCCGCATCGCGGCGTCTTCCGCCTTTGCCGCGAGCTTCGCCACCGCTGCCGGCGACAGGTCGTCGTAATAGACGCTGCGCTCGAGCCACGCCGGCTGGCCGCCGGTCAGGTTGTGCACGCCCGCGGCCAGATGATCGTGCAGCGCCTCGCCGAAGTAGAACGCCTTCGCGTCGAGTTCCTTCCCCGGCACGAAACCACGGGTGACGAGGTGCACACGCTCGTCGGCATCGACTTCGACGACGCCGAGCCGGACAAGTTCATCGAGGACCGAGCGCGGGCGGACGTTTTTGCTCACCGATTCCACCAGCGCCGCGAACGACGCCGCGCCCTGGCTCGGCGTCCGCGGGAGCACGCGCGGCCGGCCGTAGCGGTCGTGGTATGCGGGATCGCCGAGCCAGCGCGCGACGATGACGGTGCCGAGCGTGAGCGACGGCGTCGGGTCGAGGGCCGGCGGCTCGTCGCGCGTCAATCGCCGGATGTCCTTCCGATGGACGCCGGTGAGCAGCGTCAGCCGGCTGTCGGTCGGCGCCTTGCCGCCGAGCGTGAATTCCTTCGCCGCGGTCTCGACGTAGATGCCCTTCAGCAGGTCGATGAGGAACGGATACGTGATCCCCTGCGTGACGAGCAGCCGCACCAACGGACGCAGTACGCGACGCAGCGCGGCGACGATCGAGTCGCGCGGCGCGCCGGGGATGCCGGCGGCGGCGGGATCCTGTTCGTTCATGCGGTGCGACGGGCGTTCACGACCGGTTCCGGGGTTTGGGGCGACAGGCCATCGCCGGTGAAATGGAGTGTGGGAAAGTTTTCCACATATATCAACGACAGACAAGCGCCATCTGGCCCTCTCCTGCCAAGCGGGGTCCGGCGAGTGCCCGGCGGGGCCCCACGCACGCCGTGCTACGCTCGCCGCATCGCGCCAGCCCGACGGTGCGCCCCGCCCCCGCCTCGCGCATGCCCGGAGACGTCCGCCAGATCGTCGAAAGCGTCCTGCTCGCCTACGCGACGCTGTTCCCCATCGTCAATCCGGTCGGCGGAGCACCGGTATTCCTGGCGATGACCGCCGACTGCACGCCCGAGCTTCGCGCGACGCTCGCCAAGCGGATCGCGATCAACGCATTCGTCCTGATGCTGGCGTCGGTGTTCGTCGGCACCTATGTCCTCGATTTTTTCGGCCTGTCGCTGCCGATCGTCCAGGTCGCCGGGGGCATCGTCGTCTGCTCCGCGGGCTGGGCGCTGCTGAAGGCCGACGGCGACGACCGCGGCGCGCCATCCACGCCGCCCGCTGCCGCCGAGATCGCGAGCCGGGCGTTCTATCCGCTGACGCTGCCGCTGACCGTCGGCCCGGGCACGATCACCGTCGCGATCACGATCGGCGCGAACCATCCGACGACGATGCGCGCGCTGGTCGACCACAGCGTCGGGCAAATCGTCGGCGTGCTCGTCGTCGCGGCGACGATCTTCGTCTGCTACCGCTACGCCGACCGGTTGCTGGTGCGGCTCGGCGCCGCCGGCACCAGCGTCGTCGTCCGGCTGTCGGCGTTCATCCTGTTCTGCATCGGCGTGCAGATCGCGTGGAACGGCACGCGGGCGTTGCTGGGGAGCGTCGGCCTGATCTACGGCCGCTGAAACCCGGCCCGCCCAAGGGGCGTTCGGGTGTCGCCGGACTTGGAAAATTCAGCCGCAATCCGTTATAATTCAAAGCTTCGCTGTTGTAGCTCAGCTGGTAGAGCAACTGATTCGTAATCAGTAGGTCGGTGGTTCGAGTCCACTCAACAGCACCACCCTTTCAGTCCGTTCCCTCGGGAGATTTCGCCTTGAATCGGATCGCCTCGTTCGCCCTGCTCTCGGCCTTCGCACTGTCCGCAGCCGCGGAGACCGTCAACTTCGACACCCATCCGGTCGGCGCCACACCGGCCGACTGGACGTGCGCCGCGCACGGCAACGCGCGCGGGCCGGGCAACCCGGTGTGGAAGGTCGAGGCCGACGCCAAGGCGCCGAGCGCGCCGAACGTCCTGCTCCAGTCGGGCAGCAGCGCGTACGCGTACTGCATCAAGAACGGCGTGTCGATGGCCGATGGGACGCTCGAGGTGCGGTTCAAGCCGATCTTCGGCGAAAATGCACAGGCGGGCGGTCTCGTCTTCCGCTTCAAGGACCAGGACAACTACTACGTCGCGCGCCCCAACGCGAACGAGAGCAACATCAACCTTTACTACTTCGACAAGGGCAAGCGGATGTCGGCCAAGGAGGTCAGCACGCCGACGATCGCCCTCAACGAGTGGCACACGCTGAAGGTCGTGTTCAAGGGCAAGCACATCGAGGCCGCGCTCGACGGCAAGACGCTGATCGATGTCGAGGACGATCACATCACCGGCGCCGGCGGCATCGGCGTGTGGACGCGCTTCGACAGCAAGACCGCGTTCGACGATTTCAAGTACTGAGCGGGAAGCGCGCTCCGGAGACCTCCGGCTCGCCGCGCGATTCCAGGGCCCGGCGTGTGCGAGCAGCCGGGCCTTTTGCATGCCGCTTCGCGTCGCTCGGGCCTGCGGCGCTCAGGCGGCGCAGCTCACCACGGCATCCCGCGCCGGTGTCGGGTCACCGGCGGTCGCGTTTTCGTAACCACTGACGAAGAAGAAGTCCAGCGTCGCCTGGAAGCTTGCCCCCAGGGTCGCCGGTGTGCCGTCCCGCCCGTGGCGCGCCGCCGCCTCGAACGCGGCGGCCGAATACGACGCCGACGGCTTTGCCACGAGCTCTGCCCACGGCCGGATGTGCGGATGCAGCGACTCGCACAGCCGCGCCGCCGCACCCGCGCGCTCGATCGCCCTTCCGCGCTCTTCGAGATCGACGGCATGATCGTGCCACGCCAGCGCCTTCGGCAGGAAGGTCGACCGCACACCATGCGCGGCAAGCCGGCAACCGAACTCGAAGTCGTCCCAGACGTCGTGCGCAAACCGCTCGTCGAACCGCCCGACGTCGTCGTACAGCGACCGGCTGAACGATGCATTGCCGACGTAGAAGAACGTGTCGGACCAGCCGAGCCGTCCGGCGCGCATCGGGATGCCGAAAAGCGTCCCGCTGTCCTCGAGCCATCGGCGGAACGGGTCGCGCCGCAGCGGCTCGGTGAAATAGCCCGGACCGACGCCGACCGCGGCGGCGCCCGGCCGCGACTCGTGGAAGGCGAGATGCGCCGCCACCAGCGTCGACGCCGGCACCAGGTCGTCGGCCATGATGATGATGAGGTCCGACCGGGCCGCCGCGATCCCGGCGTTGTTCGCCGCCGCGCGACCGCGCGCGCCGCCGCGGACGACGCGGATGCCCGACGCCGGGTGACGCGCCCGATGTCGCGCTGCTGCGTCCGCCACATCCGCGCGGTGCCCGGCATCGACGACGATCAGCTCGAACGCGGCGCTGCCCGTGCACTGGCGCGCGTACCCGTCGAGCATCCGCGACAGGTCGTTCTCGTGCGGATTGACGGCCACCACGACCGACGCCCGTGGCGCGATCGGCGACGTCATGCCGCCGCTGCCTCGCGCGCCACGTCGAGAGCAACCCCGCGCGCGAGCGTGCGCAGCACATTCACCGGGACCAGCGCCCCCTGCCCGCTCTGCATCGCGGCAAGCCAGTGCCGCTCGCGCCAGGTGGCCGCATCCGGCGCGAACCGGTTCTGGCACGGCTCCCCGGCGCACGCCGTCGCATGGTGCCGGCGCAGCAAGTCGTCGGCTTCGGCGCGTGCAATGTCGCGCGAGCCGGCGATCGTGTTGCCGCCATGCCAGCGATACTCATAGAGCGTTTCCGGAACGAACAGCGGCTCGGCGAGGCGGAGCGCGCGCAGGCAGAAGTCCCAGTCGTGGTTGTAGCGGTAGTCGGCAAAGCCGCCGAGTTCGAGTGCGAACGTGCGCTCGACGAAGAGGTTGCCGGACGAGACGGCGACGTTGAAGTCGGCGAGCGCGTAGCCGACGGTGTCGCACGCCGCGACGGCGTCGACTGCGGCCGCGATCTCGGCCAGGTAGCCGCCGCCGGCCGGCACGATGGGGTTACCGGCGGAATCGATGAATCCGGTGCGGGCGAAGCCCCAGCACGCGCCGGCCGCCGCCACGCGCCCGACCATCGTCTCGAGCCGGCGTGCGCTGAACCGGTCGTCGGAGTTCAGCACGTTGACGTAGCGTCCGGTCGCGAGTGCCAACCCCTCGTTGATCGTCGCCGCCGCGCCGCGGTTGTCGCGGGCGACGAACGTGTGCGGGAACGGGCACGCGGGGAGCGAATCGCGGATGGCTTCAACGCTTCCGTCGGTCGAGCCGTCGTCGACGACGATCAGCTCGACCCGGCGCCAGGTTTGCGCGTACACCGACGCCAGCGCGGCGGCGACGTAGCCAGCGTGGTTGTAGCACGGCACGACGACACTGACCGTCGGTGCAGCGTCCGGCGGCACATCGTCCGGCGCCGCCTTCCACGCTTCGTAGTCGGCCCAACGCCGGATCGCTGCCGGCAGCCCCGCGGTGGCGAGATACGGCACCAGCGCCAGACCGACGTTGTGGCGCACCGAAGGCCATGTCCAGCCGGTCAGGTCGGCGGCGCGGAGCAGCCAGTCGAGCGCTTCGGAATAGCGCGCCGTCTGCAGCAGCACGACGCCGAGCATGTGAACGGCGTCCGGATCTCCCGGATCGATCTGCACCGCGTTCCGGTATCCGGCTTCGGCGGCCGCGAAGTCGCCCGCGCGCTGGGCCGCGAGCGCGGATTCCATCGTCGCGACCGGCGATGCCCGGTCGCCGCGCTCCGCCGTCCGCGCCGTCGCGTTCACCGCTCTGTCGTCGTCATCGCCGCCATTCGCGCATTTTCGCAGCCGCGGTGGCGGCGCGCCAGCGCTGCGTTCGGGGCGCCGGCCGGCGCGGTGTCAGTCGAGCCTGAATTTGCGGATCGCCCACGTCTTCACGGTCTGCGTGAGAACGACGTAGCCAACAATGATCGCCGCCAGCGCTCCAAAGTACGGCAGCGGGAGCGGGACAAGCCCGAGCGCTCCCGCGACGGGCGAAAACGGGAGCGCCAGGCCAAGCACCGCGACCGCCGCCGTCATCGCCAGCAGCGCCAGGCTCGGCCGGCTCTCGACGAACGGGATCCGCCCGGTTCGGATCACGTGGACGATCAGCGTTTGCGACAGCAGCGACTCGACGAACCATCCGGTCTGGAACAGCGCAGGGTCATCGAGCGCACCGAAGCCCCAGACCAGGACGCCGAACGTCGCGTAATCGAACAGCGACGACACCGGCCCGATGCACAGCATGTAGCGGCCGATGCCGCCGATGTCCCATTGCCGCGGCCGGGCGAGGAAGTCGGCGTCGACTTCGTCGGTGGCGAGCGCCGTCTGCGACACGTCGTAGAGCAGGTTGTTGACGAGGATCTGCACCGGCGCCATCGGCAGGAACGGCAGCAGTGCGCTGGCGCCAACCATGCTCAGCATGTTGCCGAAGTTGGAGCTGCCGGCCATCCGCACGTACTTGGTCACGTTGCCGAACACGCGCCGGCCCTCGCGGACGCCGGCGGCCAGCACGTTGAGGCTCTTCTCGAGCAGGATCAGGTCGGCGGCGTCGCGGGCGACGTCGGCGCCGGTGTCGACCGAGATGCCGATGTCGGCGGCGGTGAGCGCGGGCCCGTCGTTGATGCCGTCGCCGAGATAGCCGACGACGTTGCCATGCGCCCGCAGCGCGCGGATCACGCGCGCCTTCTGCTGCGGCGCGAGCTTGGCGAACAGCGTCGCCGTCTCGGCACGGGCGGCGAGCGCCGCGTCGTCCAGCGCATCGACGTCGGCGCCGCCGAGCACGACGTCGGTGCGCAGGCCCACCTGCCGGCACACGTGCCGCGCGACCGCCGCGTTGTCGCCGGTCAGCACCTTCACCGCGATGCCCGACGCGGTCAGCGCCGCGATCGCTTCACCGGCCGACTCCTTCGGCGGATCGAGGAACGCGATGTAGCCCAGCAGCACGAGGGCGCGCTCGTCGGCGGCCGTGTACGTCGCCGGCCCCGGCGGCAGTTGCTTGTATGCGATCGCGATTACGCGGAAGCCGTCGTCGTTGAGCTCGCGGGTGACGGTGGACAGTTCGTCGGCGTGCGCGGGCTCGATCGACTTTGCGCTGCCGTCGCGCTCGACCCGGTCGCAGGCGGCAGCGACTTCCTCGACCGCGCCCTTGCAGATCAGCAGGTGCGCTCCGGTCGCCTGCTGTTCGACGACCACCGACATCCGCCGCCGCTCGAAGTCGAACGGAATCTCGTCGATCCGCGCATAGCCGGCACCGGCGCGCAAGTCCGGGTGCAGATCGCCGTGCGCGAGCACCGCCGCGTCGAGCAGGTTGGGCAGCCCGGACTGGAAGCGGCTGTTCAGGCACGCGAACTCCAGCACCCGTCGCGACTCGGAGCCGGTGATGTCGACGTGGCGCTCGAGCAGCACCCGGTCCTGCGTCAACGTCCCCGTCTTGTCGGTGCACAGCACGTTCATCGCGCCGAAATTCTGGATCGCGACCAGCCGCTTGACGATGACGCGCTTGCCCGCCATCGCCCGCGCGCCCTTCGCCAGGTTGACGGTGACGACCATCGGCAGCATTTCGGGCGTCATGCCCGCGGCGACGGCGACGGCGAACAGGAATGCTTCGTGCCAGTCGCCGCGGGCGAACCCGTTGATCAGCAGCACGGCCGGCACCATCACCGCCATGAAGACGAGGATGAGCTTCAGATAGCGGTGGACGCCGACGTCGAAGCTCGTCGCCGCGCGCGGCGCGACGGTCTCGCGCGCGATCCCGGCGAACGCGGTCCGTGCGCCCGTGGCCAGTACGACGGCAGTCCCGGTGCCGCTCGTCACGTGCGATCCCGTCAGGGCGAGACAGCGGATGTCGGCGATCGGCTGGCCCGCGTCGCCGCACGCCGCCGACTTCTCTACCGGCAGCGATTCACCGGTCAGCGCCGACTCGTCGACGAACAGGTCCTTCGCCACCAGCACGCGGACGTCGGCCGGAATGACGTTGCCCGCAGCAAGCAGCACGACGTCGCCGGGCACGATGTGCGCAAGCGGCACGTGCACCGGATGCGCGGCGGCCTCGGGATCGTCGCGGTGCAGGGGGCGCAGCACCGTCGCTTTGGTGTGCACCAGCGCCTTCAGGCTCTCCGCCGCGCGGCCCGCGCGGTACTCCTGCACGAACGACAGCAGCGACGACAGCGCGACCATCGCCGCGATCGCCACCGCGCCTTTGCGCTGGCCGGTCGCGAAGCTGACGACGGCGAGCGCGAGCAGCATCAGCGACAGCGGATTGGCGACGATCAGCGCGAGCTGCCGCCACGCGCCGGGCGGCCGCTCGTCGCCGATCGCGTTGGGCCCGAACTCGCCGTAGCGCTCTGCCGCCTCGTGATTGGTGAGCCCCGCCGCGGTCGCGCTCAGACGCGCGAGCAGCGCCGTCGGAGACAGTGCCGCAAGCTCCGCCAGCGGCACCGGCGGCACCGGGACGGCAGACGTCCGCCGCCGGAGCGTGAGCCCGCGGTGCAGGGGAAAGCCGAACAGGCGGAGCGGGGCCATCGTCGCGGCCGCCGATGCCGCGCACGGGCGACAGGCCCGGGTGAGCGGCGGCGTCAGGTCGATGGTACCGAGCGATGTCCGGGCGTTGGCGGTGCGACCTTGACGCAGGTCACCGCGCCGCGGAGTTTTGGTCGGCGCCGGTCGTGGCCCGCCCCGTCAGCTGTGCGCGTCCGCAATGACGGCGGAGGCCGCCTGTTTCTGCCGCAGCGGCAGCCGGACGGTGAATTTCGTGCCGCGCCCCCGCTCGCTGTCGACGTCGATCCGGCCGCCGTGCTTGCGGACGATCGAATACGACACCGAGAGCCCGAGCCCGGTGCCCTGCCCGACCGGCTTGGTCGTGAAAAACGGATCGAAGATCCGATTCAGGTGATCGACGGGGATCCCGCAGCCGGTATCCGCGACCGAGATCCATGCTTCGGCGCCGACTGTGCCGGTGCTGATCGTGATCGTGCCGGTGTTCGCGATCGCCTGCCCCGCGTTCACGAGGAGGTTCAGGAATACCTGGTTCAGCCGCGACGGGAGGCACTCGACTTCCGGCAGGTCACCGTAGCGGGTTTCGATGGTCGCCTTGTGCTTCAACTCGTTGCGCACGATGTTGAGCGTGCTGTCGAGTGCCGCGTGGAGGTCGACCAGCTCGAAGCTCTCATCGAGCCCGCCGCGCGAGAGGTTCTTGAGATCCCCGACGATGGCCTTGACCCGCGCCAGCCCGTCCCGCGACTCGGCGATGAGCGACGCGATGTCGGTGCGCAGGAATTCGATGTCGACGCCCTCGCCCGACCGGGGTGTGTTGGCAGAGGGCGCATCCGCCGCCGGCGCCACGGGGCGGTCTGCTCCCGTGCGCGCATCGACCAGCGCGAACAGGCTGTCGACGTACGATTCGAGGGAACCGAGATTCGACAGCACGAAACCGACCGGGTTGTTGATCTCGTGGGCGACGCCCGCGGCGATCTGCCCGATCGAGGCGAGCTTCTCCGACTGGATCAGCTGGCCCTGCGTCTCCTCCAGCAGCGCGTACATCCGCTGCATCTCGGCGTTGAGCGTCGACAGCTCGACGATGCGATTGTCGCGCTCGACGTGCATCCGGTGATTGGCCATCACCAGCGCGAGCAGGCTGACCAGCACCTGGCCGCGATCCAGATCGTCGACCGCATACTTCGGCCGCCCCGGCGCGCGATTGACTGCAAGCGCGCCGATCGTCCGTTCCTGGATCCGCAGCGGCCAGCACATCGCCGAGTGCGTCGCCCGGTCGCGGCGCTCGTTGAGGCGCAGCGGCAGCCGGGTCTCGGCGACGTCGCCGTTGATCAGCAGTGGCTGCCCGGTGACCACCACATGCCCGAACACGCCGACGCCGCGGGGCAGGCGGCTGCCCACGACGCCGGGCGGCAGGTCGGTGCCGGCGACGATTTCGAGCAGGTCGTCGGTGCCTTCGACGATCAGCGCGATCGAGCCGCTTTCCGCATCGAGCCCGGAGACGATGTGGTGGAGGATGTCCTGCTGCACCTGCATCGGTTCGGCCCCGGTGGCCGCGGTCTGGCCGAGCTCGTACAGCGCGTAGATCCACGCAAAGTCGTGCAGCCCATCGCCGGTCGCGGCAGCCGCTGGCGGCGCCGGAGCCGGCGGCGTGACGGCGCCGGAGCCATTCCGGCGCGCCAATGCCATGATCATCGGAGTTCCTCCACCATCCACGCCGCGCTCAGTCCTCAAGCAGCACCCCGCCGTCGTCGCTCCACCGCACCCGCGTGATCCCCGGCGTTTCGGCCTCCAGCCGCTCGAGTTCCATCTGCTGGCGCGAGATGACGCCGTGCTGGAGGCGCACTTCGTCGGCCAGCCTGCGATTCTCGAGCATCAGATGACGGTGCTCCAGCACCTGGACTATCGCGGCGCGCAGTTCGGTATCGACCCAGGGCTTGGCGACGAACCGGAAGATACCGGCATCGTTGATCGCGCGGACGATCCCGTCCATGTCGGTACATGCCGAGAGGATCATCCGCTCCGCATCGGGTTGCAGCTTCTTCACCATGGTGAGAAACGTCGCGCCGTCCATCTCGGGCATCCGGTAGTCGGAGATGACGACGTCGACCGGATGGCTGCGGACATGGGCGACCGCATCCAGCGGCGAGGTGAACGTGGTGATGTGCGGTTCGGGGATCGCCGGCACCGCGCTGCGGTTCATGCACATCCGGCGCAGCGCGTTCACGACGCCCGGTTCGTCGTCGACGATCAGCAGGTGTGCCATGCCCGGAACTCCCGCGGCCCGGCGGCGGCAACGTTGCCGGCTTCCGCCGTGGCGCAAATGTGGCACGGATCCGCCCCATGCGGCCCGGTGCCAACACTGATCGAGCAATTGGCGTGCCATCGCGCCGGCGGGGCGTGGCGGGCTGTCGCGTCGCGGTCGCGCTGCCCCCGAGCGGCATTCGCTGCCCCGGTGCGAAACCCCGGCGGCAGCGGTCGTCGTACCCGATGATGGCGTCGGTGCCTGTAGCCCACAGGCAGCGCGCGAAGTCAGCCTTCCGTCGTCGCCGTCCGGCAATGCGCTATCCACTGCGCGGTCAGCTTCTCCTGCACGGCATTCTGCTTCAGCCGCGCGTCGAGGCCGGCGAAGTCGACGCTGTCGAGCGGCTGGTCCTGGTTGAAGCAGGAAAACACGTAGCTGACCTTTCCCGTCACCGGATCGCGCTGCGGCTGCAGGCACTGCGCGCAGATCTCCTTCATCATGCATTGCATCGGCGAGTTGATCGAGCCGATCGCGCGGTGGCCCGGCTTGAGCCACGGCGCCAGCACCGTGTGCCGCGCCGCGCCGACGGCGGCCATCATCCGGTCCGAGCCGATCGCGATGATCCGGTCGGCGGCGCCGAATGCGATGCTCGGGACGCCCAGCTCGCCGGCCGCGTAGGCGCGCATCGCCTCGACGATGTTGCCGACGAACGCACGGTCCTGCGGCCGCATCGGCGCGAAGCCCGGCGCCTCGTCGCAGCACCAGACGACGACGTCGGCGGCAGCCTCGATGTCGGCGACCTTGTAGCGGTCGATCGCCTTCTTGTACCCGGCGAAATAGAGCACCTTCGACCCGGCGTTGCGGAACGCCTGCCCGATCGAGAACAGCACGGCATTGCCGAGGCCGCCGCCGGCCAGCACGACGGTCTCGCCGGGCTCGATCTCGGTCGGCGTTCCGGTCGGCCCCATCAGGACCACCGGCTCGCCGGGCGAGAGCAGAGTGCAGAGGTCCGACGAGCCGCCCATTTCGAGCACAATCGTCGACACCAGTCCCTGGTCGCGGTCGACCCACGCGCCGGTGAGCGCCAGGCCCTCCATCGTCAGCCTTGTGCCCGCACGGCGCGGCGCCAGCGTCTCGAAATTCTGTAGTCGGTAGAACTGGCCCGGCGCGAAGCGCCTTGCCGCCGCCGGTGCGTGGACGACGACCTCGACGATCGTCGGCGTCAACCGCACGACGCGGACGACGGTCGCGCGAAATTCGGCGTCGAGCCGCCCGAGAAACGCGGCGTCAGGCTCGGTCGACGCAGGCGACACCCGGTCCAACAACCTCGACACGATCGGATAGCCCTGCTTTGCGCTCGCCATCGCCTTCACCACGTTGCCCGAGAACGACGGGTGGAGGTCGCCGAAGAAGCTCGTCGCGCGGCCGTCCGCGCGCAATTCGGTGACGACGGCCGGACGCGCCGGCTTGGCGAGGCCCTTCACCACCGGCGCGGGATGGCCGTCTTCGTCGAGCAGGCGGAAATACTTGCCGTCGAGCTGGAAGTGCGCGGCGTCCTCGCGCGCCAGCACCGTGTTGGGCTGCGTGCCGGCGGCGACCAGGATCGACCGCGCCGGCAGCGTCGCGCGGCCGAACTCGTGCCAGACGCCGTCGCCGTCGTTGTGTTGCTGCGACACGATCAGTCCGCTGGCGTAACCCCAGGCGTCGACCTCGACCGAAACGGGCGTCAGCCCCTCGGCGAAGCGGATGCCCTCCTCCAGCGCCTTCTCGATCTCCTCGTGGTTCAGCGTGTACGACGGGCTATCGATCAGCCGGCGGCGGTAGGCAATCGTCGCGCCACCCCACGCCTGCAGCAGCTCGATGACGCGTGCCGGGCGGCCTTCCAGCGCCGCCGCGGCGCGCTCGGCGCGGATGATCCGCGCATGGGCCAGGAAGTCGGCGGCGATCTCGCGCTCTTCCACCGTCCACACGCCCTCGACCGCGTCGCGGCCGTCGGTGGCGACGAGCGCGTCGTAGCGCGTCAGAAACTTCTCGACCTGCACCGGGTAGTACGCGAGCGCCTCGGTTGCCGTGTCGATCGCCGTCAGCCCTCCCCCGACGACGACGACCGGCAGCCGGACCTGCATGTTAGCGACCGAATCGGTCTTCGCGGCACCGGTGAGTTGCAGCGCCATCAGGAAATCCGAGGCGGTGCGCACGCCCCGCGCAAGTCCGTGCGGCAGCTCCAGCACCGTCGGCCGGCCCGCGCCGGCGGCGAGCGCGACATGGTCGAAGCCCAGCGCGAACGCACCGTCGGCGTCGAGCGTGCCGCCGAAGCGGACGCCGCCAAACAGCGCGAAACGGTCGCGCCGCTCGAGCAGCAGCCGGACGAGCTTCAGGAAATTCTTGTCCCAGCGGACGGTGATCCCGTACTCGGCAACGCCGCCGAAGCCCGCCATCACCCGGTCGTCGAGCGGCTCTTGCAGCGCGGCGACGTCGCGGACCGGCGCGAACGGCACCCGCATCCCGGCAACGGTGACGCCGGACAGCGTCGGGTCGAGCGGCTCGATCTTCAGGCCGTCGATGCCGACGACGGTGTGGCCGTCGTTGAGCAGATGGTGCGCGAGCGTGAATCCCGCCGGACCCATGCCGACAACGAGCGCGCGCTTCCCCGTCGCCGTCGCCGGCAGCGGCCGGCGCAGGTTCAGCGGATTCCAGCGCGTCAGCAGTGAGTACACCTCGAAGCCCCACGGCAGCGCCAGCACGTCCTTCAGCAGCCGCGTTTCGGACTGCGGGATGTCGACCGGATCGGTCTTCTGGTAGATGCACGACTTCATGCAGTCGTTGCAGATCCGGTGACCGGTCGCCGCAACCATCGGATTGTCGACGCAGATGACCGCCAGCGCGGCGACAGGCCACCCGTCGGCCCGCAGCTTGTGGAACTCGGAGATCTTCTCCTCGAGCGGGCAGCCGGCGAGCGTCACCCCGAACGGGCTCTTCCTGAACGGGTTTGCCAATGGCGTGCCGTCGGCCGGCTTCTTCTCCGGCAGCCCGGTCGCGCAACTGTCCTTGCCCTGCTCGTGGCACCAGATGCAGTAGTGCGCCTGGTCGAGGCCGCCGGCGAGGTCGGTGCCCGGGTCGGTCAGCGCGAAGCCGTCGCGGCGGCGGACGTGATCGCCGGCGAGCTTCCACGCGTCGACGCCGGCGACGTGCGTGAGTTCCAGCGGCACGAGCTGCTGGTAGTCGAGCTTGCGCGGCGCGCGGAACAGCACGCCACCTTTGTGCGCGATGCGGCCATCTGTCGTGTGCGCCGCCCACGCCGCGTAGCGCGCGGCGAGGTCGAGCGCCGCGGCGTTGGCGTCGGCGTCCTGCTGCCAGCGCGTCACCGCGTTGGCGAAGGCAAGCTCGCCGGCCTGCCCTGTCACCGGGGTGCCGATCGCGGCTTCGAGCTCGACCGCCAGTGCGCGGCCGTCGAACGTCGCGGCGACGTCGGCCTTGTGCGCGTTCATCGCCTTGCGCTGGACGAACAGCCGCTTGACCGCATAGAGCGGGGCGAGCTCGTGATGCCGCGCCTCCAACGTCCGGACCTCCGGCTCGATGCCGAACAGCACGGCGATGAAGTCCTCGACGTGCGGCCCGACGGCGATCAGGAGGCCGGATTCCGCCTTGCGGTCGAGCGCGTCCGGGGTCGCCCGCGCGGCAGCGAGCCGGCCGGCGAGCGCGGCGTCGGCGCCGTTCAGGTGATCGACGAACAGCGCGTCGATCCGGGCGGCGCCGGCGGCGCTGTACAGATCGGCGAACGCGACGCCGTGGGCAAGGGTGAGGGTGGGCGGGAGGGCGGCGGACATGACGGGGCCGCGCGGATCGCGACGCGGCAGGAGGCACAACGTGACATTTTACCGGTCCGGGCCGGCACGCGTCAGAGCGTCGCGTTCCAAGCATATGCCCGGACCTGCCGACGCCCGCGACGGCGGCCGGCGTCATGGATCGCTCCCCCGATCGGTGCCACGCAGTGCGACAATGATCGTCGTGGCCGTCAACCGCGCGCGCCGCGATGCCGTTGTGGGCATTCGCACGCGATCCCGCGGGCGTTGCCTCGTTCCGGAGCCGTCATGAACCGCCTGCCGTCCGTCGTCCGCCTCCAACGCTTCGCTGCCGTGCTTGCCGCCATCGTCGCGGCCGGCCTGTCCGGCGCCCCGGCTGCCCAACCGGTCAGGCTCGGCGAGCTCAACAGCTACAAGATGTTCCCGGCGTTCCTCGAGCCGTACAAGAAGGGGATGGAGCTCGCGCTCTCCGAGGTCAATGCCGCCGGCGGCGTCCTCGGCCGCCCGCTCGAGATCGTCTCGCGTGACGACAACGGCACCCCGGGGGACGCCGTCCGCGTCGCCGAGGAACTGCTGTCGCGGGAGAAGGTCGTGCTGCTGATGGGGACGTTTCCGTCGAACGTCGGCCTCGCCGTCGCCGATCTCGCCAAGCAGCGGAAGGCGCTGTTCCTCGCCGCCGAGCCGCTGACCGACAAAATCGTCTGGGAGTCGGGCAACAAGTACACCTTCCGGCTGCGCGCGTCGACGTACATGCAGACGGCGATGCTCTCGCCGGACGCGGCGAAGCTCGGGAAGAAGCGCTGGGCGATCATCTACCCCAACTACGAGTACGGGCAGTCGGCAACCACCGCGTTCAAGAAGCAGATGATCGCGATGCAGGGCGGCGGCATCGAGTTCGTCGAGCAGGCGGTGCCGCTCGGCAAGATCGACGCTGGCCCGGTCGTGCAGGCACTCCTCGACGCGAAACCCGACGCGATTTTCTCGTCGCTGTTCGGCGCCGACCTCGCCCGCTTCGTCCGCGAAGGCGAAGTGCGCGGGCTGTTCAAGGGGCGGCCGGTGTTCAATCTGCTGGGCGGCGAGCCCGAGTACCTCGATCCGCTGAAGGACGAGGCGCCGGTCGGCTGGTACGTCACCGGCTATCCGTGGTACGCGATCGACACGCCGGCGCACAAGCGCTTCCGCGACGCGTACCAGGCGAAATTCAGCGACTACCCGCGTCTGGGCTCGGTCGTCGGCTACTCGACGGTGATTGCCGCCGCGGCGGCAATCCGCCGCGCGGGCTCGACCAATCCGGAAAAGCTCGTCGCCGCGATGAAGGGGCTGACGTTCGATTCGCCGTTCGGCAAGGTGACGTTCCGCGCGCTCGACCACCAGTCGACGATGGGCGCGTACGTCGGACGCACCGCGGTGAGGGACGGCAAAGGCGTGATGGTCGACTGGCGCTACGCCGACGGGAAGGACTTCCTGCCCTCCGACGACGCGGTGAAGGCGCTGCGGCCGGCGGAGTGACATCCCCCGGCGCACCCGCCTTCGGCCTCGCTTCCTGCCGGTGACCGCCGCATCGCTTTTTGCGCAACTCTTAAACGGCCTCGCCGGCGCGTCGTCGCTGTTCCTCGTCGCCGCCGGGCTGACGCTGATCTTCGGCGTCACTCGCGTCGTCAACTTCGCGCACGGCTCGCTGTACATGCTGGGCGCGTATGTCGCCTACACGCTGGTCGAGGCGCTGCCGCGCGGCCCGCTCGGGTTCTGGGGTGGCGTCGTCGCGGCGGCGCTGATCGTCGCGGCGGCCGGCGCGCTGATCGAGGCGCTGGTGCTCAAACGCATCTACGCCGCGCCCGAACTGCTGCAGCTCGCGGCGACGTTCGGCATCGTGCTGATCGTCCGCGACGGCGCGCTGGCGCTGTGGGGCGCCGAGGACCTGCTCGGCCCGCGCGCACCGGGTCTTGCCGGCGCCGTCGACGTGTTCGGCCG
>JBDTVU010000026.1:0-32766 GCA_040007035.1 Betaproteobacteria bacterium | reverse complement strand
ACACGCAATGCGCCTCGTCGATCGCGAACAGCGCGAGCCGCGAGCGGTCGAGGAGATCGAGGCAACGCGGCGTGACGAGCCGCTCCGGCGCGACGTAGACGAGGTCGAGCTCGCCGGCGGCGAGCGCACGCTCGATCGCGGCCGCCGTGCGCGCGTCCTGCGTCGAGTTGAGGAACGCCGCGCGCACACCGAGCTGCGTCAGCGCCGCGACCTGGTCCTGCATCAGCGCGATCAGCGGCGACACGACGATGCCGGTGCCCTCGCGCAGCAGCGCCGGCAACTGGTAGCACAGCGACTTGCCGCCACCGGTGGGCATCAGCACCAGCGCGTCGCCGCCGGCCGTCACGTGGGCTACAACTTCCGCCTGCGCGCCGCGGAAAGCGTCGTGGCCGAACGTGTCGTGGAGCACGGCGAGCGCGCGCCGGGAAAGGTCGGGCGGGGGAATCAACATTGGATAGGCCTGCGGGCAGCGCATTGTGCCGCAAATGCTGCAGTGCAGTCGCGGCCGAGTTTCCTGCCGCGATCGACGCGGCGCAATCAGCCGGCCGGCGGAGCCTGGCCGAATGCCCGCGGCAACGCCCGTCGCCCCGCAGAGCGCCCCCCCGCGCCGGAGTGTTAATCTACGCGCCGCCGCAATCGCGGCCACCGGAAATCGAACAGGAACCCGATGGTAAAGAACATCGTTCGCGTGCTGCTCGCGCTTGGCGTGCTCGCCGGGATCATCTGGGTCAGCGATCGCGTCACGCTGGAGGGCGAGCGCACCGTCTACGGCGTCGATTGCAAGGGCGGCGAGTGGCGCGACGAGGTCTGCGCCGGACGGATGACGCCCGGGCCGCTGTACCGGTTCCGCGCGAGCCGCACCCGACAGGAGGTGATCTTCTGGATCGCCGGCTCGGCCGAGCCGTCGGGCAAGTACACCGACTGCATGGTGAGGGACCGCGGCAACTGGACGTGCAACCGGCGGCTGGACCAGCCGGCGTCGATCGCCTACGAGATGATCGACGGCGTGCCCACGCGCAGCGGCAGCGGGCTCACCATTGCGTACCACGCCGTCCCGAAGTGGAAGTGGTGGGCGCTCCGGACCGGCCTTCCGCTGTTCTCGGAAGCGGATTAGCGCCGCAGCACGATCGCGTCGGCGGCGTCGAAGCGCACGCCCACCGGCTCGTCGCGCGCGCGCGGCCTGCGGGCGTCGCCGTCGAACACCAGCAGCTCGCCCCACGGTGTCGCGACGACGTACTCGATCCGGCTCCCGAGGTACGCGGCGCGCTTGCACACGCCGGGCACGATGCCCTCGCCCGCGCCGACGATGTGCAACCGGTGCGGCCGCACTGCCAGCGTGACAGGCCCCGGCGCGATGCCGTCCGCCTGCACCGTCGCGCCGACCCCGCCGGCGGTGAACGTCGCGCCTTCCGCGCCCGCAGCAAGCTCACCGTCGATCAGGTTGGCGTCGCCGATGAAGTCGGCGAGGAACCGGCTGGCGGGCGCCTCGTAGAGCTCGTGCGGCGTTCCCTGCTGCGCGATGCGTCCGCTTTCCATCACGATGATGCGATCGGAGACGGCGAGCGCCTCCTCCTGGTCGTGGGTCACGTAGATCACCGTCAGCGCGAGCGACTGCTGCAGCTCGCGAATCTCCTGCCGGACGCGGCGGCGCAGCTTGGCGTCGAGGTTCGACAGCGGCTCGTCGAACAGCAGCACCGCCGGCTCCAGCACCAGCGAGCGCGCGACCGCGACCCGCTGCTGCTGCCCGCCGGAGAGCTCGGACGGCAGCCGCGCCTCGAACCCGGCGAGGCCCAGCATCGCGAGTTTCTGGTCGGCGAGCTCGCGCGCCTTTGCCTTGTCCATCCGCATCGACAGCGGGCCGTAGCAGACGTTCTCCAGCACCGTCATGTGCGGGAACAGCGCGTACGACTGGAACACCATGCTGACGTCGCGCTCGTTCGCCGCGCGCAGCGTGACGTCGGTGCCGCCGATCAGCACCCGCCCGCCCGTCACTGCCTCCAGCCCGGCGACCATCCGCAAGATCGTGGTCTTGCCGCAGCCCGACGGTCCGAGCAGCGTCACCAGCTCGCCCTGCGCGACGTCGAACGAAACGTCGTCGACCGCGGTCACGTCGCCGTACCGCTTGGTCACCCGTTCGAAGACGACTCCGCCTTGGGCCCTATCCGGTTCCATGTCAGTTTCCTGTAACGAGAACGGGGGCCGCCGAGCGTCGCCCGAGGTGCGTCTCGCCGACCAGCTTCTGCATCGCGAGCAGCACCGCCAGCATCACGATGATCAGCACCGCGGAGTAGGCAATGGCGAGCGGATACTCGCCGGCCTCGACCCGATTGATGACGTACACCGTCGCGAGATTGTATTTGGCCGTGGCGAGGAAGATCACCGCGCTGACCGCGGTCATCGCGTGCGTGAAGCTGAACACCAGCGTGGCGAAAATCGCCGGCCGCAGCAGCGGCACGATGACCTCGCGCAGCGTGCGCAGCGTCGACGCCCGCAGCGTCGAGGAGGCCTCGTCGAGCGTCTTGTCGATCTGCGCCAGCGCGGCCATGCCGGCACGGACTCCCACCGGCATGTTGCGGAACACGAAGCACAGCACGAGGATGGCCATCCCGCCGGTCAGTTCGAGCGGCGCCACGTTGAACGCCACGATGTACGACACGCCGATCACGGTCCCCGGAACGGCGAAGCTGACCATGGTCAGGAACTCGAACGCGCGGCGGCCGGCAAATCGATGCCGGGTGATGACGTAGGCCGCGAGCAATCCGACCATCGCCGTCAGCGGCGCGGAGATCGCCGCCACCTTGATCGTGGTGAACAGGCTGTCCCACGCCGAGCCGGTGAAAATGGTGCCCCTGGTATCGAGATCCATGCGGAACCCGTCGAGGAAATGGCCGAACGTCGGCGTCATGTCGCCGCGACCGATGTCCTTGACGAAGCCGCCCACGAAGATGACCGCGTAGCAGGCCAGCGTGAAAAAGATCCACGTGGCCGCGACGCCGAAACACGAATACCACAGCGGCTTCGGCAGCTTGCCCGGAAGCCCGCCGTCGCCCTTGCCGGTGACGGTGACGTACGAAAGCCGGCCGATCCAGCGCTGCTGCAGCCAGAACGCGAGCAGCGTGAGGCCGAGCAACACCGTCGCCAGCGCCGCCGCCCGCCCCGGATCGTGCTGCGCGCCGGCCACGGCGAAGAAGATCTTCGTCGACAGCACTTCGAAGTTGCCGGCGAGGACGATCGGGTTGCCGAAGTCGGCGAGACTTTCGACGAACCCCAGCAGGAACGCGTTGGCGAGCGCGGGACGCAGCAGCGGCCAGGTCACGGTACGGAACACGCGGCCGCGCGATGCGCGCAGCGTCTGCGCCGCCTCCTCCAGCGCCGGGCTGATCGCGCTCAGCGCGCCGTAGAGGATCATGAACGCGATCGGCGAGAACGTGAGCAGTTGCGCCAGCGCCACGCCCGGCAGCCCGTACAGCCAGCGCGACCGCGCGATTCCGAACCACAGGTCGAGCCAGCCGGTGACCATGCCGGTGCGGCCGAACAGCACGACCAGCGCCAGCGCGATCACGAACGGCGGAGTGACGATCGGCAGGATCGACATCAGCTTCAGCACGCCCGAATATCGGCGCCCGCCCCGCTGCACGACCAGCGCGAACACCAGGCCCAACAGCGTTGCCAGGATGCCGACGAGGGTGGCGAGCAGCGCCGAGTTGATCGCGACCCCGCACCGCGTGCCGCCGCCCAGGCAGCCCAAGCCCCAGATGTCCTCGGTCAACAGCCGCTGCAGCGCGAGCTGCGGCGCGAAGCGGCCCTGCGCGTCGTAGAACGCCGCGAGAAGGGCCTTCGCGACCGGGAAGAAGATGAAGATGACGAGCAGCGTCGCGATGACGACGACGATCGTCGCCACTGCCGCGTCGCCGTTGAAGGCGCCGCGCCGCGCGATCGCGCGTGCGAAGCAGACCGTGAGCGCGCTGAGCGCGACGGCCGCGCCGAGGCCGAACGAGGGTCCGATGGCGCCCTCGGCTAGCGCGGCCGCGAACGTCCACACGACGGCGACGCTTGCCGCGGCAGCGGTGCCGCGATCGTATTGGCGCACCGCGCATGCGAGCGCTACCAGTGCGGCGACCAGCAAGGGCCACATCGACGCGGCGCCACCCGCCGCGCGCAGGAGTGCCGACGGTCCGCCACCGGCGGCCCACGGCACGGCGACCAGCGCCGCCAATGCGATCGCGGCGACGCCGGCCGTCACCCGGTCGCGCGCGACCGGCACGAAGACGGCCGGTGCCGCGACGGACGTTGCCACCTACCGCCCGCTCACTTCGGAAGCGTCGAGACTTCCTTGTCCCACTTGGTCAGCAGCCGCGTGCGCTCGGCCGACGAGCCGTACTTGGCAAAGTCGTAGTTGATGAGCTTGATCTCGGAGAGCTTCGGCGCCTGCGCCGGTGCGGTCGCGCCCTTGTTCGACGGCACCTGATACGACACCTTCGCCACCGCGCCGATGTTCTGCGCCTCGGCGGTCAGCGCCCAGTCGTACCACTTCTTGGCGTTCTCCATGTTCTTCGCGCCCTTGATGAGGCTCATGCTGCCGATCTCGTAGCCGGTGCCTTCGCACGGCGACACGATCCTGATCGGCGCGCCGCCGACGGCCTGAACGACCGCGTCGTGCTGGAACGTGATGCCGACCATGCTCTCGCCGGTCGCCGCGGCACGCGCCGGCGCAGCGCCGGACTTCGTGTACTGGTTGACGTTCTTGTGCAGCGCCTTCAGGTAGTCGAACGCCTTGTCCTCGCCCATCAACTGCACCAGCGTCGCCAGCATCGTGTACGACGTGCCCGACGAGTTCGGGTTGGCGACCTGGATCTCGTCCTTGAACGCCGGCTTGACAAGGTCGGACCAGCACTTCGGCTCGGCGATGTTCTTCTTCTTCAGCTGCTCGGTGTTGTAGCTGTAGCCGAGCGCGCCGGCGTAGATGCCGACGGTGCGGTACTTCGACGACTCCGCCTGGCGCACCGCCCAGTCCTGAAGCTCGGCGAGCTTCGGCGACTTGTACGTCTCGGTGAGGCCTTCCTCGGCCGCCTGCAGGTGCGGGTCGCCGGTGCCGCCCCACCAGATGTCGCCGCGCGGATTCGCCGCCTCTGCCTTGATCTGCGCGTAGAACTCGCCGGCGCTCTTGCGCGTCATCAGCACCTTGATGCCGGTCGCCTTCTCGAATGCCGCCACCATCGGGCGGCACCACTCCTCCTGCACGGTGCAGTAGACGACCACCTCGCCTTGCGCCGCGGCTGTGAGCGGCGCCGCGAACGCGAACGCGGCAATGACGCTGGAAAACCAGTTGCGAAGGTCCATCGATTCCTCCTCGGGTCAGCGATTGCGGGGGATGCAGATTCCGCCGGCTAGCTTAGCGCAAAGCGCGGCGCCGGTCGCGCTGCGGCTTCCTCCGTTTTCCGTTTGCTGCACCGCAATCAGACGGCCTTGACATGCCGGGAGTCGCGGCGCAGATTGCGCCGCTGACGCCTCGCCGCCGCCGAACGGGCCCCGCGAGGAGCGCGCCGCGCTCGCGCGGCCCCGTACGAGACGTCCTCACCCGTGCCTCAATGGGAGGACGACCATGCGGCCGAGTTCCGATTCCGGTTGGCGATGCCGTATCCGCTGAATGGCGTCTCGAACACCTACAACTTCACGAAGAACGGTCCGCAGATCGCTTCCGTCTGAATGGGTTGCGGACCCGATGGTGACCAACAAGATCCGCCTGTATCAGGACGACGGCGCCGGCAACATGGTCGCTGGCTCGGCCCCGGCCAAGTCGGGGATCGAATGCTCGTCCTGCCACGACGTGCAAGACGGCCCGCGTGTCAAGGACGTCATCCTGGTGACCGGTTTGATCTCGGGTGCCAACCGCGCTCCGCGTGGCTACATCTGCACGCAGTGCCACCTGAAGTAATCTGAGCACCTCGGCATGAAGAAGGGGCCGGCGCGAGCCGGCCCCTTTTCCATTGGCTATCCGGTCGCGGCTGCGTTCTTCCACCGCGACATTGCGCCGCGCTTTTCTCGGCAGCGTTTGCCTTCGGTCAATGCGGCCCCCGTGCCCGGCAAGATAATGAAGTGGAGGTACCGCTGCGGAGGGGCGCATGAAGCTGACCACCGCATTGCTTGCATCGCTGGTGCTCGCCACCGCGCCCGCGGGGGCACAGTGGGTGAAAGGCTGCGATTCCACCGAGGCGGCGGGCTCCCGAGCATCCGATTGGCCGCACTGCGCCGTCAAGTCGCTTCTACGACGCGCACGTCGAAGGTCACCTTGAGCCAATTCCGGACTGCGGAAAAAATGGCGGCCAGGTTGTCCATGCTGGGATTGCCTTTCGGGGACAGCATGCGGTGCAGGCTCTTGCTTGGCCTGTGGGTCAGTTCGGCAAGATGCTCGAATCCGACTGTCGCATTGACGAGATCGCGAAGGATGAGGCGAGCCGCATCGGGTTCACCGCTGAGAAATAGGGTTGCCGCTTCATCCAGCAGCGCGTTAGCGAACGCCGGATCACGCGTGACGCGCTCAACAACGGTTTGTTTGAAATCGCGGGTAAGAGTCATTGCTTCATCGCTTCTTGACCTCGGAACCACTTGATGGCGGAGGTGTTGCCGAGTTCCAGCCGTGCCTTGGCTACCGTGATTTTCGCTGCCGCTTGAGCGTTCAGACCATCGAACCATGCTTGGTATGGATTGCTTCCATCCTCGCGCACGTATTCTCTGATCTCGATCGTCACGGCGCAATAGTAACATATACGTTACCTAATACCAAGCCCCGCCGGCGAGGTGTTCAACAGTTCTTGTGAACGGCTTGGCGCGCGGTCCGCTGTTCGTCGTTCCTGCCAAGGCGTGGACCGCGTCGGAAAGGACTGACTTGTCCACCGCTCCCTCGCGTGCCAGTGCCAGCAGATCGGAGTAGTCCTTCATGCGCGTGTTCGCGACGGCGAGCTGGGCGATGGCATCGAGTTTCTCTGCGGAGTAAAGATGGCATGACTGAGTCCACTGCGAATTCGATAGATCCGACTGATCCTCGGGTGCTACGCGCTGCGGAACTCATCTCCGAGGCGGACGCGCTGGTGATCGGCGCCGGGGCAGGGCTCGGCGTGGACTCGGGGCTGCCAGACTTTCGCGGCGAGGAAGGCTTCTGGGAGGCGTATCCGGCGCTGGGCAGGGCAGGCATCTCGTTCTCCGCGATCGCGTCACCTGAGGCGTTCCAGTCGGCGCCGCGACGTGCCTGGGGCTTCTACGGCCATCGTCTTGCGCTTTACCGGGCCACCAACCCGCACCCCGGGTTCGCATTGTTGAAAGATTGGGGCGCGTCGATACCCAACGGCTGCTTCGTCTTCACCAGCAACGTCGATGGGCAATTCCATAAGGCGGGATTCGACCCGCGGCGGATCCTCGAATGCCACGGATCGATCCACCATCTCCAATGCATGGAACCCTGCACTCAGGAGACCTGGACGGCCAAAGCCTTCGATCCCGATGTCGATGCAAATGCGTGCGAATTGCGCAGCGCGCCGCCCGTCTGCAAGTTCTGCGGAGGACCGTCCCGACCCAATGTCCTGATGTTCGGCGACTGGAGCTGGAGCCCGTGGCGCGAGCAGATGCAGACGGTCCGGCTGGAAGAGTGGCTCGCGACTGTGCGCCGGCCGGTCGTCATCGAGCTTGGTGCCGGCACGGCAATTCCGTCGGTGCGCCAATTCAGCGAGCGGATGATCCACAAGTTCGACAGCCGGCTGATACGCATCAATCCGCGTGAGGCGACGGTTTCGAATTCATCTCATGTCGCCATCGAGGCCGGGGCGCTGGCCGGGTTGACGGCGATTTTTGCCGTCTTGTCCCGTTTGGTCAGTCCAGAAGCTCCGATCGGTTCGCCTCGAGCCATCCAAGGACCAGATGTCTCAAATCGCCCGTGAGCTTCAGCAGATCCTCGGCCTCAGCATCAGTCACTCGAGACCACTGGCCGTATTCGGATTTGTTTCGCTTCGTGTGGTATCGGTTCAACGGAGACCAAAGGAATTCCGGCGCCCCAACTGTGTGGGCCAGCGATAGGAATACGATGGCGCGATGTCCCGGTCCCTTATCCGGACGGACGGCATTTGCGCGCAGAGCGGCCAACGCCAGCGCATGGGCAGCGGTGTAGGCGAATTCGAAACGACCGGATGCACTGATTCCGGGGACCGCTGCGTCCTTCAAACACTGCGCCGGGTGGTCCAGATGGCCCGAGATCTCCTCGCGGGATGTCGGCTCTTCCTTGAGCTGGCCGATCTTGACGAGGTTATCGAGCGCCGGATGCATCATTGACCTGGACCTGTGCCGGGCCGCCGATCAGGAAGATCTTCGGGCCGGCGATTACGGCACGCAGGAAGTGTTCTTTCTCCTTCCTGCGCTTGGCGAACTCCTTCAAATCCATGATGGTCGCCGATACCGTCCGTGTGATCCGGCGTTCGACGTCGCGCAGCGCTACTTCGATATCCGAGAGCAATACGTCACCAACGACCAATACATCGACATCGCTCGTAGCGTGTTGCTCGCCCCGCGCAACTGACCCGTAAATGAAGGCGACGTGGATGCGTGTCGAGAAGGGAACAAGCGCCACTCGGAGCAAGTCTCCGATGGCGAAGGTCTTGGCGACCAGGACTACCAGCTCGTGATAAATCGACGCCGACTCGTTGGCTTGGTAATAGACCTGATTGGCCCGACGCTCACGAGTCACCAGCCCCGATCGGGTTAGCTGGTCGAGCTCGCGTTGTACCTGACTCCCGCCACTTCTTGCACCCTGGACAATCTCCCGTGTGTAGTACGCGTGTCCCGGATTGCCGAAGAGCATGGCAAGCACCGCCTGCCGGGTTTTCCCGAACAGCGCATCGGCGACAGGGAGGGAGGCATCCATAGACTGTACCTGTTTTCGGTACGATCGTACCTATAATAGGTACACAAGTCAAGCGCTGTGCCTGTCACCGGCGAGCCCTGATTTTGAAGCGGAAACCGCCGCATTGCGCGTCGGCGCCCAAGGAGAAGGTGGGCGCAAGGCAACTGGCGGAGAGGGCGGGATTCGAACCCGCGTTAGGTTTTTAACCTAAACACGCTTTCCAGGCGTGCGACTTAAACCGCTCATCCACCTCTCCGAAGGGCGCGATTTTACCCTGTCCGGAGGAGAGGCCGGGCGACCGAATGCGCTGCATCTACTGGCGTCGACCTCGCGTCAGATCAACGCCGATTGCCGATCGACGTTGGCATCGACGACGGTGAGCGCCGTCATGTTGACGATGCGGCGCACGGTGGCTGACGGCGTCAGGATGTGGACGGGCCGGAAAACGCCGAGCAGGATCGGGCCCAGCGTCACGCCGCCGCCGGCCGATACCTTGAGCAGGTTGAACGCGATGTTCGCGGCGTCGATCGTCGGCATGATCAGCAGGTTCGCCTCGCCTTTCAGCCGCGAGCTCGGGAACGCCCGCAGCCGGACCTCCTCGTCGAGCGCGGCGTCCGCGTGCATCTCGCCTTCGACCTCGAGCTCCGGTTCCATCGCGTTGATGAGCGCCAGTGCCGCCTGCATCTTCTTCGCCTGCGGGTGGGTGCTGCTGCCGAAGCTCGAGTGCGACAGCAGCGCCGCCTTCGGCGTGATGCCGAAGCGGCGGATCTCGTCGGCGGCGAGCAGCGTGATCTCGGCGATCTGCTCCGCATTCGGATCGACGTTGACGTAGGTGTCGGCGATGAACACCGTGCGCGCCGGCAGCACGACAGCGTTCATCGCCGCGTACACCTTGCTGCCCTTGCGCAACCCGATCACCTGGTCGATGTAGCCGCGGTGCAGCTCGTGGGTGCCGAACGTGCCGCACAGCATGCCGTCGGCCTCGCCCATGTGGATCATCATCGCGCCGATCAGCGTCAGCCGCCGCCGCATCTCGATCTGCGCGTACTGCTCCGACACGCCCTTGCGCTGCGTCAGCCGGTAGTACTCGGACCAGTAGTCGCGGTAACGGCCGTTGAGCTCGGGGTTGACCACCTCGAAGTCGGCGCCGGGACGGATGCGCAGCCCGAAGCGTTCCAGGTTCTTCTCGATCGTCGCCGGCCGCCCGATCAGGATCGGCTTGGCGAGGCCCTCGTCGATGACGACCTGCACCGCGCGCAGCACGCGCTCGTCCTCGCCCTCGGCGTAGACGATGCGCTTGGGCGCCGACTTCGCGGCGGCGAAGATCGGCTTCATCAGCAGGCCGGAGTGGTAGACGAATTGCGTCAGCCGCTCGCGGTACGCGTCGAAGTCGGTGATCGGCCGCGTGGCCACGCCGGAATCCATCGCCGCCTTCGCCACCGCCGGCGCGATCTGGACAATCAACCGCGGATCGAACGGCTTCGGGATCAGGTACTCGGGGCCGAAGCGCAGGTTCTCGATGCCGTACGCGTGGGCGACGATGTCGGACTGCTCGGCCATCGCGAGGTCCGCAATCGCGCGCACCGTCGCCAGCTTCATCGCCTCGGTCACCGTCGTCGCGCCGACGTCGAGCGCGCCGCGGAAGATGAACGGGAAGCACAGCACGTTGTTGACCTGGTTCGGGTAGTCGGAGCGGCCGGTGGCGATGATCGCGTCGGGCCGCGCCGCCTTGGCGAGGTCGGGCATGATCTCGGGCTCGGGATTGGCGAGCGCCAGGACCAGCGGCCGGTCCGCCATCGACGGCAGCCACTCGGGTTTGAGCACCTTCGCCGCGGAGAGGCCGAGGAAGATGTCGGCGCCCGGCAGGATGTCGGCGAGCGTGCGCGCCTTGGTCTTCTGCGCGTAGCGCGCCTTGTGGTCGTCCATCTGCTCGATGCGGCCCGCGTAAACGACGCCGGCGATATCGGACACCCAGATGTGCTCGCGCGGAATGCCGAGCGAGACGAGGAGGTCGAGGCAGGCGAGCGCCGCGGCACCCGCGCCCGAGCAGACGAGCTTGATCTTCGCGAGGTCCTTGCCGACGACGCGCAGCCCGTTGGTGATCGCCGCGCCGACGATGATCGCGGTGCCGTGCTGGTCGTCGTGGAACACCGGGATCTTCATCCGCTCGCGCAGCTTGCGCTCGACGTAGAAGCACTCCGGCGCCTTGATGTCCTCGAGGTTGATGCCGCCGAACGTCGGCTCGAGCGCGGCGATGATGTCGACCAGCTTGTCGGGGTCGCGCTCGTCGATCTCGATGTCGAAGCAGTCGATGCCGGCGAACTTCTTGAACAGCACCGCCTTGCCTTCCATCACCGGCTTCGCCGCCAGCGGGCCGATCGGCCCCAGCCCCAGCACCGCGGTGCCGTTGGTGACCACGCCGATCAGGTTGCCGCGCGCGGTGAGGTTGCGCGCTTCGGCCGGGTCGCGGACGATCTCGTCGCAGGCGGCGGCCACGCCCGGCGAGTAGGCGAGCGCCAGATCGCGCTGGTTGGTCAGCTGCTTCGTAGGCTGGATCGAGATCTTGCCCGGCGGCGACTGGCGATGGTATTCGAGCGAGGCTTCGCGGATTTCTCGATCGGGCATGGTGACTCTCGGACGGGCGCGGGTGGCGCCATCATAACAAGCGGAATCGGCGTTTCAGTACGGAGGCGTTGCGCCTCCACCGCAAGTCAAACCTCGACGCCGCTCGCGTAATCGAGGAACTTCTCGGGCGAAACGCGCAGCGCGGCGCCGGTCGGGCACGCGCGCACGCACGCGGCGCCGCCGGCGAGTCCCTTGCACATGTCGCACTTGACCGCCTTCTTCACCTGCCCCTTGGCGTAGACCGTCGGCTCCCGGCCAGGCTCCGGTCCCTGGCCCAAGAAGAGCCACGACAGCAGGCTGGGCGGCGACCGTCCGGGATTGAGCGGCGCCATCTGGATCACGCCATACGGGCAGTTGCGCTCGCAGTTGCCGCAGCCGATGCAGGTGTCGTTGATGAACACCTCGCCGTTGGGCGCGCGGTGGATCGCGTCGGGCGGGCATTCCTTCATGCAGTGCGGGTGCTCGCAGTGCCGGCAGGACGTCGGAACGTGGAGCTGCGCGTACGTCGGCCCGGCCTCGCGGTTCAAGCGCGACGTGCCGCCGTGAGTGTCGGCGCAGGCCTTTTCGCAATTGTCGCAGCGGATGCACAGGCTCTCGTCGATCAGCAGCACGTCGGTCGCCTCGCCGACGCCCTGCTCCATCAGGTAGGTGATGATGCCGCCCTTGCCAGACTGCGACTCCGCGGCGACGTTGGCGCGGATGCGGTCGAGGAAGCGGCCCTGCACTTCCTCACGCAGCGCCGGCATCCGCTCCATCACCTGCTTGAAATGCGCGCCGTCGAGGACGATCGCCTCGGTGGCGACGGACGCTCGGATGGTCGCCATCCGCGGCGCATCGGCGATCAGCGACATCTCGCCGACATAGTTGCCGGCGGCGACGTACGCGAGCACGACGTCGTGGCCGCCGACGCGGCGCTCGATCGTCACCGAGCCGCGGCGGACGAGGTAGAGGCCGTCGGGCGGATCGCCTTCCTTGAACAGCACGTCGCCGTTGCCGTAGCGCTTGAGGTTCGCGCCTTCGACCAGCGCGTCGAGGTCGTCGTCGGAAAGGTCCTGCGACAGGTACGCGCGCACCGCGCGCTTGAGGAACACGAGGTCGACCGCGTATCGCACGGCGTCGACCGACGCGATCAGCTTGACCATCGACCGCCGTGGCGTCTCGACCAGCACCGCGCCCTTCCCCGCCTTGACCGTCGCCGCGCGGCGGCGGCCGGAGACGAGGCCCAGCTCGCCGAAGAACTGGCCGGTGCCGAGCCGCGTCTGGCGCGCCTGTGGCGTGCCGGCGCCGATCTCGACGAACACCTCGCCCTCGACGATCGAGTAGAACGTGTTCGAGTAGTCGTTGCGCTCGAACAGCACCTCGCCTTCCGCCGGCGTGCGGATCTCGCTGTCGAGCAGGAACTCGCGCAGTTGCAGCGTCGTGATCGTCGACAGCAGCGGCACGTTGCGCTGGATGATGGCAAGGCCGTCGCTGACTGTCTTCGCCCGCGGATAGTTGACGAACTTGGACTTGAGCAGCGGCTCGTCGGCGGGCTCCACGCGGTTGCCGCGGATGTATTCGACGACCTCGAAGCCCTGGTTCATTGCCTGCTTGATCAGCGGATAGCCACCCAGTGCGCCGACGATGTAGAGCCCGGGAACGTTCGACTCGTAGGTGTCGGAGAGCTGCGGCACCGACGCCGGGTCGGCGTTCGGGAACTTGACGCCGAACGACTCGACCAGCTTTCTCGGCGGAACGGCGCCCAGCCGCGCGATCACGCGATGGCAGCCGATCGCCTCGGCGCCGGCGGGCGTCTTGGCGTTGAACCGTGCCGGACAGCCGTTGGTCTCGCCCATCTCGACGCTGACGCCGACCGTCCCGTAGCGGCACTCGATCTTGCCGTCCTTGATCGCGGCGAGCACCAGCGACAGGTTGCCTTCCTTGCAGCGGGCGAACTCCTCGTTGCGGTTGACGAGGATCACCCGGTTCTGCTCGGCCAGCGCGATCGCGTTCTCGATCGCGGCGTCGCCGGCGCCGATGACGACGATCGTCTCGTCCTCGTACTCCTTCGGATCGTCGAGCTGGTACTGGACGATGGGCAGGTTCTCGCCCGGCACGCCGATCTTGCGCAGGTTGCCCTGCAGCCCGATCGCCAGCACGATCGCTTCCGCGTTCAGCGTTTCGCCCGACGCGATCTTCACCGCGAACGCGCCCTTCTCGCCGGTGATCGCGGTGACGCCGGCGCCGTAGCGCAGGTTGACCTTGTACCGCGCGAGCTCCTCGTCCCACGCGCCGAGGATCGCCTCGCGGGTGCCGGCGGCGAACGACATCGGGCTGCGCAACGGCAGGATCGACGGCTCCGCCATCACGTACTTGCCCTTCTGGTACTTGTAGATCGTATCGGCAGCGTGCTGCTCGGACTCCAGCAGCACGTGCGGAAGGCCGAGCTCGGCCGCGTGCGCAGCGGCGGAGAGGCCGCTGGGGCCGCTGCCGACGATCGCGATCTTGAACGATTCAGCCATGATCAGCGGACGTCGCTCCGCGCCGGCGGCCGGTCCGGCTACAGGCCGACGGTCCCGCGGAAGCTCCGCAGCGCGCCGACGAACTGGTCGGGCCGGTAGCGCTCGTCGTTGGCGACCGCCGCCTGCAGCGCCGCCAGGCCGCCGTTGATGTCGCGGGCGGACTTCAGCGCGCCCTTCTGGTACATGAAGTTCGCCACGCTGCCGATCGCCATCGTCGCCTGCTCGGCGCCCGCGTAGTCGCGATACTGGCCGTTGAGGCCGTCGTTGATGAGGCCGGTGAGCACCGCGCGCATCTGAGCTTCGCCGAACGGGCTCTTGTCGAGCACGGCGATGAGCGTGGCCATGTCGCCCTTCAGCGCCCTTGCCTGCCCCAGCGCGTCGCCGCCGCCGGTGACGCTCCGGTGAAGCTGCGCCATCGTCCCGGCGATGCGCTCGCCCAAGCCCGGATCGACGACGCGCGCGATCTGGCGGACCATCAGCATGCTCGAATCGTTGAGGCGGACCACACCCGGCCCGAGGCCGGCGACGCGCGGCGCCCAGCGCCTGTCGCTCATCGGGTGGTGGCAGGCGTGGCAGTCGAACAGCACGAGCTCCGGGAACAGCCCGTCGCGGCCGCGCTTCGGGTCGGCGAGGATGTCCATCATCTCGGACACGACGATCGCCTGCCCGATCGCCCAGACCTTGACGCCGTCCCACAACTGCTTGCGCTTCTCCCAATCGGAGTCGACCTTGAAGTGCGCCGGCTCGACGGTGGTGAACGTATCGAGCTCGAAGCTCATCCGGGGATGCCCGGCGCCCATGATCCGGTGGGTGACGAAGCGGTCGCCGTTGCCCAGATGGCACGACAGGCACAGCTTGGCGCGCTGCGCCGCGTCGGCGGTCGGGTAGAGGCCGTTGGACAGGTTCGCGTCGTGCGTCGCGCCCTGCTCAACGTGCGTCTCCAGCCAGCGCCCGGACGGGCCGTGGCAGGCCTCGCACGACACGCCATCGTCGAACTTGAAGCGCTCGCCGCGCTGCGCCGCGGGCACGTTGTGGGCGTGGCAGTCGAGGCAGAGCTTCTCCTCGTGCGCCGACTTGCCGAGCCCGAGGTTGCGCGCGATCCGCTGCGACTGCTCGTTGAACAGCACGCGGTAGGCGCGCGCGTGCTTGTCGACGCGCGACCACGTGACGTACTCGTTCTGCAGCACCGTCGAATCCTTGAACGGCTGCACCGAGCCGTGGCAGACGCTGTTGGCGCAGTTGACTACGCCCATGCTCTTGTCCTTGCTCTGGTACGGCAGCAGCGTGTCGGCCGCCGGTGCGGGCGCCTGCGCGAGCAGCGCCGGCGCGGCGAGCGCGAGCAGGCAGGCCGCGAGCCGGAGCGGGAGCCGGTAGCGGGAGCGGGGCGTCGAGTGGTTCATGGCGGACCTCACTGCTTCGGCGGCGCATCGGCGCCGGCGGCGACCGTGCGCGCGGGCACGAACTCCTGCATGCGGACCTCGTCGGTCACCGTCCAGACGGTGCCGTCGGGGCGCTGGTAGAACTTCTTCATCTCGTTCGCGTTGAACGGCCGCGAGCCGATCCGGCCGAACACGGCGATCTGACCGCCGGTCTCGTCGACGGCACGGTCGCGGTCGAGGCCCTTCGACAGCGCGAGCGCCGGCGTCAGCGTGTTGCGCCACGCGATCAGCACGGGCTTCGGCTCCGGCGTGAAGCCGTAGAACTTCGGCTGCGTGTCGGGTGCGGTGAGCTGCACGACCTTGAGCCCGTTGGCACCGTCGGCGACGTACGCGAACAGCGACGCGTTGGTGGTGCCGACGACGACGTCGCGGGCATCGTTGAGCTTGCCGTCGGCGGTGAACTTCATGTAGAGCGTCGGCGCTTCCGGCCGCTCGACGTCGACGATGGCGAGGCCTTCCTTGCCGGCGGCGATGTAGGCGTACGTCCGCGCGACGTAGATCCGGTTGGCGTCGGCGAGCGGCACCGCCGCGCGGTCGACCAGCCGCGGCTTTGCCATGTCGGTGATGTCGACGACGCGCAGACCCGTGTCATCCAGCGCGAACACATAGCGGAACTGCACCGCCGCCGCGCGCGCGCCCTTCAACGGCACCGTCGCCACGAGCTTCGGCTGCAGCGGATCGTCGAGGTCGACGATGACGAGCCCGGCGTCGGCGGAGATGTACGCGTAACGGCCGCCCAGCGCGATGTGCCGTGCGCCGTTGAGCACCCCGCCCTCGTTCCACGTCACCGCGCGCTTGAGGAAGTTGTTCTGCGGGTCGCGGTCGGCCAGCGTGTTGACGTCGGTGAGGATCAGGCCTTCGGTCGAATCGGTGATCGCCGCGTAGTTGTAGATCGGATGGAACGCCTGCTCCATGTTGGTCACCCGCATCAGCTCGCCCGTATTGCGCAGCGGGTTGATCGGCTGGTTCGTCGGCAGCGCGACGCAGGTGGCGTTCGGTGACGCGATGTGCGTGTCCTGCCCCCACGGCGAGAACGGCGCGCTGATGATCTTCTGGCCGACGCCCTTGTTGGCGATGCTGGCGACGTCGTAGACGCGCATCCCGCCGGCGCCCTCGGCGACATACACATATTCGCCGCGAAGCTGGACGCAGCGGGCGGCGCCCTTGGTGTCGTGGGTCTGGATCGTCGGCAGCCTCTGGCCGCGTTTCTGGTGGTCGGCGTACCAGTCCGGGTACGCGTAGCGGTGCAGGTAGCTGCCGATCACCGCCTGCGGCTCCTCCCATTCGGTGACCTGCACGGCGGTGATGCGCTTCTCCTCGCCGACCCATGCGTTGTAACCGACGAAGTTGACGAAGTTCGTTCCCTGCAGCAGGAGCTGCGCCATGATCGCGTTGTTGTCGTTGGCGCGCGACAGGTGGCAATCGGTACAGGTCTTCGTCTCCGTCTTGCGCTCGGTGTGCGGGTAGTGCGGCGCGAACGCCTGCGAGCTGAAGCCCGACGCCGCGACCGGCGGCTGCTGGATGTAGATCTTCTCGCGGTTGATGTTGGTCGACGACAGCACCAGCGCCGAGCTCGATCGCACCGGCGCGATCTTGAACTTGCGCGCCTCGCCGTGGAGCCCGAGCTGGAACATCTCGTCGCGGGCGACCTGCGGATTGTAGGTGGCGTAGTTGCGCGTCTCGCCGCCCTCGTAGTGGTGGCGCTCGGTCTTCTGGTTCGCCTGGATCGGCAGGTGGCAGCCGGCGCAGCTCGTCGTCCACGACAGGTGGCAGGTCTGGCACGTCACCCGCTCGTCGCTGTGCGCGTACTTCGCCGGGTCGACGCCGGGGCCCCACTGCATCGAGCCGTCCTGCACCACCGTCTTCGCCCGCGCCGCCTTGGCGTTGTACTTCGGGTGCGCGGGATTCATCGTGTCCTTGACCAGCGTGACTTCCCACTCCTTGTCCGGGTCGAGCGCGGCGCGCTGGTAGAGCTTGCCGTCGCGCCACTCGAACCGCTTGCGGCCGTCCTGCGTGCGCAGCAGCGAGAGATCGCGCCCGCCGGGCTGTGCCGCCGGGCCGGTGGTGAACAGGTTGGGATACTTCGTCGCCGTGCCGTGGCAGTCGGCGCAGTCGATCTCGATCGCCTGCGCGACCTCGCCGTAGATGTGGCCGTTGCCGTGCGCGTCCTGCGAGAAGTGGCAGTCGACGCACTGGAACCCGAGGTCCATGTGGATCGACGACAGGTGGACCGCCTTCTTGAACTTGTCCGGATCGTCGTCCGCGACCGCTTTGCCGTCCTTGTCCAGCAGCGTGCCCTTGCGGTCG
The DNA here is from genome assembly GCA_040007035.1 of Betaproteobacteria bacterium. Classification (GTDB taxonomy): domain Bacteria; phylum Pseudomonadota; class Gammaproteobacteria; order Burkholderiales; family Casimicrobiaceae; genus CAIWHR01. The sequence continues at coordinate 15,007 of JBDTVU010000026.1, read as the reverse complement.
CGCTTGAACACCGCGCGGAAGTTCCAGCCGTGGCCGTGGTAGTCGGCGAACTGCGTGTCCTTGAGCTTCGGATTGAGCGAGGACACGTTGCGCAGGAACTCGGGGTCGCTCCACTTGCCGCGGATCGCCGCCTCCTCCGGGTTGCGGTCGAGGATCTTCCGGCGCTCCTCCTCGCTCGGGTACTTCTGCTTCTCCGGCCACATGAACGGCGCGTCGGACTCGTAGTCCCACATGATGTAGCCGTAGTACGTGTTGACGAACACGTTCGGCTGGTGCATGTGGCAGATCATGCACTGCGACGACGGGATCGCCCGCGTGAACGCGTGCTTCAGCGGATGGCCCGGCTGGTCTTTCGGGATCGTCGGGTCGGCCGAGTGCGACATCCCGGTGTGGCCGAACGCCGCGTAAGGTCCGCTGTGCTTCGGATCGCGGTCGTTGGCGTAGACGGCGTGGCAGCCCGAGCAGCCCGACGACCGGTAATCGCCCGGCTGGTCGTTGGTGCCGAGGAACCACATGTGCGGGTCATTGAGCCGCGTCTTCGTGATGTTGATCACCGGCACCGAGATCCGCAGGCCGGTACCCGGTCCGCGGTTCGACTGCCGGATGTCCGGCCGGCCCGGCTCGTCGAGCTTCTGCAGCACGCCGGTGCTGTTCGGCAGGCCGATTTCGGGGAACTGGCTGTTGATCACGCGCCCGCCGCGCTCGAACACGCGGAACACGTCGCCCGGCGGGATCGTCTCCCATGCCGGGAGCGGATAGAGCTTCGGCAGGATTCCCATCTTCGTCATCGCCGGCGTCGGCGGCACCGGGCCGACGATGGCGCCCGGATCGCTCTTGTCGGTGTACGCCTCGCCCAGCAGGTAACGCTTGAACGGCAGGATCCCGTTGTTGTACGACGCGCCGCCCCACAGCATCGCGCTGCTCGACATCATGCTGCGCTCGGCGGCCTGGATGATCGTCAGGTGGCACGCGCCGCAGGCTTCGCGGGCGACGCGGTAATCGCCCGGATTGACGAAGCGGACGAACTCCGGCGCCTCGCGGTTGAGCAGCGTGTAGCTGATCTCGGGGTTCGCGCTCGACGGAAACTCCCACGCCTTCGGATAGCGCGGCAGCACGTGCGAGGCTTCCAGTGCGGCGCGGTAGCCCGGCGCCTTGTAGTCGTCGACGCCATCCGGCTTGACCACCTTCGCGTCGCCGCCGTGGCAGTCGGTGCAGCCGAGGATCACCGCCGGATTCTGGTGCATCGTCGCGTGGTCCGACGCGGTGTGGCAGGTCTTGCAGCCCACCGACTTTGCGCGGGCCTGCGCGATCGTCTGCCGCTCCGGTGCCTCCGGCGCCTTCGCGTACGTGCGCGCGACGGCCTTCTCGCCCTCGGAGGCGAGGAGCGGCACTGCGGGCGCCACGACCACCACTGCCAGCGCCGCGCCGAGGAGCGCGCGATACAGGTTGCCAACGCGAGCGCTGTTCATCGTCCGGGCTCTCAGTAGGTCAGCAACAGGTTGATGAGGATCGAGTACTGCGTCTTGTTGCCGTTGTCGTCGCCGTAGAGCTGCTTCAGGCCCTTGCCGGGCAGCAGCGCGGCCGCCGACGCGTTGAGCACGATGTTCTGCGAGAAGTTCGGCCGGTACTGGATCGCCGCCGAGACGTCGGTGCCGAGCTCGTTCGAGATCTCGCCCTGGTTGCGCAGCACCGACAGCACCGCGGTATTGGCGAACCAGAGCTGGTTGAGGTTGCCGATCACGCGCACCCGCGGCGTGACGTCGAAGTCGGCGCCGATGCCGATCAGCGCGAGACCCGGGTTGTTGAAGTTCGACTGGCCCTGGTCCTTCGACGAGCGCAGCGACGCGAGGATGCCATTGCGGCCGGACAGCGCGACGCCGCCGCCGCCGATCAGCGGCACCGCTTGCCGGATCCAGTAGCTGGTGTCGGCGCCGGCGATCTGCGGATTCTCGAGGATCGCGTCGAAGCCGTTCTCGCGGCCGTCGAACGGGTCCTTGTCGCCGCTGGCGTACAGGCCGGTGCCGCGGACACGGATCCAGTCGAAGTCGCGCGACAGCTCGCCCACGGCGTAATACGCGTTGATGTCGGCCGATTTGCCGGTGAACGGGCTGCGGTCGTCGCGGCCGAACGCGTAGTACATCGAGCCGGTGAAGTTCCAGCGGCCGAAGTGGCCGTCGCCCGACAGCCCGACGTAGCCGACGTGGTACTTGTGCGACCGCTCCTGTCCGAAGTTCGCGGGCCGGGTGAGGAAGCCGTTGTTGTCGTAGAAGTTCGGGCCGTCCTCGCGGTTGTCGTTGTAGATAACGGTGCCCTGCACCGTGAAGCCCGGCACGAACGTGTCCTGCCGGTACACGTTGGCGACGTAGATGTCGTCTTTGCGCAGCGGCTTGCCGATGTCGTTGAGGCCGCTGTTGGTGTCCTTGTCGATCCGCCGGAACCAGCCGAAGTTGTACTGGTAGCGGTTGCTGTCGCGGTTGCCGAAGAAGCGGATGCCGACCGGCTGGTCCTGGAACAGGAAGCCGCGGAAGTCGGAGATGAACGGCTGGATGCCGACACGGACGTCGTCGAAGTCGTAGTTGACCGACGCGATGCGGTACTCGTAGTCGATGAACGCTTCCTGCAGCGCAGCAAAGCTGTCGCGCCGCGTCGTGCCCTCGCGCGGGTCGACCCGCAGCGCACGCACTTCCTGCACCTGCGAGTAGTTGTAGTTGAGAACCGGCACCAGCCGGAACTCCCACTCCGGCGGCTTGAATGTCGTGTCGCCCTTGAGGAACGACAGGCTGATGATCAGGTTCTCGGCGAACGTCGATTGCCGACCGCGGCCGAACTGGTCGTTCGACTGCGAGCGTTCGGCCGACTGCGCGCCGATCGGCGTCGGCAGTTGCCGCGCCTCGTACAGCGTGTCGGAGATCAGGCTGAGGTTGAAGAACCAGTCCTCGCCGAGGACCGGGCGGTCACCCTTCAACGTGTTCGGGTTGTAGGGGTCGAACCAGCGCTGGTTGACGAGGCCGAGCTGATCGGTGAGCCGCCAGCGGTCGGGCACCGGCACCGTCTCGCGCGGCAGCAACGCCTGCGGCGGCGGCACCTGCCGCGAATCGATCTCGGAAATGATCGGCTCGAGCGGCTTGCCCATCGGACGCTGCAGCACGATGCGGTCGTCGGGCAGCGATTCCGGCGCCGGTGCGACTGCGACCGGTTCGGCCGGTGCAGATGCGGCATCGGTGGGCACCGGCGCGGTTCCGGGCGCGACGCGAACGAGGCCCGGATTGGCGTCGACCGAGAAATTTGGGTTGGTTTTGCCGACGACGTAACCGATCCAGCCGGGGCGACCGTCGGTCAGCGTGATCCGGTACCACGTGCCCTTGCGCTCCTGCGCCTCGAGCCGGGCGCCTTCCTGCACCTGCGCGACCGTCCCCGACGCAGCGTCGGGTGCCGCGTGGACATTGACGGTCGGCGCCAGGATCTGGAGGCCGTAGCGGCCGTCCTTCGACTGCGGCGGCGGCGCCGCAACGCGCTTCGGTGCCGGGGCGGGCGCCGCGGCCCGCGCGGGCGCGGCGGCAGGCGCGGGCGCTTGCGCAAGCGCGGCCGCCGTCCACGCGCAAGCCGCCGCGACGGCTGCAGCCCGCATCACGCGCGAACGGTCAGAGGCCGGCGCAGACATTCTGCTCGGTGCTGCCGTTGAATGGCGACTGCGGACAGTTCACGTAGCGCAGCCGGGTGCCGGTGCCCTGCGGCACGAGCGTGTCCGCGCGCATCGCCGGCGGCGCGTGGCCGATGCCGGTGCCGAGCGCCTTGCCCGCGTTGACGACGCCGAGGAACGCGATCAGGTCGCTCTGGTCGGTGCCGTCGCCGGAAACGCCGATCGCGCCGACGAGCTGGCTGCCGCGGTAGATCGGGAAGCCACCGCCGAAGAGCGTGATCCCGCTGCGGATCCGCGCGTTGCCGGTGCAGTTCGACGTGGTGTCGAACGGCGACACCAGCGACGCGATCAGCTTGTTGTAGACGAGGTCGAGTGCCAGCCCGTTGTTGAAGATGCTCCAGCTCGCGAGCGGCTTCGCCAGCGGGCCGTTGGCGGTGCCACTGATGCCCTCGGGGAAGTACGGCGCAGCGATGTTGCCGACCGAGCGGGTCGAGAACGCGATGCCGTTGGCAAGCGCCGTCGGGTCGTTGAAGAACGTCTTGGTGGCGGTGACGTAAGCGGAGATCGGCGACGACACCGGCCCCGGCGGACCGATGTAGTTGGCCGGCGGCAGCGCGGACAACTCGGCGGCGGCGTTGGGATTGGAGAAGAAGCCGGCGGTGCGCGCCTTCTGCACGACGACGTCGACGCTGTCGACCAGCGCATCGGGCGAGCGGACGTAACCGAGGATGTTGCCGTTGGTGTCGACGACCACCGCCGACACCTGCGCGGTCGAGCCGACCGGCCGGCGCACCTGCGCGCGCGACTTGTTGGCGACTTCCAGCGAGCTCTTCAGGATCTGCGTGACCTCGGCCGCGGTCATCAGGCCGTCGCTGCCGGCAACCGGCGGATAACGGTTGTTGTTCGCCGCGTCGACGAGGATGTACGCGCCGGTGCCGGCGAACGCGACGCTGGCGTCGGCGCGGATGCCCGACGCCGCCGTCCCGTACGCGGTGCCGGCGACGACCGTGCTGCCGCCGTAGCCGGGCTGGCTGACCAGCGCGCCGACGGTGCCGTTGATGGTGCCGAACGCCGGCGCGTTGGCGGGGTTGCTGAGGATCGACTCGCTGTCGGTGAAGCGCAGCGTGACGCCGTCGGCGGTGATGCGGTCGGCGCGGATGTCGGTCGGCGCCGCGAACCCGGACGTGCCGGCGACGGCAATCAGCTCGTCGGCGTCGGTGTCGAAGTTCTGGATGTCGAGGTCGACCGTGTACGTCGCGTCGGACAGCACGCCGATCGCGCCGACGACGTTGCCGTTCTTGTACAGCGGCAGACCGCCCGGGTCGGCGGCGAAGCCGATCGGCGCACGCTTCGGGCCGATGGAGCCGGCGCTCGCCTGCTGGCTCACGTCGGAGCAGGTGATCTGGCTGAACTCGACGCCGAACAGCGGGCCGTTCGGCGCGTTGGCCACGCCCGGGTTGAAGTTCTGCTGGATGATCTGGCCCGCCGTGCGCGTCGTGAACGCGTTGCCGGCCGACGAGAAGTAGGCGGCGGTGATCGCCTTCGAGATCACCGCGTACGTCGACGGCAGCACGCTGACCTTCTCGAGGCCGCCGGTGGCGGCGGTGCCGCCGGTGATCGTGAACGTCGTCGCGGCGCCGTTCATCTGGAAGATCGCAAGCACGTTGCCGACGCGGTCGACGACGGCGATCGTCGCCTTCGCGCCGCGCGCCTGCGCCTCGCCCACCGCCTGCGCGATCACCTGCTGGACGTCGGCGACGGTCAGCGCGTTCGGGCTGGGCACCTGCAGGCTGCCGTTGCCGGCACCGTTGCCGCCGCCGCAGCCGGCCAGCGCCGCCGCGACCGTCAGCAGCAGTGCGCCCAGCCAGGCGCGTCCGGCGCTCATCGCGTTCCCCGCTGCGCAAGCGCGATCGGCGCGCCGTCGGGCATGCCGGCAGCACGCTTCGTCCACGGCGCGTGTCCCGGCAGGTGGAAGCCGTGACAGGACACGCAGGTCGACACCACCTTGTTGGCGACGGGTTCGCTGCCGGCGTGGCAGACGCGGCAGGACTCGACGTCCGGGATGTTCACGTCGGCACTGGACTTCGACTTCGCCACCTTGTCGTGGCAGTCCTCGCACTTGTACGTGCGGTGCTTGCCGTGGTCGAACTGCGATTTCGGCAGCCATGACGACGCCAGCCTCACCGGCGCGACATTCCACGCAATGCCTCCCCGCTCCCCGCCCGGCCCCGTCATCTTGACGACCTCGTGACAGACAATGCAGACCCGCGCTTCGAACAGATCCTGGGCTGTCTTCTCCGCCTTCGCCCGGGCCCACGCCTGCGCGCGCTGTCGTTGCTCTTCGGTAACCGTGCCTCCGGCGGGCCTTGGAATTCCGCGCCGGATGTCGCCGGGATCGACTGTGTCGACGGCGATGTTGTTCAAGGCGATGCTTGCATAGAACTCCTGCATGGTCAACATCACCGCGTCGACGGAACCGTGCGGCACCTGCCGCGACGTGACTGCAGGTTCGAACTCCAGCGTGTGGCAGTCGCTGCAGTGCTTCGTCATCTGCACCGGCGCGAACGACCGGCCGGCGGCGTCGGGCACGTGGCAGCTCCTGCATTCGAGGACCACCCGCCCCTTCGGCCCGCGGATGCTTTGCTGCAGGTGCAGCACGTGCGGGAAGCGCAGGCCCGAGCGCTCGACGAGGTTCGCCTTGTCGGTCTGCACGACGCGGACGACGTCGCCCTTCCCGGGCCCGCGCCACAGCGTCACCCTGAACTCCGGGTGCGCCTTGGCGAAATCGCGGGCGTCGGCGAGCTTCGTGTCCGGCAGCCGGCGCTTCAGGTCGCCGTGGCAGTCGGCGCACAGCCCGGCGTCGCTGCGGACGAGTCCCGTCTCGCCCTTGTGGTCGGCGTGGCAGTTGGCGCAGCGGGTGTCGCCGAAGAGGTCGGCCTGCGCCGTCGGCGTGGCCGCGTGGCCGGTGACGTTGCCGTGGCACTTGAGGCACGTGCGGTCGCGGACGTGGACGAACGGGAGCTCATGGCAGACGCGGCAGTCGTGGGCGATGCCCGCATGGCCGGCGGCGAGCGGACCCGGGTTCCACGGCAGGTCCGGCGGCCACGGGAACTTCGCCGTCACCTCGCGCAGTGGCGGAATCACCGCGTTGATGACCGGCACGGCGAGGAACAGCAGCAGCAGCGCGCCGAGCAGCATCCACGCCGGTCGGCGCTTGGCGAGCCCGGCGGCGGTGAGCGACATCCGCGAGCGCACCTTGATGTCGGCCAGGTCGTCCGGCAGCGGCCGTTTCAGCTCGACGGCGAGCGCGAGGTCGGCGTCCGGCGGCGGCACCTCGACCGTCACCCCGTAGGGACCGACCTCCACGTACGAGCCGGGCGCCAGCGCGATCTCGGGGCTGTGCTGCCCCTCGACCAGCAGCGTCGCCGTGCCGACGGCGGCGAGCCGGGTCGCACCCTCGCTGCGGAAGATCGTCGCGTGCTCGAGCGCCACCCGCGGGTCCGGCAGGAAAATCGGGCACTGCGCGCCGCGGCCGATCGCGAACGAGTCGCCTTCGATCGTGCGCAGCGCGCGGACCGGCTGGCCCTTGCGATTGCGGGTGACGGTGGCAAGACGGAGGCGCATCCGCCGGCTACCAGTAGAAGAACACGCTGACGACGTGCGCGGCCAGCGCCGCCAACAGCGCCACCGACAGCGGCACGTGAACGAACAGCCAGACGTCGATCCGCGCCTTCAGCGCCACGGCGCGGCGCGCGCGGGCGACCAGCTCCTGCTTCCTCACCATCACCGCGTAGAGCTGCTGGTTGGCTCGCGCCTGCTCGCCGCGCAGCGTCTTGCCGATCGCCTGGAGGCCGACGACGGCGGCGATGGTCGGGCAGTCCGGGTCGCGGCCGGCGATCTGCGTCCGCCACGATCCCCCGATGTCGGTGCCGAGCGACGCAGCGAGCACGAGCCGGTTGCACGCGTCGGGCAGCGACAGCGCGAGCGGCCGCGCCTGCCGGTCGAGGTCGGCGATCTTGATCAGCAGCGACTCCAGCGTGTCCTCGGCCAGCGTGTCGGTAATCGCAGCCGGCAGCTTCAGGTAGACCCACACGCCGTAGAAGCCGGACAGGATCACCAGCACCATCAGCACGTAGGCGAGCGTGTGCACGTTCCAGCCGACCTGGAACGCCGCGTGCAGCGTGGCAATGACGAGCAGCGTCGTGCCGAGGTAGACGTGCGCCGACAGCCAGCCGAGCAGCGTGCCGGCGGTGGATGAATAGCGCCGCTTGCGCACGCCGAACCAGAGCAGCCACAGGATCATCAGCGCACCGACTGTGCCGAGCACATAGCCGAGCCACGTGCCGCCGTACGGCCCGGCGGGCGGCCGGTGGAGGGCATACGCGGCGACCGTGACGGCAACGACGGCGGCCGCCACCTTGAGGTAGCGGTACTTCGCGTAGGCCAGCAGCGATTGGTGCCGCACCCGCAGCCCTCCCGGTGGGTGTCCGGACACGTCGAATGCCCGCGTCGAGTGGGCGAGTGTAGCGGCGGATCCGGCGTTTGCCTATCGCGTCGATGCGTGCACCGCAACAGAGCGACGCACCGATTCGGCGCCGCGCGGCGCACGCTCGCGGCGCCGAAATTCCTCGTGCTATATTGCCTTTCGGTTGCCTTCCGCTTTCCACCATGTCCCGCCGCCCGCATCCGCACCGCGCCGTTCGCGCCATCATCGTTGCCGCGGCGATGCTCGCCGGCGTCGCGCTTCCCGCTGCGGCCGCGCCGGCCGACGATCTCGCTCTGCTGGTCGACGCCGGCCGCTCGGCCGACGCCTGGGCTCGCTGCGACACGATCGACTCCGTCGCAGAGCCGCGCACCGACCTCTGGTGCGGCATCGCCGCCGTCGACATCGGGCGCGCCGGCTGGGGTGTCATGGCGCTCGAGCGATATACGCTGCGGTTCCCGGACGACCCGCGCGGCCGGCTCGAGCTCGCGCGCGCCTATTTCTACGCCGGTGACGATCTGCGCTCCCGCGAGGAGTTCGAGGCCATCGGGAAGCTCGACCCGCCTGCGCCCGTGCGCGCCGGCATCCAGCGCTATCTCGATGCGCTCGACAGCCGTCAGGGCCGATACCGGACGCGCGTCAACGCATGGGTCGAGATCGGCGCGGGCTGGGACTCCAACGTCAACGCCGGCGTTGCGCAGGCCGACCTCTCGCTGCCGGTGTTCGGCGCCGTCCGCGTCGCAGACGCCGGCGTCCAGCAGAGCGACGCCTTCGGCTGGCTCGCCGCCAACGCGTCGATCGACCATCCGGTGGCGCCCGGCGTCACGCTGCATGGCGGCGTCTGGGGCAGCGGCAATTTCTACCGCGACCTGTCCGACCTCAACCTCGGCAACGCCGGCGTTTCGCTCGCCGCGAGCTACCTCGCCGGCCCGAACATCTTCGCGCTGAGCTACGCGCACGGCGAGATCATGTTCGGCGGCTCGACGTACCGTTCGTCGAACGGCGTCGGCCTCGAGTGGCGGCGCCAGTTGTCCGAGCTCGCCGTCGTCAGCGTGGCGCCTCAGTTCGCGCGCCTCGACTACAGTGGCGTCAACAGCGTCCGCGACGCCGACCTCGGCGCGGTGAGCGTCGCGTTCCGCCGCTGGTGGCTGACGCAGTGGCAGCCGGTGATGTCGCTGACCGCCTTCGCCGGCGACGAGCACAACCGGACCGGCCGGCCGGACCTCGGGCGCAAGCTCTACGGCGCCGGCGCCGACGTCACCGTGTCGCCGACGACGGCGTGGGCGCTGACGGCCGGCATTGCCTACGTGCGCAGCGACTACAGTGGCGACACACCGGTGATCGGCGTGGCGCGGCAGGACGACAACTGGGCGCTGAACCTCGGCGCGGCGTACTTCATCACGCGCAACTGGAGCGCGCGCGTCGACTACCAGTACGCGCGCAACGACTCGAACATCGCGCTGTACGAGTACACGCGCTCCGTCGTCGCGGCCAAGCTCCGCTACGACTTCCGGTGAAGGGGACGGCCATGCTCGCGCGACCCGCGTTCCGTTTCGCCCTGCTGCTCATGCTGGCGTGGCTTGCCGCCGCCCCCGCCGCGGCGCAGGTCGCCGGCCGCATTGTTCTTGCCGTCGGCGACGTCGCCGCCGTCCGCGGTGCCGAGCGCGTGCGGCTCGCCGCCGGCGCCAATGTCGGCGTCGGCGACACGATCTTCACCGCCGCGCAGAGCCACGCGCAGGTCCGGTTCGGGGACAACTCGCTGGTCGCGCTGAAGCCGGAATCCGAATTCCGCATCGAGGCGTGGAGCTTCGGCGGCAGCGCCGGAACCGACCGCGCGACGTTCCGGCTGGTAAAGGGCGGCTTCCGCACGCTGACCGGCAGCATCGGCCAGGTCAACCGCGAGCAGTACCAGGTGCTGACCACGCAGGCGACGATCGGCATCCGCGGCACGCACTACCTGCTGCAGATCTGCGCCGCCGACAACTGCCTGCTGGCCGGCGGCGCGCCCGCGGCTCCGGGCCTGTGGGGCGGCGTGCTCGAAGGACGGATCGCCGCCGGCACGCCGTTCGGCGACGCCGAGTTCGGCGAGCGCGAGTATTTCCGCGTGCCGGACGGCGGGCGCCCCGAGCGGATCATCGGTCCCCCGGCCTTTCTCGCCGGCACGCTCGGCAGACCGCCGGGCGGCGAACGGCAGCCGGTCGGCAATCTGGTGTTCACCAAGGTCCCGGAATTCCGGGCCGATCTCGCGATCCCCGATCCGCCGTTCAAATACCTCGCCACCGAGGACCGGAACAATCTGCCGTCCGGCGCGCCGCAGACGATCGTCGTCGGCTCCGACCGCTACACGCTGGAGCTCGACGCGACGTCGAGCCCCGGGCTCGCGCTTGGCGTCGACGGCAGCGGCCGTCTCGTGTCGTTCGTCAACGCCAACCTGACCGCGGATGTCGGCACCGCGTCGATCGTCGACACCGGCCAGGACGGCAGCGCCGGCGGGGTCAACTGGGGCCGGTGGGCCGGCGCCGGCTCGACAATCACGCAGAAGCTTCCCAACGGCGATGTCGTCCAGAACGGCGGCGGCAATCTCCATTACGTCTACGGCAACACCGCGGTCGACCTGCCGACGTCGGGCCAGTTCAGCTACACGCCGGTGGGCGGCACCCGGCCGACCGATTCGTCGGGCACCGTCGGCACGTTGATCTCCGCCGGCCGCGTCGACGTCAACTTCACACCGGCGACGGCGTCGCTGTCCGGCCTCGCTGTCGGTTTCACCCAGTCGACGTACACAATGAGCGGGACGGCCAACATCCTCGACGGCCGGTTCTCGACGTCCGGCACCGGTGCAGTCGCCGGCTGCACGGGCAGCGGCTGCCAGTCGCTCGTCGGCGGCAACTTCGTCGGCTTCTTCGCCGGGCCAGGCGGCGCCGGCATCGGCCTCGACTATTTCTTCAACCTGCGCTCGGGCAACGTGCTCGAGGGCGTGACGGGCTATCGCAAGTGCCCGTCGGCCGCGCCCTGCTGACGCCCGCCGGCGGTCACTTCGTCGCGAAGTTCGTCGCGCCGTCCCAGCCGGACGGGGGCGGGTGCTCGAGGTAGTTCGCACAGCGCGCACGGAACCGTTCGTACAGCGGGCACGGCGGCAGCGTGACGACGATCGCGCCCGCCTCGGCGAAGCGCTCGTCGCGGTAGAGCGCCAGCGCCTCGTGCCACCGCGCGAGCTCGGCGGCGCCCGCCGGCGAGACCGTTTCGCCGAGCGGCTCCCACACCCCCAGCGCCTGCGCGCGGCCCTTGACGCGGACACGGTCGACTTCTCGCCAGACGAACTCCGGCGCCGCGTTCCGGGTGTCCTCGCCGCACAGGATGCCGATGCCGTACGACTTGGTCAGGCCTTCGAGCCGCGAGCCGAGATTCACCGCGTCGCCGAGCACCGTGTACGCCTTGCGGAACTGCGAGCCCATGTCGCCGACGTTCATCGGGCCGGTGTTGAGGCCGATGCCGATCGCAAGCGCGGGCCAGCCGCGGTCGCGGAACTGCGCCGCCAGCGGTTGCATCTTCTGCTGCATCGTGATCGCCGACGCCACCGCATCGTGCGCGTGACGCGGGTTGACGAGCGGCGCGCCCCAGAACGCCATGATCGCGTCGCCGATGTACTTGTCGATCGTGCCGCGGTTGTAATGGACGATCTCGGTCATCGGCGTCAGGTACGCGTTCATCATCGCCGACAGCTCGCGCGGGGCCAGCCGCTCGGACAGCGCGGTGAAGTCGCGGACGTCGGAGAACAGCACCGTCAGCTCGCGGCTGTCGCCTTCCATCGAGAAGCGCTCGCCGGTCTCGCGCATCTGCGCGACGCGCTCCTTCGGCACGTACTCGCCGAACAGGTCGGAAAGCTGCTGCATCGCGCGCGTCTCGCGGAAAAAGCCCGACAGCAGGTTCCACATCAGCAGCACGACCAGCATCACCAGCGTCGGCGCGAGCGGGATCACCGCGCCGGCCCGCGTCCAGAACGCGAGGTTGACGGCGATCACCGTCGCCGCCACCGCGGCCACGCCGACGACGGAGAACACCGGCGAGCGCCACGCGACGGCGAACACGACCAGCAGCCCGGCGGCGAGCATCACCAGCGCCTCGATCACGGCCGCATCCGCCGGGATGGATTTGAGCTCGTCGTTGAGCATCCCGGCGACGAGGTTCGCGTGGACTTCGACGCCGGGAAAGTCGGGGCCCATCGGCGTCGAGCGGAGGTCGTAGAGCCCTTTCGCCGTGGTGCCGACGAGCGCAATCGCGCCGGTGAACGTCGCCGCGGGAACGGTGCCGGCGAGGATGTCGGTCGCGGAAAAATAGCGAAACGTCCGGCCCGGCCCGCGGTACGGGACGAGCGCCGTGCCGTCGCGCGCGACCGGCAGCACGAGCCCGCCGACGTCGAGCGCCTCGAGCTGGCCGCTCTCGTCGAAGCGCGGCAGCACCGTCTTCGCCTCCAGCGCCACCTGCGTGACGGCAACCGCCAGCGCCGGATAGAACCCGTCGCCGTAGCGCTTGACGAGCGGCACCCGGCGGATGACGTTGTCGGAATCGAACACCGGATCGAAGTGACCGGCCCCCGCCGCGGCCCGCTGCAGCTCGCCGAGGTTCGCCGTGTAGCCGACTTCCGGCGCAATCGGGATCCGGCCGGTCCCGAGGTCGGCTTCCCGGAACGCCGGCGGCGGCAGCGCGCCGACCGCCTGCCGCTCCAGCGGAAAGCCGTAGCCCAGCACCACCGCCCGCCCGCGCATCGCTTCGGCAAACCGCGCGTCGTGATCGAGCCCGGCGCGCAGCCGTGACACGCGGGCGGTGAAGCCGGGCACCTTCGCGAACTCGCCGGTGGCGAGATCGTCGAGCACCGCGAGCCCGCCCGACGTGTCGCGCTCCGAGAACACGACGTCGAAACCGAGCACGCGCGCCTGGTACCGGTCGAGCGCGCGCTCCGCGAGGCGGGCCATCTTGTCGCGGCCCCACGGCCAGCGGCCCTCGCGCTGCAGGCTCTTCTCGTCGATGTCGATGATGACGACCTGCGCGTCGCCGGCGTTCGGCCGGGTGAACGCCAGCCGCATGTCGTAGGCGATGGCCTCGAGCTTCGCGAACAGCGGCGTGCGCGCGGCGTGCGACCTCGCGTCGAGCAGCGGATCGGCGAGGAACGCGCCGACGATCGCGAGCCCGATGAGCCAGCGCGGCGCCTCGGCGAGGCGGCGCAGCAGCCCGGCGGGCTGGAATTTCACTGGCCGATCAGCGCGGCCGTCGACGCAACCGGAAGGCGCCGAGCGCCGCCAGCGCGAGCGCCGCGAACAGGAGGGCGGCGTCGGACAGCGTCGGGATCGACTCCCCTCCCACGCCCGCCTTCGCCTGCACCGTCACAGCGACCGGCGCCGAAACAGCCGGCGGGAATGCGCCGTCGCCCGCGTACTCGGCGGTGAACTCGAGCGTGCCCGCGGCCGGCATCGCGAGCGCGACCTTGGCGCCGCCGCCGAAGAGCGACGCCGACGCGAGCGCACGCCCGCCCGAGGTCAACGTCACGATTCCGGTCGGCACCACGCCGGGCTCGACCGGCGCAACCGTGACGTGCGCGGCGATCGTCTCGCCGGGCCCGGCACTCGCCGGCGCCACCAGCGCAACCTTTGGCGCGACCAGCAGCGCGCCCTTGATGACGAACGCATCGACCGGACCCGCAGGCGCGCCGTCGTGGGCGGCATCGCCGCCGTAAAGCGCGCTGACGAGATAGCTGTCGATCCGCAAACCGGTCAACGTGAACCGCGCCACGCCCTTGGCGTCCAACGCCGCGGTGAGCAGCGGCCGCGTCGGCGCGGTGCCGGGCGCGCCGACCGGCGGCGGGCACGCATAGCCGGGATCGACGACGCACAACTGCACCGATCCCTGCGGGACGGGTCCGCTGCCGGCAACGGTCGCGATCGCCGTCACCGTCTGACCCGACACCGCCGGCACCGGGCTGACCGAGAGCGTCATCGACGTCGTCGTGCGGCGGATCGTGATCGTGCAGCGCTGCACCGCGTCGGGCGCGACGCCGTTCTTCGCCGTGAACGCGACCGCGAAGTCGCCACCCTGCGTCGGCGTGCCGTCAAGCGCGCCGCCGGCGCCTAGCGTGAGCCCCGGCGGAAGGCCGGTCGCCGACAGCGCCGGCGTCGGCCGGCCGTTGGCGTTGACGCCGAACGCGTACGCGGTGCCGACGGTCCCGGCGGGCGGACAGGCGCTGACGATCGATGGCGGCAGGTCGTTGGCGGCAATCACGATGGTGCAGCGTTGCACCGCGTCGGGCGGATTGCCGTTGGCGGCCGTGAACACGATGGCGAACGATCCGGCTTGCGTAGGCGTGCCGGAAACGCGGCCGCCCGGCGCGAGCGACAGGCCCGGCGGCAGGCCGGTCGCGGACAGCGCGGGCGCCGGTTGCCCGGTCGCAACGACGTCGAATTGGTACGGATCGGCGACGCGGCCGGCCGGCGGGCACGGGCTCGTGATCTGCGGCGGGACGGGGATCGCCACCACCGTGAGCGTCGCCTCGGCTCCCCCAGTGCTGTAGCGGCTGCAGCCGTCGGGGCAGAGCGTGTATCCGATCCGCGACGTCGCGTTGGTCAGCGTGACCGTCTCGGCAGCGGTGGCGGTCATCGTGACCTCGACGAAGCAGCCCTTGGCGCCGCTGCCGCGCGACACCAGCAGGCTGTCGGCGTCGATCGTCACCGGGCCGCAGGTCGTCAGCACCGGCGTGCCGGCGACCCAGGTCATGCCGGCGGGAAAGCCGTCGCGGAAGCTCACCTCGGGGGCGTTGCCGCTGATCGTGATCCGAAGCTGCGACGTGCCACCGCTGACGATCGTCGCCGGCGTGAACGACTTCGCGGTCTTGA
>JBDTVU010000025.1:0-32880 GCA_040007035.1 Betaproteobacteria bacterium | reverse complement strand
GCGCGGATCGCCGACATGCCTAAGGCGGCGCTTGCCGCCGCGAAGGAATGCATCCATGCGGCCGGCTCGCCGGCACACGATGGATTCGCCGAGGAAATCACGGCCACGCGTGCGTTGTACGAGAACACGGAAACGCGCGAACGCGTTGCACGTTTTCTCGCGCAGCGCGCGCGCCGGCCGTCCAACGGGGAGACCCCATGAGTCTGCAAGGAAAGATAGCCGTCGTCACCGGTGCCGGATCGGGCATTGGTCGCGCAACGGCCGAGGCGCTCGCCGCCGAGGGCGCCAGCATCGTATGCGCCGACATCAATCGCGAGACGGGCGAGGCGGCGGCGGCGGCGCTGCGCGCACAGGGACGCCGCGCGGAGTTCCTGCCTGTCGACATCACCGACGCGGCCTCCATCGATGCGTTCGCGCAGGCGGTCGCGGCGAAGGTCGGCGCCGTCGACGTGCTGGTCAACGGTGCCGGCTGGGGCAAGACGCACTCGTTCTGGGAAGGGACGGACGACCTGTGGGAGCGCGTGATCGGGCTCAACTTCGTTGGCCCGATGCGGCTCGTCAAGGCGCTCCTGCCCGCGATGATGGCGCGCGGCAGCGGCAAGATCGTCAACGTCTCGAGCGACGCCGGTCGCGTCGGCAGCTTGGGCGAGACCGTCTATTCGGGCGCCAAGGGCGGCCTGATCGCGTTCACCAAATCCCTCGCCCGCGAAACGGCCCGCTACAATATCAACGTCAACTGCGTCTGCCCCGGACCGACGGAGACGCCGCTGTTGTTCGCGGTGCCAGAAAAGCATCTCGAAGCGTTCAAGAAGGCCATCCCGTTCCGCCGCTTCGCCAAGCCCGCCGAAATCGCCGACGCCATCGTGTTCTTCGCCACCGACAAGTCGAGCTACATCACCGGCCAGGTGCTGTCGGTGAGCGGCGGCCTGACGATGGCCGGATAGACCGGTTCCGGAATCCCACCAGGAGACATCGCGCCATGAAACGCGTCGCATTGGCCGGCTACAAGGCCACCCACTTCCATTACTCCGTCACCGGCAAGGTCGCCACGATCACGCTGAACCGGCCCGACCGCAAGAATCCGCTGACGTTCGATTCCTACGGCGAGCTGCGCGACCTGTTCCGCGAGATGGTCTACGCGACGGACGTGAAGGCGGTCGTGTTCACCGGCGAGGGCGGCAACTTCTGCTCGGGCGGCGACGTGCACGAGATCATCGGCCCGCTGGTGAATATGGACATGACGGGGCTGCTCGAATTCACGCGGATGACCGGTGATCTGGTCAAGGCGATGCGCGCCTGTCCGCAGCCGATCGTCGCGGCCATCGACGGCGTCTGTACCGGTGCCGGTGCGATGATCGCGTGCGCGTCGGACCTGCGCTTCACGACGGCGCGCAGCAAGCTCGCGTTCCTGTTCGTCCGCGTCGGGCTCGCCGCCGCCGACATGGGCGCGTGCACGCTGCTGCCGCGGCTGATTGGGCTCTCCCGCGCGGCCGACCTCCTCTACACCGGACGCGTCGTCGGCGGCGAGGAGGGCGAGCGCATCGGATTCTATAATCGACTGGTCGAGCCGGAGCGGCTGCTGGACGAAGCGACCGCGATGGCCACCAGCCTGGCCGACGGACCGACGTTCGGACACATGATGACGAAGACGATGCTGTGGCAGGAGTGGAACGCGGGTCTTGGCGAATGCATCGAGGCCGAGGCGCAGGCGCAGGCGATCTGCATGCAGACGCAGGACTTCGAGCGCGCATACCACGCGTTCGTCGCCAAGCAGAAGCCGGTGTTCGAGGGCAATTGATGGCCGATTCGGGCCACCTCGCCTGGCCGTTCTTCGCCGATCACCACCGGGCGGAAGCCGCCGAGCTCGCTGCGTTCGCGGCGACCGCGCTGCCGCCGCTGCTGGAGGGCGGCGAAGACGACCTCGACGCGGTGTATGCCTGCGTCCGCCGCATCGTGCGCGCATTGGGCGCCGCCGGCTTCCTGCGGGTGTGCGTGCCGGCGGCGTACGGTGGCCTGCACGAGAAGATCGACACTCGGAGCCTGTGCATCGCGCGCGACGTGCTGGCGCGCGCGTCCGGCCTCGCCGATTTCGCGTTCGCGATGCAGGGGCTGGGCAGCGCGCCGGTCACGCTGGCCGGCAGCGATGCGCAGAAGCGCGCGCTGCTGCCGCACGTCGCCGACGGCACGAGAATCGCGGCGTTCGCGCTGTCCGAGCCCGACGCCGGTTCCGATGTCGGCGCCATTGCAACGACGGCGACGCGCGACGGCAGCGGGTGGCGGCTCGACGGCGTCAAGACGTGGATCTCGAACGCGGGGCTCGCCGACCAGTATGTCGTGTTTGCACGCACCGGCGAGGCGCCGGGTACCCGCGGACTGTCGGCGTTCGTCGTCGATGCCGCGGCACCGGGACTCGACGCGTCGGAGCGCATCGACGTCTGCGCGCCGCACCCGCTCGGCACGCTCAAGCTCGCCGGCTGCCGGGTGCCGGGCGACGCGTTGCTGGGCGCGCCGGGCGACGGCTTTGGCATCGCGATGGCGACGCTCGACATCTTCCGCTCGACGGTCGGCGCCGCCGCGCTCGGATTCGCGCGGCGCGCGTTCGACGAGGCGACGGCCCGCGTGCGCGCCCGCCACGCGTTCGGGCGCGCGCTGGCCGAGTACCAGTTGACGCAGGCGAAGCTCGCCGACATGGCGGTCGCGATCGACGCCAGCGCGCTTCTCGTCTACCGCGCCGCGTGGACGCGCGACGTCCTCGGCACGCGCGTCACGCGCGAAGCGTCGATGGCGAAGCTGTTCGCGACCGAGTCCGCGCAGCGCGTCGTCGACGACGCGGTGCAGCTATGGGGCGGCCTGGGCGTGGTTCGCGGGACGACCGTCGAGCGGCTGTACCGCGAGGTCCGCGCGCTGCGCATCTACGAAGGCACGACCGAGGTGTTGAAGCTCGTCATCGCCGCAGACGTACTGCGCGCGGCGGCGGCGAAATCGCCATGACCGCAACGGGCTCCGACGGTCGCGAGCAGGGCCGGCGCTGGTCGACGGGGGACGGCGTGCACATCGACGTCCGCGGACTCGAACCGCCGGGACCGCTGGTCGCGATCCTCGATCTGGTCGAATCGCTCACCGACGCGACGCCGGTGATCGTCCACCACGACCGCGATCCGCAACTGCTGTATCCGGAGCTCGCCGAGCGTGGCTGGACGGCCGAATACCTGCCGGCCGCGCCGGGCGAGGTGCGACTGCGCCTGAAGCGCGGATGAGCCTGGGCGGCGGCACGTTCCTAGCCGGCGCGCCGAGCCGGCTGCTGCCGGCGTCGATCCCGTTCCGGTATTTCGGCGCTGCCGTCGTCTTCCACATCGCTGCATGGCTGGCGCTCGCGGCCGGCGCCGCCGACGCGCCGCGGTTCGTTGGCGGACTCGGCTGGCCGCTGGCCGCGCTGCACCTCGTCACCCTCGGCGTGCTGGCGATGACAGCGATCGGCGCCAGCCTTCAGCTTCTGCCGGTCGCGTCGAGACAGCCGGTCCGCGTCGTGCGCGCGGCGGCGGCGATCTGGTGGCTCTACACGCCGGGTGTCGCAGCGGTCGCGGCGGGGATGGGGGCGGCGATGCCGCGATTCATCGGTGTCGGCGCGGTGGCGGTCTTCATTGCCCTTGCCATTTACGCCGCGCTGCTCGCATCGAACCTCGCCGGTGCGCGCGGGATGCCCGTCGTCATCGCCCACGGCTGGGCGTCGCTCGCCTCGCTCGTCGCCACGCTGGCGACTGCGCTGGCGCTCGCCGGCACGTATCTCGGCGTCGTCGTCATCGATCGCGGCGCTGCGCTGGCGCTGCACGTCGCGTTCGCCGCCTACGGATTCATGGGTCTGCTGGCGCTCGGGCTCTCGTACATCCTCGTGCCCATGTTCGCGCTGTCGAGCGCACCGGGAACGCGCGCCGGGCTCGCGTCGCTGGCGCTTGCCGTATTGGCGCTACTTCTCGCCGGCGCCGCCGCGTTCGGGCTCGCGCCGGTGGCGCTCCGCGTGGCCGCGGTGGCGGCTGGCGCGGCGGCGGCCGCGCTTCACCTCCGGCTGATGGCGGTTGCGCTCGCCACCGGAATGCGCCGGGCGCTGGGGCTCTCGTTCGTGCTGGTCCGGGTCGGTTGGGTGCTGCTGGCGGCGAGCCTCGCCGCCGCGCTCGCCGTCGCGCTGGACGCGCCGTTCGACGGGACGGCGACGCTGTTCGGCGTGCTGCTGGTGCCCGGCTGGCTGCTCACCTTCCTGCTGGGGATCCTGCAGCGGATCGTCCCGTTCCTGGGCTCCCTGCACGCCGGGGCGGCCGGCGCCGCCGTCGGCAGGAAACGTCCGCCGACACCGTCGGCGCTGACCGCCGGCCGGCCGCTGGCGATCCATTTCGGCTGCCACGTGGTGGCGCTGGCGCTGCTGGCGACCGCCGTCGTCGCCGACAATCGGTGGCTCGCGCTCGCGGCAGGGACGGCAGGCGCCGCCGGGGCGGTGGCGTTCGGGGTGTTTTTCGCCGTCGCCGTCCGGCGGATGGGGGGCGGCGCGCGGGCGGCTTGATCCAGGTCAGGGTTTGTCCGGCCCGGGTCGGTTAATTTCGGTATTCGAATACCATTATTGGCCGCCGATGAACTACCGAAGCCAGACCAGCCGCACCCTCCACGACGAGCACGTCGCGACGATGGCGCTGCTCGACCGCGTCGAGCACGCCTTCGGCCGCGCCGACGGCAGCGACCCCGGAATCCCGACGCTGGCCCGGGCGCTCGCCCGCCACCTCGACCACGAGCTCGGCCGCCATTTCGGGTTCGAGGAAGAGCAGCTTTTCCCGCGCCTGACCGCCGCCGGCGAAGGCGACATCGCGTCGCTGCTCCAGGAAGAGCATGGAACGATCCGGGCCGTGGCGGAAGAGCTGCTGCCGCTGGTGCGGACGGCGGGAGAGCGCGCGCTCGACGCCGCGGAGTGGGATACTTTGCGGCGCGGAATGCCCGAGCTCGTCGAGCGGCTGGTCGCGCACATCCAGAAGGAAACGATGGCGCTTCTGCCGATGCTGGACGATGTGCTCGACGAGGACACCGATCGCGAGCTCTCGTTCGCGTACGCGTCCGCCTGAACGCCGGAACCGGCACCAAGACGAAGGAGACCACGATGGAAGCTGTTGCCGGAGAGATCGTCATCCGCGCCCTGACCAGCGACGACCTCGCCGCGGTCGTCGCCATCGACGCCGCGATCGAGGGCCGGCCACGCCGCGCCTATGTCCTGCGCCGGCTCGCCGCCGCGGTGCGCGAGCCGACGCTGCACGCGCAGCTCGCCGCGACCGACGGCAGCGGGTTCGCCGGCTACGTGCTGGCGCGCGTGCTCGAAGGCGAGTTCGGCCGCAGCGAGCGGGGGCTGCGGCTCGAACTGGTCGGCGTGCGGCCCGATGCGCTCGGCCACGGCGTAGGCAAGCGGCTGCTCGAGGCGATCGTCGAGTGGGCGCGCCGCCACGGCGTCCGCGAGCTGCGCACCGCCGCGGCGTGGGACCATCATCGGATGCTGCGCTGGTTCGACGCGATGGGATTCAGGCTGGCGCCCGAGCGCATCGTCGACTGCGCCGTCGAAGGCGGCGCGTACCGGCCCGAGCGCGACGACGCGCTGGCGCTGCCGGTCGGGCAGGGCCCGGGGCACGAAATCGACTTCGGCGCGCCGGAGGGCAACGACTTCGAGCGCCTGGCGCGCGACACCGCCGACGTCCGCTCGATGACGGCGGGCGATCTGGCCGAAATTGCCCGCATCGACCGCGGCATCACCGGGCGCGACCGTCGCGACTACATCGCGCACAAGCTCGGCGAGGCGATGGACGACTCGGCGATCCGCGTCTCGCTGACGGCGAGGATGGACGGCGCGATCGTCGGCTACCTGATGGCGCGCGCCGACCTCGGCGACTTCGGCCGCACCGAGCCGGTGGCCGTCATCGACACCATCGGCGTCGATCCCGGGTACGCGCACCGTGGCGTCGCCCACGCGCTGATGTCGCAGCTCTTCGCCAACCTCGGCGCGCTGCGGATCGAGCGCGTCGAAACCGTCGTCGGGCCGCGCGACCTGGCGCTCACCAGCTTTCTCTACGACGTCGGCTTCGCGCCGGCGCAGCGGCTGGCGTTCGTGCGGCGGATCTGATGGTCGACGAGGGCGCCGTCTACGACGCGCTGCGGCAGGTCGACGATCCCGAGGCGGGGATGAACATCGTCGACCTCGGCCTCGTGTATCTGGTCGAGGTGCGCGACAACGCCGTTCGCATCGAGATGACGATGACGACGCCGGCGTGCCCGGTCGCCGACATGCTGGTAGAGCAGTCGCGCGATGCCGTCGCGGCGATGGTGCCGGCGGGCACCTCGGTTGACGTCGAGCTCGTCTGGGAGCCGATCTGGAATCCGTCGATGATGACCGGCGTCGCAAAGGATCATTTCGGCTGGCCCGGATGAGCGAGTCCGCGGGCGGTCGCGGCGGGCTTCCTCCGCTCGCGCGGCTCCCGCTGCTGATCCTCGGCTTCGCCGGCCTCGTCGTCGGCGTCGGTGCGGGCTTGGCACGGCTCGGCGTGCCGATGCCGGACTTCGCGGCGACCGCCGCCGCGCTGCACGGGCCGCTGATGGTCTGCGGCTTCTTCGGCGTCGTGATCTCGCTGGAGCGGGCCGTCGCGATCGGCCGCACCTGGGCGTACGCGGCGCCGTTCTTCGCCGGGCTCGGCACGCTCGCCGCGCTCGCCGGCGCGAGTGCCGCTGCGCCGTGGCTCTACGTCGCGGGCGGCGGGGTGCTGCTCGCGGGCACCGCCGACATCTTCCGTCGCCAGCGCGAGCTGTTCACGTTCACGCTTGCGCTCGGTGCGGCATGCTGGCCGATCGGCAGCGCGCTGTGGGCGCTGGGATGGAACGTGCACGACGTCGCGGGCTGGTGGCTGGCGTTCCTGATCCTGACCATCGCCGGCGAGCGGCTCGAGCTGTCGCGCTTCCTGCCGCCGTCGCCGGTCGCGAAAGCAGCATTCGCGGCGATCCTCGTCGTCGTCGTGGCCGGTCTCGCGGGCTCGCGGCTGCACTGGGGCGCAATGGCGTTCGCCGCCGGCTTGCTCGCGCTCGCGCTGTGGCTGGTGAAGCAGGACATCGCACGGCGCACGGTTCGCGGCAAGGGCCTCACCCGCTTCATCGCCGTGTGCCTGCTGTCGGGCTACGCATGGCTCGCCGTCGGCGCAGTCACCATCCTCGCGGCGGGCGGCCTCGCGCCGGGAACGCCCGCGTACGACGCGGCGCTGCACGCGCTGCTGCTCGGCTTCGTGTTCTCGATGGTGTTCGGCCACGCGCCGGTCATCTTCCCGGCGGTGATGAAGGTCGCGATGCCGTACCAACCGGCGTTCTACGTGCCGCTCGCACTGCTGCACGGCTCGCTCGTCGCGCGCCTCGCCGGCGACGCGATGGGACGCTTCGAGTGGACGCGAATCGGCGGCGTGTTGAACGCGCTCGCGCTGGCCGCGTTCGTCGTCAGCACAATCGCTGCGGTGGTCCGCGGGACGCGTGCCCGTGTCGCGAAAGAGCATGGCTGAGAGACGCGATGGCGAGGGAGACGATGATCAGAACCGCGGCGACGGTGAACGTGATCCGCATGCCGGCCGCAACAGCCTCCGGACGCGCTGTCATCATGTGGGTCGTCGTCGATCCTAGAGCGAACACAGTGCCCATGACGGATGCGCCGGTGATGAGCCCGAGATTGCGCGACAGGCTGAGCATGCCGGACATGACGCCCCGCTGGTCCGGTTGAATGTGCGTCATTACGGCCGTGTTGTTGGCCGCCTGGAACAGCGCATAGCCGGCAGTGATGAGCACGAGCGGAGCGATGTAACCCGGGACGCCGAACGTCGTCGGCAACATGGGCAGTATGGAAGAGCCGGCCGCCATTCCGATGAGCCCGCCGATGGTCATGCGGTCTGCACCAAACCGGTCCACGAGGCGGCCGGCCGGCACGCCCGTCAGTGCGGCGACAATGGGACCGGACGACATGACGAGTCCGACACGCGCAGTGTCGAGCGCAAGCGCGCCGGCGAGATAGAACGGGCCGACCACCAGCGTCGCCATCACCACGGTCGTCACCAGCGTGCTCATGGCGAAGCCCGCGCGCAGCACCGGATTCCGGAACATCTCCAATCGGATCAGAGGTGACGCGGCTTTCGCTTCGGCAAGCGCGAAGAGGCCGGCGCAGAAGACGGCCGCGAACAGCAGAGCCACGTTGAGCAGGCCGAAACTTCCACGCCCGGTCGTCATGGCGAGTGCATAGGCCGCGAGCGTCAGGGCAAGCAGCAGCGTACCCAAAGGGTCGAAGCCGGTCCGATCCGTCGTCGTCTCCCGGCGATCGACGGGCAGGTAGCGATACGCGAGAAACAGAGTCAGGATGCCCAGCGGTACGTTGACGAAAAAGATGGCCGGCCAGCCGAGTCCGGCGATCAGCACGCCGCCGAGCGACGGGCCGAGCGCGGTGCCGACGGCTGACATCGTGCCGAGCAGCCCCATGGCGCTACCGGTCTTTGCCTTCGGTACCGTCTCACCGACAAACGCCATGGTGAGGGCCATCATGATCGCCGCTCCAAGTCCCTGCGCCGCCCGCGCGGCGATCAGCAGCCAGAGCGTGGGGGCGACGCCGCACAGGACCGACGCTGCCGTGAACAGGAAGATACCGGCCAGCAGCAGCCGTCGGCGGCCGGTGAGGTCACCGAACCTCCCGACGCTGACGATCAGTGTGGTGATGGCGAGAAGATAGGCGAGGACGATCCACTGCACTTGCTGGAAGGAGGCGCCGAACGCCTGCGCCAGCGTCGGCAATCCGACATTGGCGATGCTGGTGCCAAGCGAGGACAGCAGCATGGATAGAGAAAGACTGGCCAGCGCCCACCGGACCGACGGTGTCCGTTCTCCGGATCCGGTTGTGGCCCCTTCGCTTCCGGCAATGATTGGCTTCAACACGATTCTTGACTCCCGAAACGTAACGGTTGAAAGCGTAGCCCGTTGCATGACATGGCGGAAGACGCATGATTTGCACTGTATTAATGCGTTTGACGCCATTTCACACCAGCTATGCTATGGTCAATCCATGTCGAGGCCCGATCTCAACCTGCTTGCCACCCTTGATGTGCTGCTCACGGAAGGCAGCGTTGCACGCGCAGCCCGACGGTTGCGGCTCAGCCCGTCGGCGATGAGCCGGGCGCTGGCGCGATTGCGTGAGACGACGGGCGATCCGCTGTTGGTCAGGGCCGGACGAGGCCTCGTCCCGACGCCCCGAGCGCTCCAACTCCGCGAAAGGGTGAGTCAGCTTGTGCAGGACACCGAAGCGGTTCTACGCCCTGCCGAGAAGCCCGACCTCAAACTGCTGGTCCGAACGTTCACGCTGAGGACCAGCGAGGGCTTTGTGGAAAACTTTGGACCGGACCTCATTGCTCGCGTCGGCGGGGAAGCTCCCGGCGTGCGGCTGCGCTTCGTGCAGAAGCTGGACAGAGAGAGCGCTCTGCTTCGCGACGGAACCGTCGATCTGGAAACCGGCGTCGTGGGGAACACGATGGGTCCAGAGGTGCGTGCGCAGGCGTTGTTCCGGGACCGTTTCATCGGCGTCGTGCGGATGGGGCACTCGCTCTGTCAGGGCGAGATCACTCCCTCCCGTTATGCGGCCGGCAGGCACGTCGTCGTTTCGCGACGAGGGCTCGACAACGGACCGATCGATGAAGCGTTGAAGTCGTTCGGCCTGGAGAGGGAGATTGTCACGATCGTAAGTGGCTTTTCGACCGCGCTGGCCCTGGCCCGGGCCTCTGATCTGATCGCCAGCGTTCCCGAACGACACACCGGAAACCTGCGTGCCGGAATGCATGCCTTCCACCTTCCGGTCCCCGTGCCGGAGATCACCGTTTCACTGCTCTGGCATCCGAGGCTGCATGCCGATCCGGCGCATCGATGGCTGCGCGGGTGCGTACGGGATGTTTGCGCGGAGCAACTCGGCGATTCTTCGACAAGCGGAACAGCCACCGAAGGCTGAAGCGATATCGCGGGAACGACACCGGGAAGCCGATTCGGTACCTGTCGGATCGAAAGGCGACGGCTGCGCGACTCCAGGTCCGCGCACTCGATACCGGGCTACCCCGCGCCGCGTTGCACCGCGAGAGCGACCGCCAGTTCCTCGATGCGATGGGAGAGCGCGAGCTTCGCCCGCCACTGCGGCGGAATGCCGTCGATGCCGTAGTGCGCGCCGGCGATCTGGCCGACGATGGCCGCCGTCGTGTCGGCGTCGTGGCCGAGGTTCGCCGCTTTGAGCACGGCGTCGCGAAAGCTTTCCGTCGACCGGAAGCACCACAGCGCGGCCTCCAGCGATTCGACGCAGTAGCCGGACCCCTCGACCTCGCTGACCGATTTACCGACATAACCGGAGCCGGCGATGTCTGCCACTTTCGGTTCCGTCGGCGCGTATCCATGGCCAGTGAGGATCGCTTCGCGCTTCGCGCCTGCAAGCGTCGCATCGAGCATCGCCGCGAACAGCCGGCAGCATTCGATCGCTTCGGGCGCGGCGTGCGTCGTGCGCGAGCTTTCGCCGGCGTAGTGCCGCACTTGTGCGGAATCGGGATGGAAGAACAGCACGACCGGCGCGAGGCGCATCAGTGAGCCGTTGCCGGCGGAGTGCGGATGCGTCGAGCCGGCGAATGGATCGTTGGTGTCGACAAACCGCTGCAGCGCGGCACGTGTGGTCCCGCCGATGTCGAAGCAGCGGCCGGTGGCGCTCAGATGCCCTTGCTTCCACCACCGGACGTAGCGCGACATCTGGTCGGCCGCGTCGAAACCGCCGCGTTCGACGAGGCTTTCGGCCATGCACAGCGCCATCGACGTGTCGTCGGTCCATTCGCCGACCGCGAGCCCGAACGGCCCGCCGCCAACCATGTCGGTGACCGGCGGAAAGCTGCCGCGCGACTTGAACTCGACCGTCGTGTCGACGGCGTCGCCGCAGGCAAGCCCGACGAGCGCGCCGAGGCAGCGGTCGCGCAGCTCAGGCATCAGGCTCCGGCGTGCCCTGCCACAGCAGGTCGTAGCCGAGCTCCTTGCTGTCAGTGCACAACTCGGCCATCGCGGCAAATTTCGCCTTGAAGACCGCGTCGGCGTGCGACTTTTCGTGCTCGGCGAACGAGCGCCAGTAGGTGACGATCGCGATGTGGTCGTCGGCCGTCTTCACGGCGGCGAGCGAGCCCTCGTCGGAGACGAAGCCCGAGAACTTGAACACCTGGCCGGCGATGAACCCGCCCTTGTCGCCGCCGTAGGTGTCCTTCACCACGTTGCACATCTCGCCCAACGCCAGCTCGACGTCGTCCATGCTGACGCCGGGCTTCAGCGAAAGGGTGTTGAACAGCATCTTCGCGCCGAACGGAATGGATACGGGATCGAACATCGAATGCCTCCACGAAAGAGAAGTGCCGGCGCCGGCACGGCCGCCATCATGCCACCAACCGTGCGGCGACGAACACATGCGCTGCGAGAAACAACGTTCGGCAGATGGGAAAGATCCGAGAACCCCGTCCGCAGAAAGAGGCACGTCACGGCACCGTCGCCGCGGCGACAGCCGTCACGGGCACCGCCAGCCCGATGCCGTCCGGGGCACTCCGTCATTCACTCGAGCAGGTCTCCGACCGGCTGCGCGTCGAGCTGCGGTGAGCCGAGCAGCGCCAGCGCCCGTCCACGCGCCGCCACCAACGTGATCCGGTCGGCCGGCTTGGCCGGCTCGGGCGGCATCGCGCATTCATATATCGACGTGAAGCCCGCGTGCGTGAGCGCGTTCAGCAGCGACGCCCGCGTCGGCCAGAAGCTGTTGACGTTGTCGAGCGACGACCACAGGTTCGCCGCGCGATCGGCGGGCGTCGATGCCGGATCGTGCTCGGCAAATGTGCGGCCACGGTAGATGCGGCCCTGGTAGACGCACGACCTCGCGGCGGACGCCGCGATGTGGGTATCGATGACGGCGAAGCCGCAGCACACGTCGGCCATCCGTTCGAGGAAGGCGAACACGTCCGGCGCATCGAGGTGGTAGAGGATGCCGAGGCACAGGACGACGTCGAACTCGCCGTGCTTTACCCGGGCGAGATTGCGTACGTCGTCGTGGACGAATTCGAGGTTCGGGAGCGCGAGGACTTCCTTCGCGAAGCGCGCCTTGGCCAGGTTCTGCTCCCGCCCCTCGATGCCGACGACCTTTGCCCCGTGGCGGGCAAACTCGACCGCGTACATCCCCTCGAGGCAGGCGAGGTCGAGGATGCGCAGCGTCGCGAGCGGACGGCCTGCGACGTCGGCGACTGTACGCAGGACCCGCCGCAGCTTGAACTCGTCGCCGGCGATTTCGCTGCCGATCGTGTAGATGTCATCGGCGAGCCGGATGTTGTGCGCCGACCACGGACCGAAGCGCTCGACGATCTTCCGCCGGCCCTGTTCGATCCGCGCTCTGTCCATGGCGGCTCGTCCGGCCCCGATCCGCTCAATCCCGCAGCAAGCGCCAGCCCCCGTCCTTGACGGTGATCAGCACCCGGCCGCGGTCGTCGAATCCGGAATGATCGGCCGGTGACATATTGTAGACGCCCTGAGTGCCAACCAGCTCGCGCGTGGTTTCGAGCGCGTCGCGCAGCGCGGCGCGAAATTCCGGCGTTCCGGGCTTGCCCTTCTTCGCCGCTTCCGGCACCGCCCGGGCGAGCAGCAGCCCCGCGTCGTAGACGTTGGCGCCGAACGTCGCCGGCTTGTTGCCGTACATCTTCTCGTACGCGGCGATGTATTCCTGCGCAACCGCTTTCGACGGCACGCTGTCGGCGATCTCCGGCAGCACCAACATCAGGCTTGCGGCGAGCACCGTGCCCTCGACCTTGGCGCCGCCGAGCCGCAGGAAGTCGGGAGACGCCGCGCCGTGCGTCTGGTAGATGCGGCCTTTGTAGCCGGCGTCGACCAGTGTCGTCTGCGGGAGCACCGTCGGGCCGCCCGCGGCGGCGACGAGGACGGCGTCGGGCTTCGCGGCCATCAGCTTTGCCGTCTGCCCGGTGACCGAGCCGTCGGACCGCAGGAAGCGTTCGTTGGCGACGATCCTGATCCCGGCCTTCTGCGCCTGCGCGTTGAACACCGCGTACCAGTTCTCGCCGTAGGGGTCGTTGAAGCCGATGAAGCCGACGGTCTTCACGCCGGTCTTCACCATGTGAGCGACCAGCGCGTCGGAAATGAGGTTGTCGTTCTGCGTCGTCTTGAACACCCACCGTTTCTTGTCGTCCATCGGCAGCACGACCGCGGTGGTGCCGACGGGCGCGAGCATCGGCGTGCCGCTCTCGGCCATGAACTGGACGATGCCGACCGCGTTGGGCGAGCCCGACGGGCCGATCAGCGCGTCGATGTTCGACTCCGACAGCAGCTTCTTGACGCTCATCACGCTCTGCGTCGAATCGCTGGCGTCGTCGAGCACGATGTACTCGACGGTGATGTCGCCGATCTTCTTCGGCAGCAGCGCCGCCGTGTTTTTCTGCGGGATGCCGACCACTGCGGTCGGCCCGGTGGTCGACGCGATCAAGCCGACCTTCATCTGGGCGAGCGCCGAGGTCGAGGTCAGCACGATCGCCAGCGCCGCTTTGATCCAAGTTGCCGTGTTCATGTTCCGGTCTCCTTCAGGTTGGCAAACGATGCCTTGGCGGCCGCCAAACGGACAGCCGCTAGATGATGCCGACCACGCCTTCTCGCGCCAGCATGGCGATGTCGTCGTCGGTGAACCCTGCCTCCGCCAGCACCGGCCGCGTGTGCTCGGCGTACTTCGGCGGAAACGCGTACTCGCTGCTCATGCCCGGCAGGCTCACCGCCGCCGGCTGCATCCGGATCGTCCTCCCGTCCGGCGTGTGCGTGGTCGTGAACGCTCGCGCGAGCGCCGGCAGTTCGCGGACCTGCCGGATGTCGTTGATCGCCGCCCACGGAATCGTCGCGGCGGACAGCGTCGCGGCGAGCTCGGCGGTCGGTCGGGCCTGGGTGACGGCCGTCATGTCGCGGCGCAGCGCGACGCGGTTCTGCTGCCGGCCGGCGTTGGTTGCGCGTGCCGCGTGCGCCACCGGCGCGAACATCGCCGTCGCAGTGAGCCGTTTCCATTGCGCGTCCGAGCCGACGGCGAGATAGACGAAGCCGTCCCTGGTCGGATAGACGTTGGTCGGGATGAACTTGCGGTGCTCGTTGCCTGCGCGCGTGATTTCCGACGGGTCGCAGTCGAAGTCGACGAGCGGCAACGTCGTGATGAGCCAGGATGCCGCCGCCTGCAGCATCGACACGTCGATCCGCTTGCCGCGGCCGGTCTCGGCGCGCTCGGCGAGCGCGAGCAGCACGTTGGCGTAGACCTCGTCGCCGGATTTCAGGTCGACGATCGGCACGCCGGTCACCGTCGGCGGCCCGGCCGGATCGCCGGTGATCTCCATGAAACCGGCCATCGCCTGCAGCACCGGGTCGTAGCCCGGAACGTCCGGATGCTCGGGGCCCAGCGCCGAGATCCCGGCCCAGATCAGGTCCGGCTTGGCGGCGGACAGCGTGTCGTAGTCGATGCCGAGCGGCCCGTAGCGGCCCGGCATCACGTTGCAGCAGAAGACATCGACGTCGAGCGCGCGCAGCAGGCGCTGCAACGAGTCGCGGCCGCGCGGGTCCTTGAGGTTGAGCGCGATCGCTTCCTTGCCGACGTTCGGCGCGACGAAATAGGTGCGGCGGTCGTCGTCGACGGCGTTGCGGCCGATGTAGCGGTTCGGGTCGCCGGGGAGGCCGTCGCCCGCCGGCGTCGACTCGATCCGGATCACCCGCCACCCGAGTTGGACGAAGCGCAGCGTCGCGTACGGCAGCGACAGCGCCTGCTCCAGCGAGATGACGGTGCGTCGGCGCATCAGGTGGGCTCGACGGCGGCGGAGGCGGCGTGCAGCGCCCGGTACACCTTCTCCGGCGTGAACGGCAGCTCGTAGATGCGCACCCCGGTCGCGTTGGCGATCGCGTTGGCCGTCGCCGCGGCGATGCAGATCGCCGGCGCCTCGCCCACGCCCTTCGCACCCTGCGGGCCTTCTCCGTCCATCGTCTCGATGAAATGGATGTCCATTTCCGGAATCTCCGGCGCGGTGACGAGCTTGTAGTCGCGAAAGCCCGGGTTGCGCACGACGCCGTCTTGGACGATCAGCTCCTCGGTGATCGCGTAGCCCTGGCCCATCACGATGCCGCCCTCGATCTGGCCCTCGATGCCCAGCCGGTTCAGCACGCGGCCGACGTCGTGCGCGCCGGTCACCTTGACGAGCTTCACGATCCCGGTCTCGGTGTCGACCTCGACCTCGACCACCTGCGTCGCCCACGCGTACGCCGCCGAGACGTCGCCCTTGAACGCCTTGTCCTGGTGCTGCGACGGCGGCTCGTAGTAGTGGGTGGTCATCACCAGCTCGGCCTTGTCCGAGAAGTGCAGCGACCGCAGCAGCTTGGCGAGACTCATGATCGCCTCGCCGCTGGCGGCATGGACGATGTGTCCGCTGCGCAGTTCGAGCTCCGCCTCCGGCACGCCGGTTACCTTGGCGGCGGCGGCGAGGATCTTCACCTTCGCCTTGCGCGCGGCGCCGAGCGCCGAGTTGCCGCCGATGAAGGTGGTGCGGCTGGCGTGGACGCCGACGTCCCACGGCGTGATGTCGGTGTCGTTGTTGACGACCGTCACCGCGTCGAGCGGGATGCCGAGCTCCTCGCAGACGAGCTGCGCCAGCACCGTCTCCGAGCCCTGGCCGATCTCGGACGCCCCAGTCATCAGCGTGATGTGCGCGAAGTCGTCGAGCTTGAGGATCGTGCCGCAGCCGTCGGACGGGTAGATCTTGGCGCCGCCGCCGACGTGCAGCATCGACGCCATCCCGACGCCGCGCTTGAACCGGCCCGGCGTCTTCTGCGCGGCGATGGCCGCGAGGTGCTGCTCCCGCCAATGCGAGGCGGCGGCGGCCGTGGTGAGGCACTCCTTCAAGCCGCAGGTCTTGAAATGCATCCCCTGCTGGGTCGTCTCGCCCGGGTCCTGCGCATTCCTGAGGCGCATCTCGAGCGGGTCGAGCCCCAGCGCGGCCGCCAGCTTGTCCATCTGCTGCTCGACGGCGAACGTCGCCTGCAGGTTGCCGTAGCCGCGGAACGATCCTGCGTACGGGTTGTTGGTGTAGACGGCGGTCGTGTGGTACTTGCAGTGCGGCACCCGGTACAGCGACGAGATCGTCTGCATCATCACGAACGGCGTCGTCGCGCCCCACGACGTGTACGCGCCGTTGTCGTGCAGCGTCTCGCAGGTGCGGAACGTCAGCGTGCCGTCCTTCTTCGCGCCGCTGCGCAGCCTCAGCAGAACCGGCTGCCGGGTCGGCGACGCGACGAACTCCTCCTCGCGCGAAAACACCAGCTTCACCGGCCGGCCGGTCGCCTTGGCGAGGAACACGCAGATCGGCTCGAACGGGTAGATGTCGAGCTTCGAGCCGAAGCCGCCGCCGATCGGCGGCTGGATGATGCGGATGCGGCCCGGGTCCATGCCGAGGATCTCGGCGAACTCCCGCTTGTGCAGGAACGGCACCTGCGTGTTCGAGTGCAGCGTCAGGTTGCCGGACGAATCGAACTCGGCAATGATCCCGGACACCCCTAGGCAGCAGTGCGTCACGTAGTGCAGTCGGAACCAGTCGTCGACGATCACGTCCGACTCCGCCTCGCCGACGGCGACATCCCCCTGCGCGTAGTCGAACGTCATCGCGACGTTGTGCCGGTGCGCCTCGGCGTCCCCGGGTTCGCCCGGCTTCAGCGACTCGTGCGGCGCGGGTGCCGCCGTCTTCTCGTCGTGGATCACCGGCGCTCCGGGCTTCAGCGCCTCGGCGGGGTCGGTGAGCGGCGGCAGATCCTCGTAGTCGACCTCGATCAGTGCCAGCGCCGCGGCGGCGATTTCCTCGGTCTCGGCGGCGACCGCGGCGATCTCGTCGCGGCGGCTCCTGACCTTGTCGCCCTTGAGCGGCAACTGGTCCTTGCCCACGCCCAGCGGGCGCTGGTACGGCACGTCGGCGGCGGTGAGCACGGCATGAACGCCGGGCAGCGCCCGCGCCTTCGCGACGTCGATCCGCCTGATCCGCGCGTGGACCCGGGGTGAGCGCAGGATCCGCCCGTAAAGCTGGCCGGGCAGGTCGAGGTCATGGACGTAGCGCGTCTTGCCGCTCGCCTTCTCGGGCGCATCGAGCTTGGCGATGCGCTTGCCGATCAGCGTTGTCTTCTCGATCACTTTCATCGCCGTCTCCTTCAGGTCCGGCCAGGACCGCTGCGGGCCGTCTGCTCAATGGCGTCGACGATCTTCACGTAGCCGGTGCAACGGCACAGGTTGCCTTCGATGCCGCGGCAGATATCGTCGCGGGTCGGGTGCGGGTGCGCCTCCAGCCAGTGCTTCGCCTGCATCACCATGCCCGGCGTGCAGAAGCCGCACTGGACCGCGCCGCAGTCGACGAACGCCTGCTCCAGCTTCTCGCCGAGCGGGTCGCGGGCGAGGCCTTCGATCGTCGTCAGCGTGCGCTCGTCGCAGTCGACGGCGAACATCAGGCACGCGCACGCCGACACGCCGTCGACGATGATCGTGCAGGCGCCGCACTCGCCCTCGCCGCACGCGTACTTGGTGCCGGTCAGGCCGACGACGTCGCGCAGCATCGAAAGCGCACTCATCTCCACCGGCACCGTCGCGCGGGTGCGGACGCCGTTCAGCACGAAGCCGATTTCACGCTTGAGTGACATCGTCGAGCATCCTCCTGGTCATGTTGTACACCAGCTCGCGCCGGTACCATGCCGACGCGCGCACGTCGTCGATCGGCCGCACCTCGTCCCGCGCGACGGCGGCGATGCGCGCGATCGCCGCTGCATCGAGCGCCGTGCCTTCCAGCGCGGCCTCGGTCCGCGGTGCCCGCATCGGCACCGGCGCGACGGCGCCGAAGGCGACCCGGGCGCGGGTCAGCACGTTGCCGCTGCGCACGCCGCCGAGACCGATCGCGATGGCCGAGATGTCGAGCGCCGGCCGGACGCCGAACTTGAAGAAGCGGCCGACGAAGCCCGGCGGCGGCAGCGGCAGCCGGATCGCGCACAGCAATTCGTCCGCCGCGCGAACGGTCTTGCCGGGCCCGACGAAGAACTCGGCGAGCGGGACGCGGCGCGTCTCGACCCGCCCGTCCGGCTTCGAGCAGAGCTCGGCCTCTGCGTCCAGCACCAGCAGCGGCGGCAGCATGTCTCCGGCCGGCGACGCATTGCAGACGTTGCCGCCGATCGTCGCCGCATTGCGCAACTGATCGCTGGCGAAGTGGTCGCCGGCATCGGCGAGGATGCCGAAATGGGCGCGCACCAAGGGATCGCGCATCAACTCGGTGATCGTGCACAGCGCGCCGATGCGGACGCCGTCGGCGTCGGACGTGACGCCCGAGAGCTCGGGCACGCGGCGGATGTTGAGCAGCCCGCGCTTGAACGTCACCCGCCCGGCGTGGCTCTGCGGCATCAGGTCGGTGCCGCTGGCCAGTATGGTGACGTCGCCGCCGCGCAGGTGCTCCAGCGCGGCGGGCAGCGACGTGGGGGCCCAGTAGTCCTCGACGGCCATGGCCTTACTCCTGGAAACGAACCGGCTCGCGGTAGCGGCCGTGGACGGCGACGAGCGCGGCGGTGATCTCGCCCACGCTCGCGTAGGCCTTCACCGCCTGCACGATCGCCGGCATCGAATTGACGCCGTCGGCGGCTGCCTGCCGCACGGCGTCCAGCGCGCGGGCGACGGCGGGTGCGTCGCGAGTGCGGCGCACGCCGGCCAGCCGCGTCACCTGCGCCCGGGCGTCGTCCTCGTCGTACGGATGGAACTCGACCTGCGGCTCCTGCTCGTCGATCCGGTAGCAGTTGACGCCGACCTTGCGGAAGCGGCCGGCGTCGACGTCGAGCTGATGCTGATACGCCTGCGCCGACACCTCCGCCTGGATGCGCCCGCTCGCGATCAGGCCGACGATGCCGCCGCGGGCGTCGACGTTGTCGATGATCCGCCGCATCTCGTCGCGCATCTGGTTGGTCAGCGTCTCGACGTAGTACGAGCCGCCCAGCGGATCGACGGTGTCGCAGAGCCCCATCTCCTCGATCAGCAACTGCATCGTCCGCAGCGAAATCCGCTGCGCGTACTCGCTCGGGATCGTGTACGCCTCGTCGTAGCAGCACAACGCCATCGTCTGCGCGCCGGACAGCGCACTGATCAGCGCGTAGTAGGCGCCGCGGACGATGTTGAGCTCGGGCTGCTCGGAGGTGAGGCCGCTGCCGCCGCCGCCGGCGATCATCCGCATCCACAGCGAGCCGGGCTTCTGCGCGCCGTACTGGTCGCGGACGATCTCGGCCCACAGCGCGCGTCCGGCGCGGAATTTCGCTACCTGCTCGAACAGGTTGCCGAAGATGTTGAAGTTGAACGACAGCCGCCCCGCGAACTCGTCGATCGGCACGCCGCGACGCAGCACCTCGTCGGCATAGGCGCGGGCGATGCAGAACGCGTAGGCCATCTCCTGCGCCGGGTTCGCGCCCGACTCGCGAATGTGGTAGCCGCAGACCGAAACGGGGCTGTACTTCGGCGCATGCGTGGCGCAGTACTCGATGGTGTCGCCGACGAGCTTCAGCGACGGCTCGACCGGAAAGATCCAGGTGCCGCGGCCGATGAACTCCTTCAGGATGTCGTTCTGCGCAGTGCCGCGCAGCCCCTTGACGTCGAAGCCGCGCCGCTCGGCCATCGCCAGGTACATCGCGATCAGGATCGCCGCCGCGCCGTTGATCGTCAGCGATACCGTGATCTTGTCGAGATCGATGCCTTCGAACGCGATCTCGAAGTCGCGCAGCGTGTCGATCGCCATCCCGACGCGGCCGACCTCGCCCTCGGCGAGCGGGTCGTCCGAATCGAGGCCGCACTGCGTCGGCAGGTCGAACGCCACGTTGAGCCCGGTCTGCCCGTTGGCAATCAGGTACTTGAAGCGGGCGTTGGTGTCGGCGGCGTTGCCGAAGCCGGTGTACTGCCGCATTGTCCACGGCTGCTTGCGGTACATCAGCGGGTGGATGCCGCGGGTGAACGGGTACTCGCCGGGCCGACCCAGCATCTCCGCGCCGCCGCTTGCCGCGACGTCGGCCTCCGTGTAGAGCGGCTGGATCGGAATCCCCGACTCGTTGACGAGCGGGCCGGCATCCGGGCGCAGGCGATTGTTCATCGTACGTTTCCTTCGATGAAGCCGGTGATGTCGTCGAGCTTCGCGCCGGTGGCGAAGACGCCCTTGAAGCCGAGCGCGCGCAGCGCGTCGTGGTCCCGGCGCGGGAGGTTGCCGCCGATGATCCACAGCTTGTCGTCGAGACCGGCAGCGTCGAGCAGCGGCTTCAACCGGCGGCAGAAGCCGAGATGCGACCCGGCCATGCTGGAAAGCGCGATCACGTCGACGTCCTCCTCGAGCGCGATCTGGGCGACCGCTTCCGGTGTCTGCCGCAGGCCGGTGTAGATCACCTCCATTCCGGCTGCCATCAGCGCCCGGACGACGACCTTGGCGCCCTGGTCGTGCCCGTCCAGTCCCGGCTTGGCCAGCACCACCTTGATCGGCCTCGTTCGTGTCGTCGTCGTCATCGCGTCATCTCCTTGGCGATGATGAGCTTCAGGATCTCGCTGGTGCCGCCGCCGATCAGCGTGAAGCGCACGTCGCGCAGGAACCGCTGCACCGGATACTCCATCGCATAGCCGTAGGAAGCCAGCACCCGCGCCGCCTGGTCGCAGATCCGCGCCGCCGCCTCGGACGCGAACAGCTTCGCCATCGCGGCTTCCTGGTGGTGCGCCGCGCCGCTGTCCTTCCGCCACGCGGCGTAGCGAACGAGCTGGGTCGCGGCCTCGAATTCGGTCGCCATGTCGGCGAGCTTCATCTGGATCGCCTGGAAGCGGTTGATCGGCTTGCCGAACTGCTGCCGCTCGCCGGCGTAGCGCAGCGCCTCGTCGAGCGCCGCGCGGGCGACGCCGAGCGCCATCGCGCCGGTGATGATCCGGATCTCGGCCAGCGTCTTGCGCAGGTGCTCCTCGCCGTCGCCCTCGGCGTGGCTCAGACGGTGGCTGTCGGGCACGAAGCAGTCGTCGAGCGCGAGCTCGGAGGTCGGCAGCGCCCAGACGCCCATCTTGTCGATCGCGCGGCCGACGATCAGTCCCTTGAAATCGCGTTCGACGAGGAAGATCGTCAGCTTGCGTGCCTCGCCGGCGCGAGCGAAGACGGTGAAGAAATCGGCGACCGGCGCGGCGGTGACCCACGTCTTGCGCCCGGCGAGCACGTAGCCGCCGTCGACTTTCCTTGCCGTCGTCGCGATGCCGCCGAGGTCGGAGCCGGCGTCGGGCTCGGTCATGCAGATCGCGCCGATCTTCTCGCCGGCGAGCGCCGGCTTCAACAGCCGCTCGACGATGTCGGGGCCGCCGAGGAGGTGCAGGAACTTAGTGCCCATCAGCGCCTGCATCGCCGCGCACCCGGCGAGCGACATCGAGCCGCGCGCGATTTCGGCGAGCGCGAGGCAGAACGTCGAAAGGTCGAGCGAAAGGCCGCCGACGTCGGCCGGATAGCGCATCGCGAAGAACCCCAGCCCGGCCAGCTTGCCGACCAGCGCCCGTGGGTACGCGTGTGCGGCGTCGAGTGCCGCGGCCTGCGGCAGCACCTCGGCGTCGACGAATCGCGCGAACAGGTCGCGGATCTGCGTCTGCTCGGGGGTGAGCGCGAAATCCATCGCCGCCTAATCCCTCAGCCCGTACGCGTCGCGGGCGACCGCGGGCGAGATGATGCCGTTCTTCACCTCCTCGCGCACCAGCGCGCGGTCGCGCGCCTTCGGGTCACCGTAGCCGCCGCCGCCGCCGGCCTGCTGGTGGTAGACGGTCCCCTTAGGCACGCCGGTGATCAGATCCTTGTTCTTCGGCACCACCGTGCGTCCGTCGGGATACGTGAGGCGGATGAAGTTGAGCGTGCCTTCGCCGCCGCCGAACAGGCCGAATGCCGGCTCGAAATCGCCGTCGCCAAACGTGACCAGCTGGGTGTCGTCGGAACCGATCCGGAAGATCGTCTCCACGCCGAGGCCGCCGCGCCACTGGCCGGCACCGGCGGAATCGGGCAGCAGCTCGTGCTTGACCAGCAGGTGCGGCGTCTGCTGCTCGAACATCTCGTAGTCCTGGTCGAGCAGGCCGCCCGACGCGTCGATCATCCCGATGTGGTCGTAGCCGTCGGTGCCGCGCATCGCGCCGGAGCCACCCTTCAGGCCCATGAAGCCGATGTCGACGTACTTGTCGTTCTTCTCCGGGTCGATGCCGGTGGTGAGCGAGCAGAGCAGGTTGTTCCAGCCGGCGGTGACGCGATCAGGCAGCACCGGCGCCAGCGCGCGCTGGATCGCGTCGGCGTTCGGCGGGCACAGGTGGTTGCCGAACGTCGTCGCCTTCGGATACGACGCGTTGAGGAGCGTGCCCTCCGGGATCACGATGTCGATCGCCCCGACCATCCCCTCGTTGTGCGGGATGTCCGGATTGATCATCTGCAGCAGCGTCAGGATCGTCGCCGACGCGCTGGAGGTGAACGTGCCGTTGACGAAGCCGTTGGTCTGGGCGTCGGTGCGCGAGTAGTCGAACCGGATCCGGCGATCCTCGACGTCGATGTCGACGCGGATCGTGAACTTCGACCCCTCGTGGCGGCCGTCGTAGTAGACGCGGCCCTCGCCCGAGTAGCGGCCGTTGGGAATCTTGCCGATCTCGGCCTCCATCATCCGCCGCGTCGCCTCGAACAGCGCGACCTTGTGCGCGTCGAAGTGGTCGAACCCGTACTTCCCGAGCAGCTCGACGAAGCGCCGCTCGCCGATGGTGGCGGCGCCGATCTCGGCCTGCATGTCGTGGCGGACGATGTCGAAGCGGATGTTCGCGAAAATCAGCTCCCAGACGTCCTTGCGCAGCTTGCCCTTCTCGATCACCTTGACCGGCGGAATCCGCAGCGCTTCCTGCCACACCTCGGTGGCGTTCGGGTTGTAGCCGCCGGCG
Organism: Betaproteobacteria bacterium; assembly: GCA_040007035.1. Lineage (GTDB taxonomy): Bacteria > Pseudomonadota > Gammaproteobacteria > Burkholderiales > Casimicrobiaceae > CAIWHR01. The sequence continues at coordinate 9,815 of JBDTVU010000025.1, read as the reverse complement.
ACGGCGCCTCCGATGTCGGCCTGGTGGCCCTTGACCGCGGTCCAGGCGACGAGCTTGCCCTCGAAGAACACGGGCTTGAACACGGCGACGTCGTTGTTCTGGTTGCCGAGGCTGAACACGTCGTTGTGGAAGATCACGTCACCCGGGTAGATCTCGTCGCCGTAGTACGCCTTGATGTACTTGCACACCGGCGCCAGCGAGAAGGCGAGGATCGGCAGGTTCTCGGTCTGCTCCAGCATCCGGCCGTCGGCGTCGTAGAGACCGGTGACGAAGTCCTTCGCCTCGCACAGGATCGGCGAGCGCGTCGTCTGCTGCATCGAGATGCTCATCTCGTCGGTGATCGACTTGAACGTCCGCGCGTAGACGGACAGCAGGATCGGGTCGATTTTCACGTGGTCACCTCCTGTTGCCGCGCGGCGAGCACGGTGGCGACGAGGTCCTCGCGCCCCTTCCGGTACAGCACGAACGAGCCGAACCTGTCGACGATGGCGTCCCACGATCCGGTGAGGACGATCGCGGTCGTGACTTCCTCGACGATCGCCGGCCCTGTGATGCGCTGACCGTGGTGCAGCCGGTGGCCGTCGTAGACCGGCACGCTGCGGAAGGCGTTGTCTTCCGGGACGTAGGCATTGCGCCGGCCCTTCTGCGCGGTCGCCGGGTCGACGGCCGACCATTCGTCCTCGGGATGGCGCGGCTTGTCGACGGAGCCCGTCGCCTGCACCCGGACGTTGATGATTTCGATCGGCGCGTTCTCGTGCTCGAGCGAGTAGCCGTACAGGCGATTGTGCTCGCGGTGCAGCCCTTGCGCCACCGCCGCGCCGTCGCGCGCGCCGATCGCCGCGCGCGGCACGTCGACGCCGACCTCGTGGTACTGCTTCACGTAGCGGCAGTCGAGCTTCACCGTGAAGCGGCGGCGCGCCGCCGGGATGCGCTCTGCGGCGAGCTGCCGGTCGCCGTCGGCGATCATCTCGTCGACCATCGCGGCGAGCCGCATCCAGTCGAGCGTGGCGAGGTCGGCGACGAAGGTGCGCACGTAGTCGTGCTGGAGGTCGGACAGCAGCATGCCCATCGCGCACAGCACCGAGGACTCGCGCGGCACGATCTGCAGCGGAATCTCGAGCTCGTTGCAGATCTGGCACGAATGGATCGGGCCGGCACCGCCGGCGGCGACGAACGGGAACTCGCGCGGGTCCCAGCCGCGCTTGATCGTCACCTCGCGCACGCCCTGCGCCATGTTGTTGCAGACGACGCGGAACATTCCCGCCGCCGCCTCCTCGACCGTCAGTCCCATCGGCACCGCGATGTTGCGCTCGATTGCCTCGCGCGCGGCGGCGACCGACAGCGGCATCCGGCCGCCGGCGAAGTAGGCGGGATCGAGGTAGCCCAGCACCAGGTTGGCGTCGGTGGAGGCCGGCAGCGTGCCGCCCTTCATGTAGCACGCCGGTCCGGGATCTGCACCCGCACTCTGCGGGCCCATCCGCAGCAGGCCGCCCGGATCGAGCCAGCCGATCGAGCCGCCGCCGGCGCCGATGGTGTGGATGTCGAGCATCGGCAGGGCGATCTTGTGGCGGGCGATCTCGCCGTCGTTGACGAGGAGCGGCGTGCCGACGGCGACCGAGGCCTCGAAGCTGGTGCCCCCCATGTCGGTGGTGATCGCGCGGTCGGCACCGAGCGCCTTCGCGTAGAAGAGGCCCGCGCCGGGACCGCCGGCCGGCCCCGACAGCAGCGTCAGCGCCGGGCTCTGCCGCGCAACCTCCGGCGCCATCACGCCGCCGTTGCTCTGCATGATCAGCAGCAGGCCGCGAAAGTCGATGGTCGCCAGCCGGTCGACGAGTTGCGCGAGGTAGTGGTTGAGCTTCGGGCCTACGTACGAGTTCAGGGCCGTCGTCGACAGCCGGTCGTAGAACCGGATCGACGGCAACAGGTCGGACGAGACGGTCAGAAATGCGTCGGGCATCGCCGCGCGCACCAGCGCCGCCGCCGCCTGCTCGTGCGCCGGGTTGGCGAACGAGTTCATGAAGCAGATCGACACCGCCTGCACGTCTTCCTGCTTGAACCCTTCGACCGCGCGCAGGACGTCGTCCGCCGCCAGCGGCGTCAGCTCGCGGCCGGCGCGGTCGAGGCGCCCTCTGACGCCGATGCGCAGGTGCCGCGGCACCAGCGGCTTCACGTTCGTGTACGCGTTGTTGTATTGTTCCTCGCGGATGCCGCGGCGCATCTCCAGCGCGTCGCGCACGCCTTCGGTCGTCAGCAGCGCCGACTTCGCGCCGGTATGGGTCAGCGTCGCGTTGGTGGTCACCGTGGTCCCGTGCACGATGGTGTCGATCGACGCGGCGAACTGCTCGACAGTCCGTCCCGGGTCGACCATCGCCGCGAGCTCGGCGAGCCCGGCGACGACGGCGATCGACGGGTCGCGCGGCGTCGACAGCACCTTGTGCAGCAGCGGCGGCGCGTCGTCGCGGGTGAGGATGAAGTCGGTGAACGTGCCGCCGACGTCGATGCCGATTCTCGCCGCCATCACGGTTCCTTTCGCTCGCTCATTTCTGTCCCGCGCCGGACCCGCGGCGCGCCATCCGTTTCAGGTCTTCCCGCCGGACCTTGCCGAGCGCCGTGCGCGGCAGGCTCTCGGCGAGGACGACGTCGCGCGGATGCTTGTAGCGGGCGACGCGCCCGTCGAGCAACGCGGCCACCGACTCGGTCGAGACCCGCGCGCCATCGGCCGGCACGACGACGGCGACGACCGCTTCCCCCCAGCGCTCGTCGGGCCGGCCTACGACGGCGACCTCGGCGATGTCGGGACAGTCGGCGAGCACGTTCTCGATCTCGGCCGGATAGACGTTCTCGCCGCCGGAGATGATCACGTCGCGGCGGCGGCCGTCGACGTAGAGCCAGCCGTCGGCGTCGGCGTGCGCGACGTCGCCGGTGTGGTACCAGCCGCCGGCGAGCGCTTCTGCCGACTCGCCCGGCTTGTTCCAGTAGCCGTCCATCACGCTCGGGCCGCGGACGAGGATCTCGCCGGAAGTGCCGACGGGCACGTCGCGGTCGGTTTCGTCGACGAGCCGCAAGTCGCAATGCAGCGCCGGCTTGCCGACCGATCCGGGGTGCCGCGGCGCATCGTCGATCCGCTGGTACGCGGCGATCGGGCAGGTTTCGGTCGAGCCGTACACCTGAAGCAATGGCACGCCGCGCTGCAGGTCCTTCTTCACGAACGCCTCGCCGATGATCGTCGAGCCGGTGGTGATCGCGCGCAGGCCGGACAGGTCCGCCTCGCGCCACCGCGGGTCGCGCGCGATGAGCTCGAGCTGCGCGGGCACCAGCACCGTCAGCGTGATGCCGTCGTGCTCCAGCGCGTCGATCGCCTGCCCCGGCTCGAACCGCGGGTGCAGCACCACGGTCGCGCCGCAATGCAGCGCAGGCAGCGTCTGGATGTTGAGGCCGCCGACGTGGAACAACGGCAGGGTCGTCAGCACGACGTCGCGGCTCGTCAGGTCGTGCATGTGCATGCTGTTGACGGCGTTGTGGAACAGCGCGCCCTGCGTCAGCACGACGCCCTTCGGCTGGCCGGTGGAGCCGGACGTGTAGCAGAGCAGCACCGGAGCAGTACCGCTGTCGTCGGCAGGTGCGGGCAGCACCGCCACGCCGGTTTCGACGAACCGGTCCCAGGAATTCCAGCCGTCGCGCGCGGCACCGATGGCGACGCGTTTCGTTGACGATGCGGGATCGAGAATCGCGGTCGTGGGTTCGACGAACGGATCGGCGACGACCAGCACCTGCGGGCGGCAGTCGGCGAGCATCGCGCGGTGCTCGGGCGGCGCGAGCCGCCACGACAGCGGCGCGAACAGCGCGTGCAGCCGCGCGCAGGCGAAGAGCAGGACGATCTGCTCGACGCCGTTGTAGCCGAGATGGACGACGCGATCGCCGCGGCCGACGCCAGATGCGGCGAGCGCGGCCGCCGTCCGTCCGATCGCGCGCGCGAGCTCTGCGTAACGATACGTGGCACCGGCGCACACCAGCGCGACCTTGTCCGGCGCGAAGGCCGCCTGCCGCTCGATCCAGTCGGACAGATCCATCTCCTCCTCCCCGGCCCGTCCGCGCGTGCGCGGGCGGCGCCGAACCTGGCGTCGCGTCGCTTCGGCGGCGACGTTGACGCGACTGCTACTTCCGGTCGCCGACCTCCAGCACGACCGCCATCGCGGAGTCGCCGGCGGCGCAGCCGGCGAACAGTCCGCGACCGCCGCCGCGCAAGGCGAGTTCCTCGATCAACTCGATCACCGACCGCGTGCCCATCGGTGCCTGCGGATGCCCCCACACCAGCGACGAGCCGTAGTTGTTCATCCGCGCTGCGTCGACTTCCATCTGCCGCGCGAACAGCAGGTCGTTCAGCGCGAACGGATTGTGCGTCTTGATCGCGTCGATCTGCCCGATCGCGAGCCCGGCCCGCTCGAGCGCGCGCCGCGCCGCCGGCACCGTCGCCTCGGGCATCAGCGCGAGTGGCGCCCGCGCCAGTCCGAAGCCCAGCAGCCGCACCGCGATCTGCGGCTTCGTCGACAGTTCGGCGGCGCGCTCCGGCGCGGCGACGAGAATCGCTGCATTGCCATCGGCCGGATGCGTCTGCGCGCCGAAGGTGACCGTGCCGCCGTCCTGGGCGGGCTTCAGCCGCGCGAGGCCCTCGGCGGTCGAGAAGTTGATGCCTTCGTCGCCGGCGAGCGTGGTCAGTGTCTTGCGGAAATTCGCCGTCGGAACGTCGAACGGCAGCGTCATGAAGCGCTTCAGGAACGCCGCGTCGTCAGCCTGCGCCATCCGGTACTGCTCTTCGCGCAGAAGCACGATGTCGTGCTGCTCGGCGGTCGTGAACCCGTGCCGGCGGGCGACGTTCTCGGCGGTGGCGAGCATCGAATGCGGGCCCAGAGGATCGCACTCGAAGTTCTCGAGCACCCAGTCCTCGTGCGTGCCGGTGCCGCCCGGTCCCCTCGGGTTCGGGTAATACAGATGCGGACCGTTCGACGTCCGGTCGCAGGTGATCCCGAGCGCGACCCCGGCCATCCCGGCCTCGATCTCCTGCGCCGCGGCCAGCAGCACCCGCACGCCGGTCGCGCAGGCCTGCATGATCGTCGGGCCGGCGGCACCGGCGGCGCCGGCCATCCCGGTGAGCCAGGGCAGCCCGTAGAACGCGTGAACCTGCGGGACCGAGAGGCCGAGCACGCCGAAGTCGATCCGTTCCGGGGCGATGCCTCGACGGGCCAGCTCGCCCTTCGCGACATGGGCGGCGAACTCGATGCTGTGCAGATGAGCGAGGCTGCCCTGCCAGCGCGCGAACGGCGTCGACCAGTAGGCGCCGTACGGAATTTCGGCCCGGAAGTTCATGGGGTGCGGGGCGGGTGGCGGCGTTACAGCGGCCGCGGTTGCGCGGCGGCCTCGCGCTCGATGTCGTCGAGGACGCGGCGAAGGTGATGGCGGGCGACGCGGAGGTGCTCGCGCATCACGCTCGCCGCGCGCTCGCCGTCGCGCTTGCGCAGCGTGGCCAGGATGTTCTTCATCCCGGCCAGCGCCGCCTTCCGCGCCGGGCCGTTGTTGAGCGTCAGCACGCGGAGGTAACGAACGTGGCCGGCGGACAGCGCGATCGCACGGAGCAGCCGGCGGTTGGCGACCAGATCGTGCCATGCGGCGTGGAACCGTGCGTTCGCCTCGATAAACGCGTCGGCATCGTCGCCGCGGTCGGCGGCCTCGGCGTCCCGCAGTGCGGCGGCGATCCGCGCCAACGCCGTGGGGTCAGCAACCGCTTGCGCGACTTGGGCGAGCGCGGCCGGCTCGAGCAGGCCGCGCAGCTCGTAGATCTCGTCGACGTCGGTGTCGGACAGCACCGGCACGACGAAACTGCGGCCGTCGGCCGCGATCAGCCCTTCGCTTTCGAGCCGCGCCAGCGTTTCGCGGACCGGCGTCCGCGAGACGCCGAGCTGCAGCGACAGTGGCGCCTCCTGCAGGCGCTGCCCCGGCCCGATGACATGGCTGCCGAGGTACTCGCGCAGTGTCTTGTAGACCTGGTCGGCAAGGCCGGCGGGCCGGTCGACGGGTTTGAGCTTGGGGGGCACGTTGGAAGTCGGTGGTGGAATGCGTATCAGCTAGAAATGTATCCTGTATAATGGGTACGGTATACATTCCGCTGCCGGGTGTCAATCGGCGGCGGCCGATCAACCGTCGCGCGTTCGCGGGTCCGTGCCACCGATGGCTTCGCCGAAGCTGCCGTTCGCGCCCCTGTGGGCAAGCCCGTTCCGGCCGTTCTGCGCGCTCGGGATGGCGTACGGCATCGCGCTGATGGCGATCTGGCTCGCGGCGCGCGCCGGCTGGGTCGCGCTGCCGTCCGGGCTGCTCCTGCCGCCGCTGTGGCACGGCCACGAAATGCTGTTCGGTTTCGCCGCCGCGATCATCTGCGCCACGGTGCTGACGGCGCTTCCCGGCTGGGCCGGCACTCCCGAGGCCCGCGGCGCGCCGCTGGCGGGGCTGGTCGCGCTGTGGCTCGCCGGCCGCGCGGCGTTCTGGGCGATCGGCGCGCTGCCGCCGTGGCTCGTCGCCGCAGCCGACGGCGCGCTCTACGTCGCGCTTCTCGCGATGCTCGTGCCGCAGCTCCTGCGCGTCGTCAATCGCTGGTATCTGCTGCTGGTCGTTGTGCTGGCCGGGATGCTCGCCGGCGACGTCCTGCTGCTGGCCGGCCACGTCGAAGCCGGATTCGCGACGGCGCTGTACGCGGTCATCCTGCTGTTCGCGCTGAAGGGCGGCGTGTTCGCACCGGTGTTCACCGGCAACCATCTGCGCGCCGCCGGCCGCGGCGGTCAGGCGCCGTTCGTGGTTTCGCTCGAGGTTGCGGCGATCGGCGCGATCGTGGTGCTGGCCGGCCTCGACGTCGGCGGCGCGCCGCGACCGTGGTGCGCGACGGCGGCGCTTGCCGCGTTCGCGCTGCACGCGGTGCGGCTGGTGCGCTGGCAGGGCTGGAAAGTTCGCGACGTGCCGCTCTTGTGGGTGATGCACGCCGGCTATGCGTGGATGGTGATTGCGTTCCTGCTGATGGGCCTGGGCGATCTCGGTGTCGCCGGCGCCGCCCGCGGCTGGCTCCACGCATTCACCGTCGGCGCGCTGGGGTCGATGATGCTCGGGCTGATGACGCGGGTCGCGCTGCGGCACACCGGTCGGCCATTGGTGCTGCCGGCAGCGATCGTCGTTGCGTACCTTCTGATCCAGGTGGCGGCGCTGCTGCGCGTCGGTGCGGCGATCGCCGGTGCCGGCGACCCGTGGATCGTCGTCGCCGGCCTCGCGTGGATCGCGGCGTTCGCGCTCTACCTCGGCTGTTTCGGCGCGATCCTCGTTTCGCCCAGCCTGCCGCGCGTCGCCGTCAGCCCGCTCGCCGCCGACCTGCGCCCGCCGCCTGCGGGCGACGGCCGCTGACACTCTCATGCCCCGACTTTCCGGGAGGCTGCCTTGAATCATCGTTTCGCGAATCCCCTGCTGCACGCGCCGACGCGACCTCCACCGCGGCACGTCGCGATCGTCGGCGCAGGCGCGATCGGGCCCGACATCGGGTATTACCTCAAGAGCGCGCTGCCCGACCTCACGCTCACGTTCGTCGACATTGCGCAACCGGCGCTCGACATGGCGCTCGAGCGATTCGGCGACTACGCGAAGAAGGCGCTCGCCCGCGGGAAGATGAACGCCGACGAGGCGGCCGCCGTCGTTCGTAACGTGCACGGCAGCGTCGACTACGATGCGCTGGCCGGCTGCGACTGGGTGATCGAGGCGGCGACCGAGAACCTCGCGCTCAAGCGCCGGATTTTCGCCACCGTCGAGGCGCGCGTCGCACCCGACGCGATCGTCACGTCGAACACCAGCTCGATCCCGGCGGCGCGGATCTTCAGCGAGATGCGGCATCCCGAACGCGCCACGGTCACCCACTTCTTCGCCCCGGCATGGCGCAATCCCGCGGTCGAGGTGATCGACTGGCCGGGCGCCGGCCCCGGGCTTGTCGATCATCTGCGCCGCGTGTTCTGCGCGACGGGCAAGCTTCCGCTGGTGACGACGGATGCGCCGTGCTTCATGCTCGACCGCGTCTTCGACAACTGGTGCAACGAGGCGGCGCTGCTGCTCGACCGCGCGACGGCCGGCGAGATCGATAGCGTCGCCGCCGACTTCGTGCACGCCGGGCCGTTCTTCGTGCTCAATCTCGCCCGCGGCAACCCGATCATTGTCGAGACCAACACGCTGCAGGCCGACGAGGAAGGCGAGCACTACCGGCCGGCGCCGATCTTCCGCTCGGTCGACGACTGGGTCACCGTCGCGCCCGGCAAGCGTGTCGACGTCGCGCCGGAAACGGCGGCGGCGATCCGCGACCGACTGTCCGGCGTGCTGTTCTCGCAGTCGGTCGACATCCTCGACCGCGGGATCGGCAGCGCGGCGGACCTCGATCTCGGCTGCCGCATCGCGCTGGGCTTCCGGCGCGGGCCGCTCGAGCTGATGCGCGAGCAGCCGCCCGCTGAGGCGGCACGGATCCTCGACCGCTTCGTGCGCGAGCGGCCGGGAATGCCGCTGCCCGCGCGCGCGCTGCCCGACTACCAGCGCTTCCGACGGCACGTCCTCGTCGACGACGTCGGCGGCGTCAAGGTCATCACGCTGCGGCGGCCGGAGGCGATGAACGCGCTGCACGACGAGATGACCGACGAGATCCTCGCCGTCATCCGCGAGTTCGAGCGGGACACCGCCGTGCGCGGCTTCGTCATCGTCGGCTACGGCACCCGCGCGTTCTGCGCGGGTGCGGACATCGGCCGCTTCCCGACGATGCTCGGCGACGCCGACGCGTCGGGGCAGTACGCGCGCGACTGCTCGCGGCTGCTCGTCCACCTCGACGCGATGGGCAAGCCGGTGGTGGCGGCACTGAACGGCGTGGCGCTGGGCGGCGGCTTCGAGCTCGCGCTGCGCTGTCACGGGCTGGTAGCGATGCGCGACGCGTGGATGCAGTTCCCGGAGATCACGCTCGGCATCCTTCCCGGGATCGGCGCGATGGTCGTCCCGTATCGGCGCTGGCCCGCCGCCGCCGCCGTGTTCCACGGGATGCTGCGGCGGGCGGAGAAGCTCACCGCCGTGCGCGCGCACGAGCTCGGCATCGTCGACACGCTGGCCGACGATCCGCACGCGCTGATCGACGCGGCGGTCGCCCGGGTGCAGGCGCTCGCCGGCCGCGTGCACGCGATTGCCGAGGGCGCCGTAGCGATTCCGCCGTTCGCTGCTTTCGATGGTGCGGCGGCAAGCGGGATGGCGCTCAGCGCCACTGTGATCGGGCTGATGGAGGACGCGATCCGCGAGGCGGCCGGTGCGCCGACGCTGGCGGCGGCGCTCGACGTCGGCTACCGCGCGTTCGGGCGCAGCGCGTGCACGGCGGCGGCGCGCGAGGGCATCACCGCGTTCAGCGAACGGCGCCGGCCGGACTTCGCGAAGACGGGCTGACAACAGCGGTCAGGGCTCACGTGCGCACGCTCGTGATTCCCCGAGCGCTCCGAACCGCGGACTCATGCCCCGATCGACTACAAGGACCGAATGGCGATTCGCTGCGGGTGACCGCTAGCCAAAACCGGAAGTTGCGTCGCATTCCACAAAGCGGACTTTCTTCGATCCAACCGACATGTTCCAGTCATGCGAGTCTGCGGAGAAGACAGCGATACGGCGCCCGGCGGTTCCTAGCAGCTGGCAAAGAAAGATGAGCTGAGAGAGGCGGCGAATCAGGTTGGGATCAGCTGCCAATTGATCTATCGATCACCGTAGGCGCCCCAAGTTTA